>JBPCWM010000036.1:0-13215 GCA_051009515.1 Rhizobiaceae bacterium | reverse complement strand
GAATGGAAATCGTATGATCGGCATGATTCAACCGCAGATCGGAGGTGAAGAAGAGGCGAACCAGCCGAGCCTTTGTGATGTTGGATGCCTTGGCCGCCTGACCGCCTTTCAGGAGACCGGCGACGGGCGTATTGTGGTCAATCTTGCTGGCGTTTGTCGGTTTCGCATTGTTCAGGAAATGTCACAAATCGGTGGTTATCGCACTGCACAGATTGCAGGATTTGGTGACGATCTTGTGGAAAATCTTGAGGCA
The DNA here is from genome assembly GCA_051009515.1 of Rhizobiaceae bacterium. Lineage (GTDB taxonomy): Bacteria > Pseudomonadota > Alphaproteobacteria > Rhizobiales > Rhizobiaceae > Pseudahrensia. The sequence goes on along the minus strand of JBPCWM010000036.1, from coordinate 12,962 downwards.
GCGAAGGCCGTTGACCGCGATGGCTTATTGCGCACATTTCGCCAGTTTCTGGAAGCTAATGACATGGAAGCGGACTGGGACGGTGTGCGCGAAGCCGGTACGGAAACCTTGGTCAACACGCTCTCCATGATGAGTCCCTATGGACCCGCAGAAAAACAGGCCCTACTGGAAGCACCAGATTTGAAAACCAGAGCAGAAACGCTGGTTGCCATAACCGAAATCATGCTTGCGCGTGAAGCAGGAGACACATCTGGGACTTTGCAATAGCCGTGCCCAAGGAATCCGAACCGGTCCTGAATGTCAAAATGCTGGAATTGCTGGTCTGCCCTCAGACCAAGGGAAATCTGGAATACGACGAAGCAGCTCAGGAAATGGTCTCCAAAATGGCAAAACTTGCCTACCCGGTGCGCGATGGTGTCCCCATACTGTTGATTTCCGAGGCCAGACATCTCGAAGACTGACACCCCTTTCCTGATCGGATCCCCGTTTCCACGTCTATTGGTTTGGGCATTTGTATATCCGATTTGACCCCAGATTTTTGCTCGCTTTTAGACAGTTTTGTCTGGACCGCACCTTGTTAGCTGTGCGACAAAACCTGCGTTATCAACGGAGCTGACAGCGTGACTACTGTTTCCAACAAAGATGCGGAACCAACACCGCAAAAGGCACCTCGAGAACTGGTTGAGCCCAACTTTCCCAGGAAGTTGCTTGGTGGTTATGCACATTTTCGGAAAAACCGGCTGGCGCGTGAGTATGAACGCTATCAGCAACTGGCCGAAACCGGGCAAAAACCCGAGACAATGATCATCGCCTGTTGTGATTCACGATCAGCACCAGAAACCATATTTGGCGCCGCCCCGGGTGAGATTTTCGTGGTGCGAAACGTTGCCAATATCGTACCGCCCTATAACAACAATGGCGATTTTGACGGAACCTCTGCCGCGCTTGAATTTGCTGTTCAGGAACTGCGTGTCAAACATATCGTGGTCATGGGCCATGGCCGTTGTGGAGGCATAGCTGCAGTCAGACGCCAGGTGTCGGGCGAATCCAGCACCCCACTGTCTCCGGGCGATTTTATCGGGCGATGGATTTCACTGCTCGACCCGGTCGCCAGCACTATTGAGCGGACCACCGGTGAGACAGCAGAAGAACTACAAGGCAAATTGGAAGCGCAGAGCATCCGTCAGTCTGTCGAACACCTCAAGAGTTTTCCCTGCGTCTCGATACTTCTGGAACGGGAACAAATCAGCCTGCACGGGGCCTGGTTTGATATTTCCACCGGCGAGTTGTGGACCATGAACGAAGACACCGGCGTATTTGAAAAGCCGTTTGGCTAGAGCCGGTCTGGATCATCCAGCCAATGGCCAAACAGATCAGTTGGTCAAATGATCAGATGGCATCACCATTCAGCAATGCCGGATTGGATCCTGCGCGCCCGGCAGCTTGCTCGATAAAGCCTCTTTTCAGGCCTGGCAAACGATCCACCAGACCAAGCCCGACTGTTCTCAGGAGGCGCAGCGGGCCGATATCATTGCTGAACAGACGGTTGAGAACATCAGTTACCACGCCCATTTGCACCGTATCAAATCGCCGCCAGCGTTCGTAGCGTTCCAACGCTGTGAGTGAGCCGATATCTAGGCCAAGTCGGTCGGTTTCCACGACCACTTGAGCCAAGGCGGCAGCGTCCTTGAACCCGAGATTGAGGCCCTGCCCGGCTATTGGATGAATGCCATGGGCTGCATCACCAACCAGCGCCAGCCTTGGTTTCACGTAATCACGTGCCAGAGTCAGACCCAGCGGAAAAGCCTTGCGCGGGCCGTCCAGTTCAATTTCGCCCAGCTTGTGACCAAACCGCTTTTCCAGTTCCAGTTCAAAAGTAAAGTCATCCGCCGACATCAACCGTTTTGCATTGGCTGTGGGTTCCGTCCAGACCAGTGAAGAGCGGTTGCCTGGCAAGGGCAGAGTGGCAAATGGACCACCAGGCAAAAAATGCTCTTCTGCACGCCCCTCGTGGGGGCGCTCATGGGCCACGGTTGTGACAATCCCCATTTGATCGTAGCTCCAGTGTACTGTCTTGATTCCGGCCAGATCCCTCAGCTTCGATTTCACTCCGTCCGCCGCCACAAGCAATCTGGCTTCAATTGTGCGCCCGGACTTCAAAAAAACCTGAATCGTTGGATCGCCGGATTCAAAGCCATCCACCGTGTCTTCGTGAACGAGTTCCACTCCAAGTTCCTGTGCCTTGCGGCGCAGGGCCATCACGAGTGCGCGATTAGGCAGCATATGTGCAAAAGGTTCTGCATTGTCCTGCCCATCTGCATCACCAAATGTCAGGAATACGGGTCGCACAGGATCGGACGTACGGCTGTCAGTCACGATCATCTGATTGATAGGTTGCGCCTGGGATTCAAGATCAGACCACAATCCCAGTTGTGTCAGCATCCGACTGGCCGCAGCAGCAATGGCGGAGGCACGTTCATCATTCAAAATCGCGTCTTTTGGTGCAGCATCAATCGCCGTGACCGATAAATGTGGTGCCGAAGCCTTAATTGCCACCGCCGTCGAAAGGCCCACATAGCCTCCCCCGGCGATAACACAATCCACGATTTCACTGCGATCACTCATTTTTGCCTCTGCTTTAATTTGTTGGCGCGGGACCACTCTTTGCTAAAGTGTGCTCCAGTACAGATATGGAGACTCCAACCTCGCATGACCAGCCCTGAAAGCCATTCTCCCGATAAAGACGGCAAAAAGACAGCCGTTGAGGACTTGCTCGAAATTCTCGATCTTGAGCCCTTGGAACACAACCTGTTTCGCGGGCGCAGCCCGAAGACCGGCTGGCAACGGGTATTTGGGGGCCAGGTTATAGGCCAGGCGCTGGTTGCAGCGGGACGAACAGTTGAACCAGATCGACATGTGCATTCCCTGCATGGCTATTTTTTGCGTCCTGGCGACCCTGAGATTCCTATCGTTTACGAAGTGGACCGCATACGCGATGGAGGCTCCTTCACCACCCGTCGGGTTGTAGCCATCCAGCATGGTCACGCGATTTTTTCCACATCGGTCTCCTTTCAAAAAGAGGAGGCGGGTCTGGACTTTCATATTCCCATGCCCAATCAGGCTGATCCGGATACACTGATGAGCGAAGCGGAACTCAAGGATAAGTTCATGGATCTGGCATCCGACAATGTGAAGACCTATTGGAAACGTGATCGCCCCATCGAGGTCCGCACGACTTCGTTTGAGCATTATCTGTCCAACCGCAAACTACCGCCTGAACAATATGTATGGGTGCGCGCCACAGGGCCAATTCCCGACGATCAGGCCTTGCAGGCTGCCGTGCTGGCCTATGCATCCGACATCACCTTGCTCGATACGTCCCTTTTCCCCCATGGGCGTCAGATATTTGACAAGGGCCTGCAGGTGGCAAGCCTTGACCATTCCATGTGGTTTCATCGCCCCATTGACATGAACGAGTGGCTGCTCTTTGCTCAGGACAGTCCCAATTCCAACGGTGGACGCGGCTTGACCAGAGGATCGCTCTATACCCGCGATGGCACGCTTGTCGCCTCCTGTGCGCAGGAGGGCCTGATTCGACTGCGCGATCCCAAACATCGGGCGGAATCTGGCATGCCTAAAAAATAAGCGGTGTGCAAATTTTTCTCATTTTTGATTATTTTTTAGGCAAATGAATATACTCCATCTGCACTCCATCTAAATTATTTCATATATTTCAATGTATTAGATAATTGGCACGCTACTTGATAACCATCTCTCAACCTGACGCTCGCTGCGGTTGGGTAGTAGTAAAGTCGGTCATGTGACCGACCCAAAACAAGAGACGGGATAAAAACATGAAATTTGTCATGGCAATCATCAAGCCGTTCAAGCTTGACGAAGTGCGTGATGCTCTGTCCGCCATTGGCGTGCAGGGGCTGACCGTAACCGAAGTCAAGGGATATGGACGACAAAAGGGCCAAAGTGAAATCTATCGCGGTGCTGAATACGCAGTTCACTTCGTTCCAAAACTCAAACTTGAAATCGCGGTCGATGCGGGTCAGGCGGCGGAAGTTGTAGACACTTTGCGCGAAGCGGCAACCACAGGTCAGATCGGTGACGGCAAAGTTTTCGTCATGGATCTGGAACAGGCCATGCGCATCCGCACTGGCGAATCCGGCGCTGAAGCGCTTTAGCACCCCAATATTCAAAAGGTACTCAACATGAAATATTCACTCAAGAAGGGTGCAATTGCTACGACAGTGGGCTTGTCGATTGCAGCCATCGCCTCCAGCGCATTTGCACAGGATGCTACCCCGGCCAGCGTGGCCAAGGAAACAGCCTACATCTTCAACACCTTGCTCTTTCTGATTGGCGGCTTCCTGGTCATGTTCATGGCCGCTGGTTTTGCCATGCTGGAAGCTGGAATGGTGCGTTCCAAAAACGTCTCCATGCAATGTCTGAAAAACATCTCACTCTATTCTGTTGCCGGCATCATGTATTGGCTGATCGGTTACAACATCATGTATACAGGAGTTGACGGTGGCTTTATTGGCTCCTTCAGCCTCAACTACGTGTTTGACCCGGTTGGGTCCGGTGCTGATGGCGATTACTCCACCGCATCAGACTGGTTCTTCCAGATGGCCTTTGTTGCAGCTACGGCTTCAATCGTCTCCGGTACGATCGCCGAACGCGTAAAATTTTGGCCCTTCATCATTTTCACCATCGTCCTGACCGGCTTCATGTACCCGATTACGGGTTCCTGGAAATGGGGTGCAGGCTTTCTTGATGCTGCTGGCTTCAATGACTTTGCCGGTTCCACAATCGTCCACTCCGTTGGTGGTTGGGCAGCTCTGACCGGTGCCATCATTTTGGGTGCACGTAAGGGCAAATACACCGAAGACGGCAAGATTGTCCCTATGGTCGGCTCCAACATTCCGCTGGCAACATTGGGTACATTCATCCTGTGGCTCGGCTGGTTTGGCTTTAACGGTGCTTCACAACTCGCCATGGGAACAATTGGCGATGTCAGCGACGTATCGCGCATCTTCGCCAATACCAATCTGGCAGCCGCAGGCGGTGTCGTCGTCTCTCTGATCATTATGCAGTTCATGTATGGCAAGCTTGACGTAACCCTAGCTCTCAACGGCGCATTGGCCGGCCTGGTAGCGATCACTGCTGAACCCCTGACCCCTTCACCAATCGCAGCCATATTGATCGGTGGTATCGGTGGGGCGATCGTGGTCTTCTCAGTGCCACTGCTCGACAAACTGAAAATTGATGATGTAGTCGGTGCCATTCCGGTTCACCTGTTTGCAGGTATCTGGGGTACACTTGCCGTGCCACTCACAAATTCCGGTGCAAACTTTGGTGCCCAGATTTACGGTATCGTTGCCTATGCGGCGTTCACTGTCGTGGTCAGTGCCATCGTCTGGTACGCGCTGAAAGTTACCATCGGTATCCGGGTCTCGGAGGAAGAGGAAGCAAGCGGCCTTGACCGCAGCGAGGTCGGCGTGGAGGCCTATCCGGAATTCTCTTTCGGACGGGGCTAGCCTTCTTACTCACCTGCCGGACCCAGACAGGACCGGCAGGTGCAGCGCACTCCAAATCAAAAACCCGTAGGGGTGCGTCCTTCGAACTGCAACCTGCCTGTTTATTAAACAGGCAGGTTGTTTCCATTTTTGCCTAAAAAATACGCAGATTTACCAGGCACTCCCACCATTCCACATAAATCCTTAATGATTTCATAGCCCTGCCTGTTGGCACACGACTTGATAGTTTGTGGCTGATGGCGCGGCCTCAATGTCACTGCGGAGATTGAGATCTAAAATGCGCCGCATCACGCCTGACTTGTCAAAACTCCGTTGCATGCAGCGGATTGGCGACCAGTCACAATACGGGGATTATAATAATGGGTGCCGATGTCTTTTTCGTCCTGATGGGGGCGATTCTTGTTTTTGCCATGCACGGTGGGTTTGCTTTTCTTGAAGTTGGAACTGTCCAACACAAGAACCAGGTCAATGCTCTGGTCAAAATTTTGGTGGATTTTGCTCTATCAACAGTTTCATATTTCTTTGTGGGTTATTCGATAGCCTATGGTGTAACTTTTCTGGTCAATGCCAGCGTCCTGTCAGGTGCTGCCGGCGGAGAAGTATTTGCACCCCAGGGCTTTGCTTTGGTGAAATTCTTCTTCCTGACCACATTTGCTGCAGCCATCCCTGCCATTATCTCCGGCGGAATTGCAGAGAGAATGAAATTCCTGCCGCAATGTCTGGCTACGGTTGCCATTGTCGGGCTGGTATATCCGTTTTTCGAGGGAATGATCTGGAACGGAAATTACGGCTTCAATACGTGGCTGGAAACCAGCTTTGGAGCACCTTTCCATGATTTCGCCGGTTCGATCGTCGTCCATGCCGTCGGTGGCTGGATTGCACTGTCAGCCGTTCTTCTGCTCGGACCCAGATTCAACCGCTATCGCTATGATGGCAAGATTCAGGGCATTCCTCCGTCCTCCATTCCGTGGCTAGCCATGGGGTCCTGGATGCTCTGCGTAGGCTGGTTCGGCTTCAATGTCATGTCTGCCCAGTCCCTTGAAGGGGTCTCTGGTCTGGTGGCGATTAATTCACTGATGGCCATGGTTGGCGGCATACTTTCCGCGCTGATCGTTGGTCGCAATGACCCGGGCTTTGTCCACAATGGAGCACTTGCCGGACTAGTCGCGGTCTGCGCCGGATCTGACCTTTTCCACCCGATCGGAGCTCTGATTGTTGGCGGTGTGGCCGGTGCAATCTTCGTGGTCGGCTTTAGCTGGTGCCAGAACAAGCTAAAGGTTGATGATGTACTTGGTGTTTGGCCCCTGCATGGCATGTGCGGCCTGTGGGGCGGTATCGCGGCCGGCATCTTCGGAACCACAGCCCTTGGCGGTCTTGGTGGCGTTAGTCTGATGTCACAGATAATCGGCAGCCTTGTTGGGGTAGCCTATGCTGTCATCGCTGGTCTCATTGTCTATGGCATATTGAAGGCCGCGATGGGACTGCGCATGAGTGATGAGGATCAGCGCATGGGTGCCGATCTAGCTATTCACAAGATTGGCGCAAATCCTGAAAGCGATATGATGCGTTAGTAGCCGCAATTGCGGCCACAATCACTGAACCAACTCGATCAGGGGCTGCCCCGTTGTTTGGGCAGCCCTTGTCACTTTTCAAAATATCAATTGCCGTCACCACCGTTATTCCAGCCCGCACTCTTACTGCAGACATGGCTCCATGGTTAACAGGGCTTTAACCATCGGCACCCTAGACTTCATTGACAAATAATGGATTCGCGCTTTCCGCAGATTGGAAAGCGGGGTCTCCAGTACTGCCAGTTTAGGGTAATATGAGCATGCAAGCGCCAGAAGTGATCTTGTCACCACAGAGTCTGGATTCAAGATCCGGACCACAGGAGCAGCCGGTGCCGCGCCAGCTTACCGTTACCATTCCCGTTGTGCCTGCCTTCCTGCAAAGATGGTATGGAAAGCTGCAGGGATTCAGCTTGATCCTGTTGGCATTGTTAGGTGGAATTGCCCTTGCCACATGGACGATCAGCGATCCCAGTCTAACCTTTGCCAACGGCTCAGAACCGCAAAACTGGCTTGGGTTCTGGGGAGCCAGTTTCGCCGATATTGCCATGCAGTTTTTTGGCTTTTCCGCGATTGCCTTACTAATCCCACCCATGATCTGGGGTCTGCAGAAACTGTCCTTGCATCCGATGACCCATTTATTTCCGCGCATGGTCTATTGGATTGCCGGCCTGGTGGTGTTCTCCGCCAGTCTTGCCTGCATTTCCATTCCGGATGGCTGGCCATTGCAGGTTGGGCTTGGGGGAGTGATTGGTGACGCAGTTTTAGGAATTCCAAGGGCTTTTACGGGTTCATATCCCAGTGGATTCGTGGCAGCGATCCTGTTTGCCCTGTTTATTGCGCCAGCCTGGTGGCTGATGGTGCGTGCCTGCGATCTGCACAGGGGCATTACGCTTCCAAGGATAAACAAGGCGCAGGCCGATGACGCTGAATTGCTGATGGAGCAGGAGCTGTCTGGCGGTGCGTCTTTGTCTGAATTGGACGCTGGCGGTCGGGACTGGAGCGCCATCTTCGCCATGCCCTTGGGGCTTATCATGCATTTGGGCTACAGCTTTTCTGCAATGTGGAGAAAACGGCGTGGGGCAAGCCCAACAGCACAAAAGTTCAATGATGGCTGGGTTCAACCCATGACGGAAGCAGCAGACGATCAGCACGTGGTACACACACCTGACTGTTCCGTGCCCAAAGAACCACAATGGGCAGAAGAACCTTTTGAAGATCCTGAAGAAATTGATGCCTTGATATCAACGTCCACCGCCAATGGGGAGATTTTGATCAACGCGCGCGCTGTGACCGATGATGATGAACCCATCCCACATACGGATGCCGCCCAGGTCGAAACGTCTGCTCCCAGAGTGGCCCGCAAGGTCAAGGCAAAGCCAAAGGGCGGCAAGTTTGCATTACCGAAGGTTGATCTTCTGTCTGATCAGAAGAGCATTATCGATGATCCTTCGCTGTCCAACGACGCATTGGAAGAAAATGCACGGATACTGGAAGGTGTGCTGGAAGACTTTGGTGTAAAGGGGCAAATTCTCAAGGTTCGTCCTGGTCCGGTCGTCACGCTTTATGAACTGGAGCCCGCGCCTGGTGTAAAATCCTCTCGTGTGATCGGTCTGGCGGAAGATATTGCCCGGTCCATGAGTGCCATTGCCGCACGTGTTGCGGTTGTTCCCGGACGCAATGCCATTGGCATTGAATTGCCCAACAAGCGACGCGAAACCGTTTATCTGCGCGAACAATTGTCCAGCGCGGAATTCAAGAAAACCAAGGCCAAACTGGCCATGTGTCTGGGCAAGACCATTGGTGGTGAACCCGTGATTGCTGATCTGGCAAAAATGCCTCATTTACTGGTGGCAGGCACCACGGGCTCTGGTAAATCCGTTGCGATCAACACCATGATACTGTCGCTGCTTTACAGGCTTGGACCTGAACAGTGCAAGCTGATCATGATCGATCCCAAAATGCTCGAGCTTTCCATCTATGATGGCATACCCCATCTTCTTACACCGGTTGTAGTCGACCCCAAAAAGGCAGTTGTTGCGCTCAAATGGACGGTGCGCGAGATGGAAGAGCGCTACAAGAAAATGTCGAAAGTCGGTGTGCGCAACATCGATGGCTTCAATTCCCGTGTGTCGGAAGCCGCTGCGCGTGGCGAAGTCATCACCCGCACAGTGCAGACCGGGTTTGACCGTGACACCGGTGAAGCCATTTACGAACACGAACAACTTGATCTTGAACCAATGCCATTCATTGTAGTCATTATCGATGAGATGGCTGACCTTATGATGGTGGCCGGCAAGGATATTGAGGGCACAGTCCAACGGCTTGCACAAATGGCGCGTGCTGCAGGCATTCATGTTATCATGGCAACTCAGAGACCTTCGGTGGATGTTATTACCGGCACGATCAAGGCTAATTTCCCGACCCGAATTTCCTTCCAAGTCACCTCGAAAATCGACTCCCGCACCATTTTGGGTGAAATGGGGGCCGAACAATTGCTCGGCATGGGTGACATGCTCTACATGGCCGGTGGTGGGCGCATAACTCGTGTGCACGGCCCATTTGTGGACGACCAGGAAGTTGAAGATGTAGTTAATCATCTCAAGGCACAAGGTGTCCCGCAATACCTGGAGGCCGTAACGGAAGAAGACGAAGAAGAGGCAGCTGAAACATCAGGTGGTGATGGCTACGGAACTGGCGGTATGGGCAATTCAGATGACCCGTATGATCAGGCCGTCGCCATCGTGTTGCGTGACCGCAAGGCTTCCACCTCCTACATTCAGCGACGCTTGTCAGTTGGTTACAACAAGGCAGCCTCGCTTATTGAACGCATGGAACAGGAAGGACTGATAAGCCCGGCCAATCATGCCGGAAAACGTGAAATCCTTGTTCCTGCCGAAGACGAAACCATATGAAAATGTTGATTGGTAAGCCACACTGGTGCCCGAATCACGGGCTAGTTTCAAACCTGTTCGTGCTTACGCATACTCGAATTTGTTCCAGATATGAAAGCCCAAAACCTCATGCATAGCTTCCGCTCAGGACTTCTGGTTATCCTCGCTTCTGCCCTGATGTTCTCATTCGTCGCAACCACGGCTCAGGCGCGACTGAACAAAAAAGACGCCAAGACCGTTGCAAATATTTCCAAACACTTTGCCAGTGTGCCCACGATGATGGGGGAATTCGTGCAATTCGGACCAAATGGTGAGCAGACCGGTGGGCGGTTCTTCATAAAAAGACCGGGCCAGATCCGTTTTGATTACACCAAGCCTTCTCCCATTCTGGTCAAGGCTGATGGCAAAACCGTCGGTATTCACAACCGCAAACTGAAAACTTGGGACTTCTTTCCTCTCAGTAAGACACCGCTGAAACTCCTGTTAGCCGACAAGATCGATATCAATGACAAATCGATCAAGAGCGTAAAAACTGAATCCGACCTGACCACACTCGTCCTGGGCAACAAGTCGATCTTCGGCAATTCCAAGATCACACTGATGTTCGACCCGCAAACCTATGATTTGCGTCAGTGGACGATTACCGATGATCAGGGTAAGGATACGTCGGTCATGATTTTCAACGTCAAGCGCAATGTCGAGCTGAATCAGCGCCTTTTCCGCATGAACCAGCGCGCCATCCTGCAAAGGCAACGCAACTCTGACCGCTAAAACGTCACGACTCACGGCATCTTCAATCTGGGGATAGTTCCGGCTGCCACAAACAGCCCACTTGCCCGAATCTTTTGCCGGGTACATTGTGCAAGGCTTGTTGTTCAATCCAACCGGCTCACCTGTAATGGCTTCAGACCAATTCAAACTCGCAACCTGGAATATCAACTCGGTCAGGCTGCGTATTGGCATTGTGGAGGACTATCTGAAACAGCACACACCTGATGTGCTTTGTCTGCAGGAAATCAAATGTCAGAACGACCAGTTCCCGTTGAAGAATTTCCGCAAACTTGGCTATGATCACTGTGCCGTGCACGGCCAAAAGGGCTATCATGGTGTGGCGACAGTTTCCAAACGCCCCTTGCGTGAAATTCAATCCACTGACTATGTGTCCATGGGCGATACCCGGCACGTGGAATGTATCGTGGATACCCGTGTTGGCCCGGTCAGGGTCCATAATTTCTATGTACCTGCCGGAGGGGATGAAGCTGATCCGGTCAAAAATCCCAAATTCGACCACAAGCTCAAATTTCTTGATGAAATGAAAGCCCTCAGCAGCGCGGCTGCCAGTATTCCAAACATTCTGGTCGGAGATCTCAACATTGCGCCACTAGAAACAGATGTCTGGTCCCACAAACAACTGCTTAAAGTTGTCAGTCATACGCCTGTGGAGACGAATGGACTCATCGATGTGATGGATCGCGGCAATTGGGTCGATCTCATTCGCCAGCACATTCCACCGGAAGAAAAAGTGTTTACCTGGTGGAGCTATCGTGCACGGGATTGGAATGTCGCCGACAAGGGCCGTCGCCTGGACCACGTTTGGTCGGCGCCAGAGCTTGCTGAAAAACTGACCGATCTTTCTGTCCTGCGGGAAGCCCGTGGATGGGAAAAGCCGTCAGACCACGTACCCGTTATGGCCACTTTCGCTATATAGACACGCCATTTCCAGCCTCTCAATAGCCGATCTATCAACTGGATTTCTGACGCTCGTTGCGGCTCACAATATCTGTTGAGTGGTCCAGTTTAGCCCGAATTGTGTCCAGCTTTTCGGTAAATTCCTGAACCGATTGCGAAATCCTGTTCTGCAAAACGATCGCAAGTTCTGGATATTCGTTCAACATACGCCGGAACAGGGGCCGCGTAATTTTCAACACTTCAGTGTTTTCCGTTGCAATGGCGCTGGCCGCATGAAGGGTTTCGGTGATCAGCGCCATCTCGCCAATCAGCGACCCAGCGCTGTGAGAGGACACCACGCTATCATTGAAACCGGATATGAGATCAATATTCCCGCGCACGATTACAAAGCCACCGTCCGACAGACCACCCTGCCGATAAACCATGGTGCCTTCAGCAAGAGTTCTTGCTTCTGCTCCAAAAGCCAACAGTCGCAGATGGTCATGTCCGAATCCGGCAAACAGGTTGACGCTGCCAAGAAGCTGAATGTCAGAATCAAGACTCATCTGATCAAACCGATTGACCCATTATGGCATCAACTTGTAGCCACCGCTTTCTGTTACCAGAAGGGAAGCGTTGGATGGATCTTTTTCGATTTTCTGGCGTAGACGGTAAATATGGGTTTCCAATGTATGCGTCGTCACACCTGAATTGTACCCCCATACTTCTTCCAGCAAAATATCGCGTGTGATAACCTTTTGCTCGGCGCGATAGAGATATTTCAGGATCGCTGTTTCCTTCTCGGTCAGCCGAACTTTGCTGTCGTCTTCCTCCACGAGAAGTTTCTGAGCCGGGCGGAATGAATAATGCCCGATTGTAAAAACGGCATCTTCACTCTGCTCATGTTGCCGCAACTGGGCCCGGATGCGAGCCAGCAAAACCGCAAATTTAAACGGCTTGGCAATATAGTCATTGGCTCCAGCCTCAAGACCCAGAATCGTATCACTGTCCGTATCGTGCCCGGTAAGCATGATGATCGGAGACTTGAAGCCACCCTTGCGCAGCAGTTTGACCGCCTCGCGGCCATCCATGTCCGGCAGGCCGACATCCATGATCAACAGATCAACATGATTTTCGCGCGCCGTCTTGATTCCGGCGGCGGCGGATTCCTCCTGGGTGATGGCAAATTCGTCATACAGACTAAGCTGTTCGGTCAGGGCTTCGCGCAGGTCATTGTCATCATCAACCAGCAAGATAGCGCGTTCTGTCATTGTATTCCTCAC
>JBPCWM010000035.1:0-2697 GCA_051009515.1 Rhizobiaceae bacterium | reverse complement strand
GCCTGCTGTCGGGGTGAAGAGGAACGAGTGATGTCAATTGAAGCGGTGAACACTCTTGTGGTCGGTGCTGGCCAGGCAGGAATTGCAATGAGTGAGCATTTGGGCAGCCATGGCATCACTCATGTTGTGTTGGAGCGAGCGCACATCGCGGATCGCTGGCACAACGGACGCTGGGACTCCCTGGTTGCTAATGGTCCGGCCTGGCATGACCGGTTTCCGGGCAGGAAATTCAATGCAGTCGATCAGGATTCATTTGTCCCTAAAGAGCAGGTTGCCGCCTATTTTGAAGCCTATGCGAAAGATATCGATGCCCCGGTCCGGTGTGGTGTCGATGTGTTGGAGGTTCAAAGACAGATCGGTAAATCCGGATTTTTGATCAAAACTTCCGCAGGAACGCTCGAAGCGCAAAATGTCGTCGCAGCAACCGGTGCATTCCAACATCCTATCATACCTGCGATCATACCGGACGATGCGGGGGTTACGCAGATTCATTCTATTGACTATTGCAACCCGGATCAATTGCCAGCCGGTGCCGTGATGGTTGTGGGTGCTGGTTCATCGGGAGTTCAAATTGCTCAGGAACTGCAACGCGCTGGTCGTTCAGTCTACCTTTGCGTTGGCCCGCATGATCGCCCGCCGCGCAGATACAGAGGTCGAGACAATGTGTGGTGGCTTGGTGTTCTGGGGCTTTGGGATGCTGCGGCACTGGCTCCGGGCAAGGAGCGCTTCACCATCTGTGTCAGCGGCGCAGATGGAGGGAAAACCGTTGATTTTCGGAGACTGGCCGGGGAGGGCATCACCCTGCTTGGCATGGCGCAAACCTATGACGGCGGTGTTTTGTCCATTGCCCGCGACCTGACGGAAAATATCGCTGTTGGTGACGCCAGCTATTTGGCAATGCTGGATCTGGCTGACCAGTATGTGATCCGAAATGGCCTTGATCTTCCGCTAGAGTCAGAGGCGCGGATGTTTGAAGGTGACCCAGATTGCGTTACCAATCCGCTCCTTTCGGTCGAGCTGAAAGAAGCAGGCATAAATTCTGTGGTTTGGGCAACCGGATTTTCGCAGGATTTCGGCTGGTTGAAAGTTGATACATTCGATGAAGCTGGCAACCCCTTACACCGGCGCGGTGTTGGTGCGGAAGCGGGAATATTTTTTCTTGGTCTTCCATGGCAGACCAGACGCGCCTCATCTTTCATTTGGGGTGTGTGGCATGATGCAAAGGAAATCGCAGACCACATTGCTCAGCAAAACAATTATCTCAACTACCATGCTGAGGCTGATGAAAAACTGAGTTGATTTATTGCAGGTTTGGCAGGCTCTGACCTGCTGTCTTTCAGGCACTTCGCACAAGGGGGAACAAGAAAATGGCCCATACCCGAATTCGAAAATTCAATACAAGGGAAACATACCCGGAGCAGAATATTGAAAATGATCTGTGCCAGGCGGTGATTACCCGCGGTGGACAAACGGTTTACCTACGTGGCCAGTGCCCGCAGAATCTGGGCGATTCGAAAAACATCAGCAGTCATGACCCCGTCGATCAAACCCACAAAGTGATGCAGAACATCAAACAATTGATCGAGGAATGCGGTGGGGAGATCGATCACCTGGTAAAGGTCGTGGTTTACATAACGGATATTCGCCATCGCGAAGCGATTTACCGAACCATGGGCGAATATATAAAAGACGTCTATCCTGTCTCAACCGGTCTGGTGGTGCAGGCATTGGCCAGACCGGAGTGGCTGGTGGAAATAGATGCAACGGCCGTCATTCCTGACCCGGAGTAGATCATGACCTTTTCGCTTGTTGCCCGCTGTGAAGAAAGTGGTATGTTCGGCCTCGCTGTCTCTTCATCGTCCCCCGCCGTTGCGGCCAGATGTTCTCACGTCCGAGCCGGGGTTGGTGCGGTTGCCAGTCAGAATATCACCGACCCGATGTTGGGCAAAAAGGGCCTTGATCTGTTGCAGAATGGCATGAGCGCGAGTGAAGCCATTGCCAGCCTGTTAGCCAGCGAAACCAATACCGAATACCGCCAGATCCTGATTGTAGATATCAATGGACAAAGCGCAATTCATTCCGGCCACGAGGCATTGGGCATCTGGACCGAGGCCCAGGCACAAAATGTTGCCAGCGCAGGAAACTTGCTGGCCTCCAAACATGTGCCGCAGGCAATCGTCGATGAATTTTCAAGGTCCAGTGGACATCTGGGCGACAGGTTGATTTCTGCCATGCGAGCCGGTCTGGCTGCCGGAGGGGAGGCCGGACCTGTTCATTCTGCCGGATTGAAAGTCGTCGACAAGGTGGCTTGGCCGGTTGCAGATATTCGATGCGACTGGACCCAGGAATGTCCAATCGACGATATCTCGAGAGCCTGGGAAATCTACAAACCCCAGCTGGAAGATTATGTTCAGCGCGCCATCAATCCCCGTGCTGCGCCGAATTATGGTGTACCGGGGGATGAATGACCTGCCTGGATCTGGCATCATCCAATCAAGTGATCTGTGCTTGCAGGACCGGGTGGCGGATTGAATAGCTTTCCACATGAGTAAAAATAGATTGGGTCCGGTGCCAGGCGGTGTTGATTCCATGGAGTATCTGGGTCAGCACTAGGTTTGAAGTTGTTTGGGCAGTTAGGGTTGCGAATGACGCGTTTCTTTACCAGATATTGGCTTGTCTTGGTGATTGGGTTGCCGG
>JBPCWM010000034.1:0-5130 GCA_051009515.1 Rhizobiaceae bacterium | reverse complement strand
GCATCACCCCGTTCAATGCCTGGTTGAAAGAAGTCACGCCGGAGCTTGGTCGAATAGACCTGTTTTACTGCGTCAAAGGCCGAAAGAATGCGCCACATCTGGCGCAGATCGAAGCGCTGACCGCCCGGTTGGACAATGTCACATTGCATGTGATCGACAGTCTGGTTGAATCGCGCTTGTCCGCCTCCAAACTGACAGAAGTCTGCGGTGAGACTTTGCGAAACTCTCACGTATTTTTCTGCGGTCCAGAATTGATGCGCGAGAATCTGCGCCGAGACCTTCAAGCTAAAGGTGTGCCTCATCGCCGGTTTCATTTCGAAGAGTTCGAAATTCGCTCTGGCATTGGGGTGAGGAAATTCATTGCTTACGTGATTCAGAAAGCTGGTTTGGCAAATCGCTATCCCGAGACTCTCGGCAAATTGTCATAGAACAATTGAGCCCGTGTCAGGAATAGCCTTTCGGATTCTTGCAAATCCAGTTCCAGCTGTCCTTGCACATCTCCTCCAGGTCCCGTTGCGGTCGCCAACCCAATTGTTCCGCCGCAAAGCTGATATCAGCAAAGCTGGTCGCCACATCACCCGGTCTGCGTTGTGAAATTTCCAGTTTGATCTTGAGATTTGACACTTTTTCGAAGGCGGTGACCAATTCGTAGACGCTATAGCCACATCCTGCGCCCAGATTTACGGTCAAAATTTGCTCGCGCCCACTTCCAAGGATCGATTCCATTGCCCGCAAATGTCCGGCCATTAGGTCCATTACATGAATATAATCCCTCACTCCGGAACCGTCTTTCGTCTGGTAATCGTCTCCATAGACCTTCAATGCCTGCTGCTGACCCGTCGCAACTCGGGAAATAACTGGCATCAGATTGTTCGATTCTGGTCCGGGATGTTCACCAATTAAGCCGGATTGGTGCGCCCCTGTCGGATTGAAATATCGCAACACAGCGATTGCCCAATTCGGATCGCTTGAGACAAGATCCTCTAATAGAGTCTCGACCTGCATTTTTGTCCATCCGTATGGATTGATCGGGGTAAGACGGTGCTTCTCATCGATCGGCAAATATGTTGGTTCTCCGTAAACGGTCGCAGACGACGAATAGACCAGCCTTCGCACACCGCACCTTTGCATCGCTTTGAGGAGACAAATCGAACCAGCAACATTCACGTCATAATAATGAAGTGGCCGTGCCGTTGATTCCGCAACTGATTTCAGACCAGCGAAATGAACGACGGAATCGCATGAATAGCCTTCCAGGGTTGCTTCTATGAGGGTCTGGTTCCGCAGATCCCCTTCAACCATCGCAATGTTTTTGCCGGTTAACCGTTCTGCGCGTCTGACCGCTTCGACTTGGCCATTGCACAGATTGTCAAGCACAACGCAATCATAACCTGCCTGGGCAAATTCAACACAGGCATGTGAGCCCAGATATCCCGCCCCACCCGTTATCAGCACCGCCATTGAACGATTCCCATCATCACAATTCCTCCCCGTCTCATAATCCGACATCGAGCGCAACGCGAGGCTGTTGAAGCGACTTCATCTGCAATCAGCATCATTGTGAAAGAACCGGACTAACTCATAGTCATTGCCTGATCCGGCGACAGCCAAAACGGTGGTAGCCAGCCGGCTAAATTGGACAACGGCAGGCAGTCAGGCTTTAGCTGAATTCCCAGTTGTTCCAACATGAATGCCCGTCTTTGTTCAATTCGTTTCATGGCCTGGGGATATTTTTCTGCAAACTCGCTTCGACCTTTGGAATCCAGCAAGATGATTCCATCTTCCATATTGGTCGTGAAATAGGGCGTGCCGGTCGCCGGGATTACGTCGACCTGGATGGCCATTCCCGATCGCAGTTTTGTTGTGCTGCCCTGATAGATTGGCGTATGCATCCATTCTTCCAAATGGATCAAGTGACCTGGATTGAGATGAACACCAAAAAATGGATCGCCCAATCGTTTCCGAATAATTGCATCAAGAACACCACCTTCAACACCAATTTCGATGGTCTCCAGCCACTCTGCTACAGCTTCAAAATATGGTCTTACCAAGACCTCAACATAATCTTGCTGGCCACTCGGCAGATCTCCGGCATCGTTGGCCAACCAGCCAGCGCGACAGTTTAATGCGCCCTGAACCCCATAGGCATTGGTTACTGCGTCACCTTTTTTCAACACCCGCGATGTCGGGCTGAGCAGACCATGCCAGGCACGAGACCCGGAAGAAAACATCGGGTGACAGGACAGGGGCATACCGACGGATTGCAGGTTTTGTGCTGCTTCATATTCACGCATTCCCGGTCGCGAATTCAGGACGACTCGTTTCACCGATTCAGATGTATGACAGGCGGCAAATTCATAACGCGCCAGTTCATCAATCGAGTTGACAGATCGCAACCCGTCCTCGGGATTCATCATTATCGCACCGGCATTCACAACCTTTCCGGTCTGCCCTACCAGATCGCGCAGCGTATCGACGACATAGGCGGGCAATTCCAACCAGCTCTCATATTGAGGTGATTCTGAGGGACCGTAGTATTTCCAGCCGCAGGCGCCGATGGTCATCGAATTCGAAATGCCTGCATCCGACAACAGATCAGGCAAAGGAAGCGTCTGCTTTCTATCTTGTCCCATCAAACCCATGGGAGGATACAAGACCACGTTCACATCAAACGGGATCGTGCCCGCCACGCCAACATTTTCAGGACCGGTGAGCAAAGTTGGTGTTCGGTTCGGCACAACTACAAGCAGCGCTTCTTCAAACCGGGGGTCAAACCCCGTCAACCACGACAGGTTGGCTGCGTGCTCCCTGTCTGCATAGATGACAAGCGCATCCAAACTCTCGGACGACACTCTGCTCAACAAAGCTATGTACCTGTTGAGGTAATCTGCGGGATTGATGACGGGTTCTTCGGTTGGGACACCGAAGTCTGGCAATTCCACCGTCGCCAGTCTCGCCTGTCGCGATTTTCCAGCCAGCGCCATTGTCCAACCTCCTTCATTTGGCAACAGCAAAGCCCAAATGGACTGGCGCTGCAATCTGTGTGGTCATCAAGAATGGCTGGTTGACAGGCTTAGACCGTTCGGTCGTCGATCAATTCGTTAGGTTTGGCGAGCACTTCAAGGGCGGCAAGGTCGGTGAGCTTGATACTGTTGCCATTCACCTCAACCCCATAGGGCTTCAATGTGTTAAATGCCCGCGACAGGTTTTCAGGCGTCATGCCCAGAAGGGCTGCAAGTGTGCGCTTGTCGTGGAACAACTCCACCACACCGTTAGCTCCCTGGTCCGTGTGGTACTTGATCAACCGGTTTGCCAGACGCTCAACCGCCGAACGCAATTTCAGATTCTTGTGATCCTTGACCACGGCGCGATAACACCCCGCAAGTTCAGAAACGATGGCGCGGGCGAACTGAGGATCGTTCTCAAATGCCGTTCGGACATTGCTGGTTGGAATCATCAGCAATCGAGACCGCTCCACGGTCCGAGCAGACATCAGATACACGGCATCCTTCAACACCGCCGCCAGTATGAATGTATTGACCGGTTGCACGATTGCCATTGTGGTTTCGCGCCCGTTTGACTTGGCAAACAGCTCTACGGTGCCTTCAACAACGACATATAGAAAGTCGGCTGAATCTCCCTCAACTATCAAATCAACCTGTGGGGGGAAGTGCTGCAGATAAGCAGCAGTAGTGAGGTCGAGGAAGTTTTCCTCACTCATGCTGCTGAAGAGCGGCAATTCACGGATTCGCGGAAGATCATCGGGCCGCATGGTTATTCACATTTCTCCGGGCAAGTTGATTTTTATCAAGACAAGAATTGACCAAATTAGCAAGCCCCGTTTGATTCTTTGGTTGCCAATCCGATCAACCATCAACCGGCTTCCGGAAATTCGCTTAAAAACCCCTTGTTTCTGCCAGCACCGACCGCGGACTTGATCTGAATCAACTTCCTTCCCGTCAAAGCAACAAAACTCGCGCCATCTGGTAACCGCCGGATGCTTTTGAGTGAACTCATGAAGCATGGGCGGCACCAGACGAATTGATGCTTTTGACGGTCCAGGGGGACATTTCTATGGAGTTACAGAACAAGGCCACCAATCTTTGGGGAAACTTTTTCAAAGTCACAATGGTTCAGATCCGAACCTTCCACATGACTTGGTTTGCCTTCTTTTTATGCTTTTTCGCGTGGTTTGGCATTGCACCGCTTATGAAAGTCGTGCGCGACGAATTGCAACTCACCAAGGACCAGGTCGGATGGACGATCATCGGTTCGGTAACAATTACGATTTTTGCCCGGTTATTAATCGGCTGGCTGTGTGACCGCATCGGGCCGCGCCTGACCTACACCGGTCTGCTGACGCTCGGCGCATTTCCGGTCATGGGTGTCGGGCTGGCGCAGGACTTTGAAACATTTCTGTTTTTCCGATTGATGATCGGTGCCATCGGCGCCTCCTTCGTGATAACTCAATATCATACTTCGGTTATGTTCGCTCCCAATGTGGTTGGCCAGGCCAATGCCACCTCCGCTGGCTGGGGTAACCTGGGCGGTGGTGTAACTCAGTTCGTCATGCCACTGATCTTTTCGATATTCGTTATCGGCTTTGGGTTTTCTGAAGCCATGGGCTGGCGCCTGTCCATGGTCGTTGTTGGTGCTGCGATATTCTTCACTGGCATCGCCTACTTCTTTTGGACACAAGACGCGCCTGATGGGAACTTCTCCGAATTACGCGCCAAGGGCATGATGCCGAAAAAGGAGAGCGTGACCGGTAATTACTGGCGTGCCATGGCAGACAGTCGTGTTTGGGTTTTGTTTGTCATCTACGGCGCCTGTTTTGGCATTGAGTTGACGGTCAACAATACTGCGGCGCTTTATTTTGCCGACTACTTCGATCTCAGCCTCGTCCAGGCGGGTTTAATGGCCGCATGTTTCGGCCTGATGAACATTTTCGCCAGAACTTTGGGCGGCATCTTCGGAGACAATTACGGCGCATTGTGGGGCCTGAAAGGCCGGACCTTCTGGCTCTGGATCTGTCTGTTCTGTGAAGGTCTCGCGTTGATGCTCTTTTCACGTATGGACGTGATCTTCCTGGCGCTTCCCACCCTGATCATCTTCTCGCTGTTCACTCAG
>JBPCWM010000033.1:0-23474 GCA_051009515.1 Rhizobiaceae bacterium | reverse complement strand
CGCTACAGTTCTTTCGTCTATTGGGAACGTCTGTTCACAACAGGAGGTGGAGTTCTCAATAGACGAGGGAACAGGGAAAATGCCTTCGGGGAGGAAACCGTTATGGCTGAAGAAGTTGATCCAGGCGAACTGGATATTACTGATGAACTGATTGCAGAGCGCCGCGCTGAAGAACCGGGGCAAACCCCGGAAGATATGACCTCATGGCAGCGACCGATCACAGCCACAATCGACGTCATCAACCTTTGGGCTGGGCGCATTATCTGCTTACTGCTGATTCCACTCATTGCAGGCACCGTTTTTGAAGTTGTGTCGCGCAAGATGTTTGCCGTCTTTACCGACTATGGGTACAACGAGACGGCCATAGCCTGGGGGCTCGGTCCAACGCTATGGAACTACGATATCAGCCGTATGCTGGGTGGTGTTCTGTTCATGGCAACTGCCGGTTATGCCTTGATGCGCGGTGTGCATATTCGCGCTGATTTTCTTTATCGAAACTGGACACCAAAGACCCAGGCGACCGTGGATGCGGTTTTGTATCTATTGTTTTATTTTCCTGCCATGCTGTTCTTTTTCTGGACGGCACTCGACTTTACGTTGGACTCCATGAATGCCCGCAACGGGTTCGATTATGGCGGCTGGGAAAGGGCCAGCGATTCCACCTGGGCACCGGTCCTTGGTTTCGCCAGGTCAGCCATGCCCATTGGTGCATTATTGTTGTTCCTGCAAGGTTTCCCCGAACTTTTCCGCGCCTTTCACCAGATGGGCAAAGAACGGGAACAGAAATTCGTACGGTTCCTGCCATTCTATTTTATCCTGCTGGCGATCATTTTCCTAAGCGTGTTTCTTCCGAAATCAGTTCCATTCGATGACTGGTGGAATGCCATTATGGGTGGTTCCGGCCTGTTTGATTTTTCCAAATCAACCATTGGCCTGTTCATGCTGGCAGCCATGTTGTTTTCGATTTTCATCGGGTTTCCGATTTCCTTTACCCTGATCTTCCTGGCTTTCACTTTCGGGTCGTGGGGAGCCGGCAGTGCTGTGACATTCTTCCTGATGACACTGCAGGTGAATTCCACAATGCTGGACGATCAGCTTGTGGCGGTGCCCTTGTTCATACTCATGGGCATTGTCATGGAACAGGCGGGTCTCATGGAACGGTTGTTCAACGCCGTTCAAATGATGATGTCGCGCACCCGTGGTGCACTCTATATCGCGGTGCTCTTCGTATCGACAATCTTCGCTGCCGCTACCGGTATTGTTGGTGCTTCCGTTACGATCTTGGGCATCATGGCCGCAAAGACCATGAATAAATCCGGCTATGATGTGCGTCTGGCAGCTGGCACGATCACCGCCGGTGGTACGCTGGGAATATTGATCCCGCCCTCAATCATGCTGATCGTGATGGGGCCTGTTCTGGAAATTCCTGTAACCGACCTGTTCCGGGCTGCGATTGTACCAGGTGTCTTGCTGGCTGTGCTGTACATGATCTACGCGCTAGGTCGTTGCATGATCAACCCAAGCCTTGGTCCGATTCTGCCGCCGGATGAGCAGCCGGAAACCTCACCCTACTACTTCCTTGAAGTTACTGCGGTGATGGCCTCACTCGTGATATTCTTCTGGCTTATCACGGCTGGCGCTTCTGGCAATCTTGGAATTATTCCTTTGGGTGGTCTCATCATTCCGATCGCGTGGTTGGGCTTCATGTTCTTTGTCTACAAATGGGCGCGCACAGCCAAACCGGGCGGATTTTACTTTTCCGACCTCTGGTATGAGTTCTTCATGGGCCTGGTGCCTCCAACCGTCTTGATCGCCTTTGCATTGGGATCAATTCTGGCGGGTTGGGCGACGCCTGCTGAAGCTGCAGCTTGCGGTGCCTTTGGTGCCATTCTGTTGTCGGTGGCCTATCGCAAGCTTTCCTTATCGAAGTTCTATGAAGCGATGATCAAGACATTGGAGATTTCAGTTCTGATCATGTTCCTCGTGGCTGCATCCAACTTTTTTGGCGCGGTGTTCTCCAATCTGGGTACGCCAAAATATCTGACCGAATTGCTGCTGTCGATGGATCTGTCCGTTGCGGCCATGCTGATACTGGTCATGGCCCTGGTATTCCTGTTGGGCTGGCCGCTGGAATGGGTGCCGATCGTCTTGATTATCGTGCCAATTCTTGTGCCGCTTCTGGTTGAGTTGAACGTCAATCTGACATGGTTCGCCATTTTGGTGGCGGTCAACCTGCAAACGGCCTGGCTCAGTCCGCCGGTTGCCCTCTCGGCCTACTTCCTCAAAGGAGTTGTTCCGGAATGGGATCTCAAGGATATTTATTTCGGCATGATGCAGTTCATGGTCATTCAGGTCATCGGCCTGGCTCTGATCTTCCTGTTGCCTGGGTTCGCCCTGTGGTTGCCGGACTGGCTCTCGGCATCAGGCTCACCCGGCTTCTTCAGCTATGTCGGGTATGGAAAATAAGCAAATCATGCGCGCAGCTATTATGGGCTGCCTGCATTTAACATCAATATTGTAATCAGGAGCATGCGCAGTCATGGCCATCACCTATGTAAAGAAGGCTGAGAAAAGTCCGGCCACCGGCGAGGATGAAACTCGCACCATCGTTTCCAATATGCTGGCGGAAATAGAAGCCGGAGGCGAAGATGTGGCACGGGCGTACGGTGAAAAGCTGGATAACTTTACCGGTAATATCGTCGTTACCGCGGAAGAAATCGAAGCGGCTTCCGCCAGGGTTTCGCAGAAACTTAAAGACGATATTCAGTTTGCCTATGACCGTGTACGCAAATTCGCCCAGGCTCAAAAGGCCTCCATTTCAGAATTCGAAATCGAGCTCTCACCGGGTCTTTGGGCCGGGCAGAAACTTATTCCCATGGAAACGGCTGGCTGTTATGTGCCCGGAGGACGCTATGCACATGTAGCATCAGCTATCATGTCTGTCGGCACCGCCAAGGAAGCTGGCGTGCAAAACGTGGTTGCCTGCTCGGCTCCCAAGCCCGGTGAGGGCGTTAATCCGGCAATTCTTTACACCATGAATCTGTGTGGTGCTGACCATATTCTGGCTCTTGGTGGCGTACAGGGGATAGCCGCCATGACTTTCGGCTTGTTTACCGGCAAGCCCGCGAATTTTCTGGCTGGACCGGGTAACAGATTTGTTGCCGAAGCCAAGCGCATGCTCTATGGCCAGGTCGGCATCGATATGTTTGCGGGACCGACCGAGATTGGCATTATCGCAGATGACACCGCCGACCCGCAACTGGTGGCAGAAGATCTGGTTTCACAGGCCGAACACGGGTTTGATTCGCCTGCCTGGCTGTTCACCACATCGCGGAAACTTGCCGAGGATGCGATGGCTCTGATGGACGGCCTGATCCGTGCATTGCCGGACACCGCCCGAGAGGCAGCAACCGTCTCCTGGCGCGACTATGGCGAGGTCATCCTGTGCGACACCAAAGAGGAATGTGCCAAAATCTCTGACAAATATGCATCCGAGCATCTTGAATTGCACACTTCGGCAAATGATTGGTATAGCGACAATCTGATTTCCTATGGATCATTGTTTGTCGGTGAGGAAACCACGGTAGCCTACGGCGACAAGTGTTCAGGTACCAACCATATCCTGCCCACAAAAGGAGCTGCCCACTACACAGGAGGTTTGTCGGTGCACAAATTCATGAAAGTGGTCACGACCCAGCGCATGACCCGTGAAGCCAATCGGGAAGTCGGGCAGGCAGCTGCCCGCATTTCACGCCTCGAGGGGATGGAAGCCCATGCCCGAGCCGGTGATGCCCGCTTGCGCAAATATTTTCCCGGAGAGAATTTCGATCTGGGGACAGATTAGGAGGGGACGAAATGCGCGCACTCTATTATACCGGCACGATGCAATCGGAATTGCGGGATGCACCTGATCCGGTCGCCGGCAATGATCAGGTCCATCTGGATGTCTCCCATTGCGGGATTTGCGGCTCCGACATGCATGCTTGGCATGGCCACGACGAACGGCGAATTCCACCTCTGATCCTGGGGCATGAAGCAGTAGGCATACCCCGCAATGGCGACTATGCAGGCCGCCGCGTTGCGATCAATCCGATGCACACCTGTGGCAGTTGCCGATATTGCCTGTCGGGTGATGATCATCTGTGTCCGGATCGTCAGTTGATGAGTATGCAATTGCCTGGGGCCTATGCGGAACAGACTGTTGCGGCTGAGCGTAATCTTTATCCACTGGCCGACAGTTTGAGCAATGAAGACGCGACGCTGGCAGAGCCATTGGCTGTTTGTGTTCATGCGGTAGAAGTTGCGCGCAAAACGGCACGCCGCCCATTTGCGGAAGGACGCTGTGTCGTGCTTGGAGGCGGAGCCATCGGTGTTCTGACAGCTCTGGTTCTGGCGGATCAGGGGTGCAAGGATTTATGGATCGCCGAGCCCAATGAGAAACGTCGCGAACTTCTCGAAAGAGCCTGCCCGGCCAAGGCGTATGACCCGATGAAGGGTGGGCCGGAACTGGACAGTGCAGAAGTGGTGTTTGATGCCGTTGGTATGGGTGCAACCCGCAAAGCCGCCTGTGCTCTAGCAATTCCGGGGGCGACAATTGTTCACATCGGCTTGCAGGACAGTGCTGAGGGTATTGATACGCGACGCATCACACTGCAGGAGATTCATTTTTCCGGTTCTTACTGTTATTCGCGCTATGATTTTGCTGCAGCACTGAAATTGCTGACAAGAGGATTGATTCAAAACCGCGCCTGGATCGAGATTCGTCCGCTGGAACAGGGGGCGCAGAGTTTCATGGATATCCATGAAGGCAAAGCTCCGCCCAAAATCATACTGTCCATGGCTTGATCCGACCCCGTCTGCATGCAAGCGGCGAGTAGATCAAGACTAACGCGTCAGTCTGATGGGGTCTGTTCAGGGGTGTCCTGCCCGTATAGTTCACAAAGCGTCTCAATGAGAGTTTGTGCTGCGGCGCTTGCTATCGAATAGTGGATGGTTTGACCGTCCCGGCGCGTTGTAACCAGATTGGCGTCCCGCAGCTTTGCAAGATGCTGTGAAAGCGCACTCTGGCTCAGTGAGGAGGGCGCGAGCAATTGTCCAACGCTTTTTTCACCATCAATCAATTGGCATAGAACCATCAGACGGTGGCGGTTGGCCAATAGGAACAAAAGCGCCTCAACTTCGGTGGCGCTGGTTTTCATCGCATCAAAATCTGCAGGTTTCATATTGATAAATTAGCAATTACTAATATATTAGCAAGGGAAATTTTATACACGGGTCCTGCCACATGACTGAATTTACACCTCTTGCCTCCACATTTGGAGGTGCCCTGATCGGGCTGGCCTCCGTCTTGTTGATGGCCATGAATGGTCGCATTGCCGGTATCAGCGGCATAACGGTCAATATTTTGCCACCATGGGGAACGCAGGTGCTTGATGGGGACCTGTCCTGGCGCATCTCTTTTGTTTTGGGCCTCATGGTTGCACCTCTTGGTGTGCAGGCAATTTCAGGCATCCCAATTCAGCAAACAGTCTCTTCCAATGTAACGTTGATGGTGATTGCCGGGCTGCTCACGGGTTTTGGTGCGGTTTATGGCGGGGGCTGCACGTCTGGTCATGGGGTTTGCGGCATGTCGAGACTATCCATGCGTTCCATTGTGGCAACATTGAGCTTCATGGCGACAGGTGTAATCACTGTTTTCGTGATGCGTCATGTGGTGGGAGGCTAGATCATGAAAGCCGTTGCAGGATTCGCAGCAGGACTGATCTTTGGGATCGGGTTGGTCATCTCAGGGATGAGTGATCCTGCCAAGGTTCTCAATTTTTTGGATATTTTTGGCACCTGGGACCCGAGCCTTGCCTTTGTGATGGGGGGAGCCGTGGTTTTTACCTTTATTGGCTACCAGGTCGTTTTAAAACGGCCTGCTCCGGTATTGAGTGATGCTTTTCACCTGCCGCAGAAAACGGATATTGATGGACAATTGCTTTCCGGTGCGGCACTTTTTGGTGTGGGCTGGGGACTTGGAGGTTTCTGTCCGGGCCCCGCGATCACAGCATTGCCATTGATGTCGACCGGAATACTTGCATTTTTCCCCGCCATGATCATTGGAATGTGGGTCGCCCGCGTGGCACCAAAATCGAAAACAGCTAGCGCATAGGAGTTGCGATATGACGGATTGGCCGGTCAACCTGAATCAAAAACCGGAAGTCAGAGGTTTTTTTGATCCTGAAACCAACACAATTTCCTATTGCATCAAGGATCCTGATTCCTCGTCCTGTGCGCTTTACGACAGTGTGCTTGATTTCGATTTTTCCTCTGGGAGGACGTCGAAAAAATCGGCAGATGAATTGATCGCCTATGTGAAGGAAAATGGCCTCAATGTGGAATGGGTGATTGAAACCCATGTTCATGCTGACCATCTCTCAGCGGCTCCCTATCTTCAGCAAGAACTGGGTGGCAAGCTGGGCATCGGCGCCCGTGTGATTGAAGTGCAAGATATTTTCGGTAAGATCTTCAATGCCGGGACGGAGTTCCAGCGCGACGGCAGCCAGTTTGATGCATTGTTTCAAGAGGGTGACACCTACAAGATTGGTGGTCTGGATGCCTTCGTCATGGCTACACCGGGCCATACGCCAGCCTGCATGGCCCATGTGATTGGCGATGCGATGATAGTAGGCGACACGCTTTTCATGCCAGATGGTGGTTCGGCCCGCGCCGACTTCCCCGGTGGAGATGCCCGCGAACTCTACAGGTCAATTAAGAAAGTCCTCAGCCTGCCGCCCGAAATGCGCATGTTCATCTGCCATGACTATGGTCCAAATGGCCGTGACATTGCCTGGGAAACTACGGTGGCTGAACAACGCGCCTCCAATATTCATGTCAAGGATGGCATTGATGAAGACAGTTATGTGGAAATGCGCACCACGCGTGATGCACAATTGTCCATGCCCAAGCTGATTATTCCAAGTGTTCAGGTGAACATGCGGGCAGGCGAAATGCCCGAACCTGAATCCGATGGCAAGCATTATCTCAAAGTGCCGGTCGATCGGCTGTAGATCGGATTTGCGCAGGCGAAATAAATATATTGAACATTGACGCTTCCACTTGAGCGCCCCCTGTTCTAAACAGCACCAAACAAGCAGTTTGGAGCAGGATCTCATGGAAGAAATTCAGCATTATGTTGGCGGTAAACTTGTATCCGGTACGTCTGGACGGTTTGCCGACGTTTACAATCCGGCAACCGGCGAGGTTCAGGCCCAGGTGCCCTTGGCTTCAGCCAGTGAGTTGAATGCGGCAATAGCAATTGCCAAAGAGGCGCAACTTGCCTGGGCCGCGCAAAACCCGCAAAAGCGTGCACGGGTTATGATGGAATTTGTCCGTCTGTTGCATCGTGACATGGACAAGCTGGCAGAAGCCTTGTCTCGCGAACACGGCAAAACCCTGCCAGATGCCAAGGGCGATGTGATCCGCGGTCTGGAAGTTGCAGAATACTGCATCGGTGCCCCGCAAATGCTGAAAGGGGAGTTTTCTGAAGGTGCGGGTCCGGGTATTGACATGCATTCCGTCAAACAGCCGCTGGGTGTTGTTGCTGGAATCACCCCGTTCAACTTTCCGGCAATGATCCCGATGTGGAAATTCTGCCCGGCATTGGTTTGCGGCAACGCTTTTATTCTCAAGCCTTCCGAACGTGATCCATCCGTGCCCAACATGCTGGCTCAATTGCTGACCGAGGCCGGTTTGCCGGATGGTGTTCTAAACGTTGTACATGGCGACAAGGAAGCAGTTGACGGCATTCTTGATCATCAGGACATCATGGCCGTTGGTTTTGTTGGCTCCACACCAATTGCTGAGTATGTCTATACCCGTGGTTGTGCCAATGGAAAGCGTGTTCAGTGTTTTGGTGGTGCAAAGAATCACATGATCATCATGCCTGATGCGGATATGGATCAGACTGTCGATGCGCTGATTGGAGCAGGATATGGGGCGGCGGGTGAGCGTTGCATGGCTGTATCGGTTGCTGTTCCTGTTGGAGAAGATACGGCTGACCGGTTGATGGCTAAACTCGCACCGCGCGTTGAATCGTTGAAAATCGCGCCCTATACGGCCGGAGATGATGCAGATTTTGGTCCACTCGTCACCAAGGAGGCCCATACCCGTGTCAAAGGCTATGTCGATGCCGGGGTGAATGAAGGAGCCGATCTTGTTGTTGATGGCCGCGATTTCTCCATGCAGGGCTATGAAGACGGCTTTTTCATGGGAGCCTGCCTGTTCGACAAGGTGACCAAGGATATGTCGATCTATAAGGAAGAAATCTTTGGCCCGGTATTGTCCGTTGTGCGGGCCCAGACCTATGAAGAAGGTCTCGATCTTGCCATGAGCCATGAATACGGAAACGGCGTGGCCATCTTTACACGCGATGGCGATGCTGCCCGCGATTTTGCAAGCCGCATAAACATCGGCATGGTGGGCATCAATGTGCCAATCCCCGTGCCGTTGGCTTACTATACATTTGGTGGCTGGAAGCGCTCGGGCTTTGGTGATTTGAACCAGCATGGACCTGATGCATTCAAGTTCTACACCAGAACGAAAACTGTCACTTCGCGCTGGCCGTCCGGCATCAAGGATGGTGCGGAATTCTCTATTCCGACGATGGGTTGAAAAATTTAATCCACGCAGGCGAATCCTGAACGACAATGCTCCTCAAATCATATTGAGGAGCATTTTTTTATGTTTGATGACGAGACAGAACAGGCGATTACCGAAAGAGCCTTGAAGCTTGACCTGGAGCCAAGCCTGTTGCTGGCCGTGACCGAAGTGGAATCCGCAGGCAAACTGTTTGCTGATATCGATAATCGCAACGAGCCCTTGATCCGGTTTGAAGGCCACTATTTTGACAGGCAATTGAAGGGCGAACAGCGCCAAAAGGCCCGCACGGCCGGACTGGCCTCACCTAAGGCCGGTGCTGTTCGAAACAGCCGCAGTCAGTCACAACGCTGGAGAATGTTGAAACGGGCTATGGTGATCAACCGAACGGCGGCACTTTCTTCTACATCCTGGGGAGTGGGGCAGGTCATGGGCATTCACTGGAACTGGCTGAATTTTGGCAGTGTGGATGCATTGGTGAGCACCGCAAGGTCTGGCGCCGTTGGGCAGGTGGACCTGATGGTGCGTTTCATTGAACGCTCGAACCTGATCCCTGTTTTGCAGAACCATGACTGGACAGGATTCGCTCGCCGCTACAACGGGCCGGGGTTCGCAAGAAACCAATATGACCGCAAACTCCAACTGGTCTATCACCGCATCTCGAAAACGCGTAGCGACAAATGGAGAAAAGGTGGCGCGCAAAGCAGCCGTCTCGACGGCAAAAGCCTTTACCTTCGCATTGGTTCAGTCGGCGATGAAGTCAGTGATGTTCAGGCCAGGCTCAAAGCCCATGGATATCCAATCAAGGTAGACGGCATATTTGGCATTGAGACAGATCGGGCGCTGCGTCAGTTTCAACGCGCATCTGGCGACCCCGAAACCGGTATAGCCCGTGGACGCATAATGGTTCCGTCGAGAGGGGCCAAACGTATTATGCTTCTTGGCTTGGCAGACCGGAGCAAACTCTCCGCTAAGGATACAGATTTCAAGTGGCCACTTGCAGCTGGCACGTCAAAAAGTAAAATAAGTCAATCTGCCCGCATTGTCGGTTCCTGGCTGCTTTCTATTTTCAGGCGTATCGCCTAGTCTGATGTAAAGTACTCCCATGATGCAAAGACATAATGAAAAGCAAAAATCAAAGACTGTCTGAAATACTTGGTCTGGCTCCCGTTGTGCCAGTACTGCAGTTTGACGATCCTGACAAAGCAGTAATGACCAGCCGGGCGCTTGTCGCCGGGGGCTTGCCGGTCATAGAAATTACATTGCGTACACCACAAGCCCTGGAATGTATTGCAGAAGTGGCCAAACAGGTTGAAGGCGCGGTTGTCGGAGCCGGCACGGTGCTGACTCCGGCCATGATGCGTGACTGCGTGGAAATCGGCTGCCAGTTTATGGTGTCACCCGGTGCCACAATTGAACTCATAGATGCCAACAAAAAGTTTGCAGTTCCTCTCCTGCCCGGTGTGGCCACTCCTAGTGAAGCAATGGGTTTGATGAGCGAAGGGTACGAGTTCGTGAAGTTTTTTCCGGCCGAGCAGGCCGGTGGCGCGGCCTATCTGAAATCCCTGGCACCGGTCCTCCAGGGTCTCAAATTCTGTCCCACGGGTGGATTGACCGCTGAAAAAGCTCCGCAATATCTGGCGCTTGGCAATGTGGTCTGTGTTGGCGGGTCATGGGTTGCTCCAAAAGACAAAATTGATGCTGGAGACTGGGATGGCATTGTCGAACTGGCCACAGCAGCCACGGCTCTGGCTGATTAATCTGATGCAGGCAGAGGTGTAGTCTCATGCACATTATTCTGGCCCTGGCATTGATCTTCGCATCGACTATTGGTGTCCGCGCTGCCGACTCTATACTGGTTTTTGCCCCGGCCAGCATGACCGACGTCTTGCAGGATGTCGCTGCAGAATATCGTGCCAAAAGTGCGCCGCCGATCGTATTTTCGTTTGCTGGAACCCAGCATCTGGCAAGACAACTGGATGCAGGTGCGCCCGCCGATATATATATTACAGCGGATCAGGAGTGGATGGACTGGGCAATCGAGCGAGATCTGGTTGTAGGCGACAGTTTGACAGCACTTGTTGGCAACCGAATGGTAATTGCTGTGCGCAATGAAGTGGAAAACTGGGTCGACCTGAAGGCATTGTTGACCCGGGACAGGTTTGCCATGGCTGAACCAGACTCAGTGCCAGCCGGGCGCTATGCGCGACAGACGCTTGAAAAACAGGGGCTTTGGGAAGTAGTAAAAGAGCAGGCAGTCTACACTGACAATGTCAGAACTACTCTTCGCCGCTTGGCGCGTGGTGAGGTCACATCAGCCATTGTATATGCCACAGATGCCGAAATCGAACCTGCTGTGCGCCCGTTGTTTGTCCTTCCGGAAAATTCTCACGACCCGATTACTTACTGGGCGGCGAAAACCCCAGCCGGTGAACAAAAGCCGGTCGTGGCTGATTTCCTGAATTTCCTTGAAAGTGATGCCGCTTGGCAGGTATTTTCAAAGGCAGGATTCCAGCCATCACCTTCCAAGACAGTTCAATAGATCATGTTTATCCATCTTTTCGATCCGCAAATATGGTCCATTGTGATGCTTTCTTTGCAAGTGTCCTGTCTGGCAATGGTGGTCTGTTTGCCTTTGGCTGTAGCCATTGGAAAATTGCTTTCCGGTCCCGGTTTCTATGGGAAATCCCTGCTCAGTGCCCTGGTGCATTTGCCATTGGTTTTGCCGCCGGTCGTGACGGGTTATGCGTTGCTTGTTCTATTTGGTCGCCGGGGTTGGATAGGGTCTGTGCTGGATCAATGGGGTATTGGCTTCACCTTCTCATGGTTTGGTGCTGCTCTTGCTGCCGGAGTTATGGCTTTTCCACTGGTCGTGCGGCCCATTCGACTGGCCTTTGAATCGCAGGATCCGAGACTGACCGAAATGGCAGCTACATTGGGTGCCAAACGTTGGCGGCGGTTTTTCAAAATCTCACTGCCGTTGGCAGTTCCTGGGATAATTGCTGGATTGGTTCTGGGATTTGCAAAGGCCCTTGGCGAATTTGGTGCGACCATTACCTTTGTTTCCAATATTCCAGGCGAAACTCAGACCCTTTCACTGGCCATCTATACTTTGCTGCAGTCACCCAGAGGGGATTCAGCAGCACTGACTTTGATTGCGATTTCCATAGTTCTGTCCTTTGCTGCAATACTGGTTTCTGAATGGATGGTGAATTCAGCCAAGAAAAAGCGGGAACGCTAAACATGCTCACAGTCAAGGTAGAAGGGAAGATAGGCATATTTCCCATTGTTGCAGACATTGAAGCGGGCATAGGAATCACTGCAATTTACGGGCCGTCAGGTGCTGGAAAGTCCACAATTCTTCGTGGGATAGCAGGTCTTTGGCAACCGGAACATGGCTATATCCGTGTTGGGGAGAACGTATTGTTTGACTCCAATGGCGGTGTGAATCTGTCGACCGAAAACCGGCGTCTGGGCGTGGTATTTCAGGAACCAATTTTGTTTCCCCATCTGTCGGTGGGTGACAATATGAAATTTGGTATGAAGAAACACGAAACTGGCTGGGACGGTGTCATATCAATGCTTGATCTGGGAGGACTTGTGGACCGCATGCCGCGCAACCTTTCGGGCGGAGAGGCGCAGCGTGTAGCTTTGGGCAGAGCGATATTGTCAGACCCTCAAATCCTCTTGCTGGATGAGCCCCTGACCGGACTGGACGATTCCCGCCGTGCTCATGTTTTGCCTTATCTGGAACGCCTGCGCGATGAAACGACAATTCCAATCGTCTATGTGAGCCATCACCGCGACGAGATTTTGCAACTGGCGGATCTGATTTTCACAATTGAGGATGGCGCGGTCACACAGGAACTGACACCAGGTGAATTTTCCCAAGCCACCGAACCGGCCAACGTACGACGCAGGGACGATGCCTGACCCATGCGCTGGCTGATTGTATTCCTTGCCCTGATAGGTTTTTCCAATGCAGCTTTGGCACGCTGTGATAGCGGCGAGACTGTCATCAAATTTGCACAACGCACGAGCGACGTGTCAGCAGCCCTGCAAAGAACACTTTATAACCTGCGCACAGCTATCAATCTTGAACTCCAGGGTCGTGCCTGTATGGCCGTGGAAGTTGATGACGAAAAATATTCCGGCCTTGCGCTGTTAACAGCCTTGCAGTCAGGTGAGTTCCAGATGGCCGCGCCCTCCTATTCCGAAATGGGTGGCGTATTGCCAGACTACAAAGTCTTCAATCTCCCGTTTGCATTTCGTGATATCTATGGACTAAAGCGCTTTCAGGCCCTGTCCGGCAAACAATTGGCGATGGCGCTTGCCAGATTTGATGCCCTGTCGCTGGCATTCTGGTCCGGCCAGTTTGTTCAGATTGCGGCAAAAAAACCTGTACATGTTCCAGGTGATGTTACCGGGCTGAGAGTCCTGCGCGGCACTGGTTCGCTGTTTGCGAATGTCATTTCCGAGCTTGACACCGTGGCTGTAACTGTTCCGGCCGAAGAGCTGGTAGATGCTGTCAAAGATGGACGCATTGAAGCCCAAATGTCGGGTTGGGAACAATTGCTAAACGACAAGACCGCTTCGATTCACGACGATGTGACGCAAACCAACATGCTCTATTTGGGCAATCAGTTGATTGTCTCAAAAACCTGGTGGGAAAGCCTGAGCCCCGAATT
Organism: Rhizobiaceae bacterium; assembly: GCA_051009515.1. Lineage (GTDB taxonomy): Bacteria > Pseudomonadota > Alphaproteobacteria > Rhizobiales > Rhizobiaceae > Pseudahrensia. Next base: position 10,146 of record JBPCWM010000033.1, on the reverse strand, counting down.
GAAGAAACCACTTTCAGCTTTGATTGATCGCGTATCCGGCCAGTCCAATCTGGACAATGAACAACGATCACTCAATGCACGCCGCGAACTGATGGCAAGCGGTGTGCCCGTCAGGCTGTTGACCCGCAAACAGCGTAAAGTCTGGCTACAAACCTTTGCAGACGACTGGAGCAGTTTTGAAAATAGCAACCTCTTGATGCAATTGCGTGCGTCGGACCGACGTCCTTGACAATTACCTGGCGAGAAAAGCGTCAATGCGATCCATTGCGCGTTCGATATTTTCAGCGGAGTTCGCGTAGGACAGTCGCATATAGCCTTCTCCGAGAATGCCAAAATCAGGGCCGCCTATAACCGCAACTCCAGTCTCTTCCAGCAAAGCCGACGCCAGGTCTTTGGCCTTCCAGCCTGTCGTGGAAATGTTTGGAAACGCGTAAAAGGCACCTTTGGGTGTGGCGCATGTGACATCGGGAAGTGCATTGGCCCGGCGAACAACCAATTTGCGTCGTTCATCAAAGGCTTTCATCATTTCACCCACTGCATCTTGCGGCCCTTCGATTGCTGCAATACCGGCATATTGGCTGGGTGCGTTGACACATGACCATGCATTTACTGCCAGTTTGCGCACATTGTCGTAAAGGGCATCCGGCCAGATCGACCAGCCCATGCGCCACCCCGTCATGGCCCATGTTTTTGACCATCCGTTGAGAACAATCAGCCGGTCGCGAATTTCCGGGAAAGTCAGCAGCGAGACATGTTCTTCACCGTCATAGGTCATGACATCGTAGATTTCGTCAGACAGGATCGCGGTGGTTGGATATTTGTCCAGTCCTCTGACCAATGTCGTGATTTCTGCACGTGGTGTGACACCGCCTGTAGGATTTGCAGGTGAATTCAAAATGACCAGTCGTGTCTTGTCATTGACCAGAGACAGCGCCTCCTCGCCAGAAAAGGCAAATCCGTTTTCTTCGCGCACCGGCACCGGAACGGGTTTGGCACCGGTAAATTCGATCATGGAGCGGTAAATTGGAAAGCCGGGGTCAGGATACATGATTTCAGTCCCTGGTTCACCCATCATCAGGATTGCAGCAAACATTGTGACTTTGCCACCGGGCATAATGCATACAGAGTCTGGCGATACCTCCACGCCGGTTGTCTGCAATGTGCGTGCTGCAACGGCTTCCCGCAGCGGCAGAATGCCGGTGGCCGGCGTATATCCATGATGGCCATCTCGCAGTGCTTTCACTGCTGCTTCCACAATATGTGGCGGGGTGGGAAAGTCTGGTTGGCCGATGCCCAGATTGATGACATCCATGCCACCTGCGGCGAGTTCGGTTGCCCGTGCCAGTACGGCAAATGCGTTTTCTTCACCAATGCGGTCAAAGCCGGAAATTGTTTTGATCATGACAAACTTGTGTATGGGGGAATTTTCAGGCTGGATTGTCCATATTATTAGGAGCCACTGCAAGAGTGTGTCATCGATAATGCAGAATTTAGTCAGGTAGAGTGACCGATGAAGGATCTGTCAAACTGGGTTCCATGCCCGCGCCCTGAAAGACGTGTGCTTGAGGGATGTTTTGTGCGGCTGGAACCATTTAACACTCACCACCACGGTGCGCAGCTCTTTGACGCTGCAAGCCTTGCCGATGCCAATGACCGGTTTCGCTATCTGCCGGAACGACCTCCAGCAAGCCTGCAGGACTTTCAGCCCTGGCTGGAGGCGGCGCAGGCCAGTTCTGATCCATTGTATTTTGCGGTCATCGACAAACGCACCAACACGGTGGAAGGGCGGCAGACTTTAATGCGCATAGACCCTGAAAATGGCGTGATCGAAACCGGACACATATTTTGGGGTGGACGCATATCCAGAACGCCGGCAACGACAGAAGCCTTCTATCTTTTTGCTCAGTATGTTTTCGATACTCTGGGGTATCGACGTTTTGAGTGGAAATGTAACAACGCCAATGAGCCGTCCAAGATTTCGGCCAAACGGTTTGGCATGCAGGCAGAAGGCGTGTTTCGACAGGCCGCTGTAGTCAAAGGAGAAAACCGGGATACAGCCTGGTTTTCAATGATAGATAGTGAATGGCCACGCATGCGCAGGGCATTTGAAGCCTGGCTTGACCCGTCAAATTTTGATGGTGAAGGTCAGCAAAAACAAAAATTACAGGAATTGTGGAGACGACAGGATGGGTAATCGACTGGCAGGAAAAAAGGCGGTTGTGACTGCCGCCGGGCAGGGCATTGGCCTCGCCATCACACAGATGTTTGCAGCAGAAGGCGCAAAAGTCGTGGCAACTGATATCAATCGGGCTGCGCTGGATGCCGCTGACGGATCCGGCATTGAAACCAGAGTGCTGGACGTGCGTGATACGGCGGCGGTGAATGCTGCTGCCGCTGATATCGGTGCGGTGGATATTTTAGCGAATGTTGCAGGGTATGTTCATCACGGTTCGGTTCTTGATTGTGACGAAGAGGCTTGGGATTTCTCCTTCGACATCAATGTAAAATCCATGCACCGCATGATTTCCGCGTTTTTGCCCGCCATGCTTGAAAATGGTGTTGGTTCAATCATCAACATGTCTTCGGGTGCTTCATCGTTGAAGGGCGCACCAAACCGCTATGTCTATGGAGCTACAAAAGCAGCAGTAATCGGACTGACTAAGGCGGTTGCGGTAGATTTTATTCGCGACGGAGTGCGCTGTAATGCCATTTGTCCTGGTACGATTCTGTCTCCCTCACTGCAGCAGCGCATCGCCGAACTGGGCAAGCAAGTGGGTGGTGCGGAAAAAGCCATGGAGATGTTTGTTGAGCGTCAGCCTCTTGGTCGATTGGGAACCGTGGACGAGATTGCCGCGCTTGCCGTCTATCTGGCGGCCGATGAAAGCGCCTTTACCACGGGCACCGCAACACCTGTCGACGGAGGTTGGACCCTTTAATGGAGATTTTAGTACTCGGTGCGGCTGGAATGGTTGGCCGCAAACTCATTGAACGCCTGTTGCGTGAGGGAAGATTGCGCGGGCAGGCGATATCTGCAATCCACGGGTTTGATGTGGTGGAAGGCAGTTTTGACTATTCCGGCCCCATCGAACTGACAATGTCGGCGGGGGATGTGTCCGACAGCGCTACGGTCGACGCCCTCGTCGATTCTCGGCCCGATATTGTCTTTCATCTGGCAGCCATAGTGTCTGGCGAGGCCGAGAGCGATTTTCACAAGGGCTACAGGGTCAACCTGGTGGGCACGCAAAATCTGTTCAACGCCATTGAAATGCGCGCAGATTATCACCCTCGCGTAGTCTACGCTTCATCTATTGCGGTGTTTGGTGCACCATTTCCTGAATCCATCGACGATGAGTTTCATCTCACTCCGCTGACATCCTACGGAACCCAAAAGGCAATTGGGGAACTCCTGCTGGCAGATCATACACGAAAGGGTAATTTCGACGGTATCGGAATGCGCTTGCCTACAATCGTGGTGCGACCTGGCAAGCCCAATCTGGCAGCGTCGGGCTTTTTCTCAAACATCATTCGCGAACCGTTGTCGGGACTTCCGGCTCAATTGCCGGTATCAACCGATGTCATGCATTGGATGGCAAGTCCGCGCTCTGCAGTGGGTTTTTGCATCCGGGCAGCAGAAATTGACGGTGATGAGGTTGGGCCCCGGCGCAATCTGACCATGCCGGGTCTAGCCATTACCGTGGGTGAAATGCTGGCAGCCCTTGGTCGCGTTGCTGGTCAAAAGGCTGAGAGTCTTGTTGAACACAAGGAAGATGGGACGATTTCCGGCATCGTTGCCAACTGGCCTCGCAAGTTTTCAGCCAAGCGTGCCGAATCCCTTGGGTTCAGCGCGGAAAAGACGTTTGAAGACATTATCCAGGCGCATATCGATGATGAATTGGGCGGTCAATTGCCGGGTTGAGCGCGCGTTGCCTCGAGACTGTACCTATCGTTCGATTTTGTGAACTGAATCGCGAATTTTCAACTGTGGTTCGATGAACACCGGTTTGTCGTCCGCCTGTTTGCCACTGATCTTGGCAAAAAGTGCTCGTGCGGCGAGGCGGCCAATTTCATCATGGCCGTCGGCAACAGTGGTCAGAGGCGGTGCAGATATACTGGCCTCTTCAATGTCATCATATCCGGTGACCGTAATATCCACACCGGGCTCAAGTCCGCGGCTGCGCAGCCCGTGCATCACCCCAAGCGCAACCGTGTCACTGCAGCAGGCAATGGCGGTCGGTGGAGTCCCCTGAGAGAGGATTTCAGCAACCGCATTGTATCCGGCCTTGCGCTCATAGGGGGTTTCAATATCTTCACGATCGGGCAATGCAATGCCGGCTTCTTCATAGGCGCGGGCGAACCCGGACCGGCGTGCACGCCCGGTTGATGTCAGTCTGGTGCCTCCGACAAGCGCAATGTCCTGGTGCCCCTGCTGGATGAGGTATTGCGTGATCATATGAAAGCCGGCTTCGTCATTGCCCAAAAAGGCCGGGACCGATGCGTTTTCAACCGTTCGCGCCACTAATGTCACGGGCAATCCGTTTTGCTCAATGCGCTCAATATCTTCTTTGCTTGTGCCTACTGACGGAGACATGATGACACCGTCCGCCCCGAACTGCATCAGTGTTGAAATGAAGTCCTCCTGTAATGCAATATCGTCTCCGTGGTTGCACAGCAGGAAGGTTTGCCGGTTGTTGCCCAGTTCCGCTTCGATCGACCGCAGAATTTCCGCAAAAAACGGGTTGATGATATCGCGCACTATGACGCCAACAATGTCAGAACGCTGGGTCCGCAGGCTTGCCGCCCGGCGATCATAGACGTAGCCGATTTCCTTGGCTCGCTGGCGTACTTTTTCGCGCGTGGCCCCTGCAACCAGTGGAGAGTCACGCAAGGCAAGGGAAACCGTGGCGGTTGAAACCCCAAGGTCATCCGCGATGGTGGACAAGGTAATCTTGATGCCCAAAACGTTCATTCCTTCGTCAGTCAACAACCGCGGATTATATCCTGCACTATGCCCATAGTGGCCAGTTACGGCAACAGGTTTGGACTGTCCAAATAGCTTGTGGACAGCGTGTTGCGCGTATAGTGTCCCTGCGCTTGGAAATAAAGAGAGAAAACATGAGAATTTGGATCAAGGACCCGCTGTCGGTACTGGCCGATCAGGCATCAGGTGGCATAGTTGTTGAGGACGGGCAGATTGTTCAATGTCTTGCCAGTGGCGACGTGCCGTCCACTCCGGTGGATCAGACATTTGATGCCAGCAATCATGTCGTGTTGCCTGGACTGATCAACACACATCACCACTTCTTCCAAACCATGACACGGGCACATCCGGCCGCCATCAACAAGGAATTGTTTCCCTGGCTGAAGGCTTTGTATCCGATATGGGCAAAAAATGTCGATCCCAACGCGTTTCGCCTTGCCACCAGGCTGGCATTGACCGAATTACTGATGAGCGGCTGTACGACTGTCTCCGACCACCATTATCTCTATCCGGCTGGCCTTGAAAACGCTATGGATATCCAGGTGGAAGAGGCGGCGCGGCTCGGCATGCGAATGACTGTGACCCGCGGTTCCATGAGCCTTTCGGAAAAGGACGGTGGCCTGCCACCTGATTCCATTGTTCAGGACGATGACACGATCCTTGCCGACTGTGAGAGGGTCTTGAACAGATACCATGACCGATCCAACGGCTCTATGCTACAGGTGGCACTGGCTCCTTGCGCACCCTTCACGGTGACCAAGCGGTTGATGACGGAAACCATGGAACTAGCGCACAAGCATAATTGCAGCTGCCATACCCATCTGGGAGAGACCCACGATGAAAACGACTATTGCCTGGAGCATTTTGGCTGTCGTCCTGTCGATTATCTGGAACAATTGGGCTGGATGAATGACCGGGTCTGGCTGGCCCATGGCATCCATTTCAATGACAGCGAGGTTCAGCGCCTTGGCTCCGCCGGGGTTGGTGTGTGTCATTGTCCGACATCCAACATGGTGCTCGCATCTGGCCATTGCCGCACCAAGGAACTTGAGGCGGCCGGATCACCTGTCGGGCTGGGCGTGGACGGATCGGCCTCCAACGACAATTCCAACCTGATCGAAGCCGTGCGCCATGCATTGATGATCAACCGGCTGACATATGATGCAGCCAGCATCACCCATTTCGATGCTTTCCGCTGGGCAACGGAAGGTTCGGCAAGATGCCTTGGCCGCGAAGATATCGGCAAGATTGAAGTGGGCAGACAAGCGGATTTCGCGCTCTACAAGCTTGATGAATTGCGGTTCTCAGGTGCCGGTGATCCATTGGCAGCCCTTGTCCTGTGTGGTGCCCATGAAGCTGACAGGGTGATGGTGGCCGGTGAGTGGAAAGTTGAGGATACTCAACCCGTCAATATGGATGTTGCAAAACTGCGCTTTGAACATGGCGAGGCAGCCAAGGCCTTCCTTGAGCAAGTTTAATGTCCGTGGACCAAGCCAAAACCGCGCCGACATGGGTCAGCGGGCTTAAGGCCCTGGAGGCTGATTCCGTAACCGAGGCCACAATTTTCGTTTTGCCACTTGGGGCAACCGAACAGCATGGCAAGCACCTTCCCAGGGAAACCGATTGGTTGATTGCCAGGGGAGTTTGCGAACGGTTGATCGCGACATTGGACAAGAAAACAGATGTGCGTTTTCTCCCTGTCGAACAGGTCGGATATTCGCTCGAACACATGGACCATGAGGGTAGTCAGTCGCTCAGTTATGATGATGCGGTTTCCCGTTGGGTCGGGATTGGGGAAGCTCTCACCAATAATGGTGTTCGGCGGTTGATATTGCTGAATGCCCATGGTGGAAATTCACCGATCATGTCAATTGTCGCGCAGGAATTGCGGGTGCGCTGCTCAATGCTTGCGGTGACCACAAGTTGGACCCGGTTTGTCAAAAATTCTGGTATTGTCAGCCAGGCGGAAGAGGATTTTGGTATCCATGGGGGAGATATCGAAACCAGTGTCATGCTGGCCTTGCACCCCGACCTGGTAAATTTGGAAGAAGCGCGGGATTATCCAAATCTGCAGGAGATACTTGCCGTCGACTTTCAACATCTGCGTGCCTACGGGCCGCATGCCTTTGGCTGGAAGGCCGCCGATCTGAACCGTTTGGGGGTCACCGGTAATGCCGGTTTGGCGAGCGCTGAAAAAGGTGAAGCCCTGATTGAGCTTGCGGTGCGCGGGCTCGCTGATCTGATTGATGATGTGCAGAAATTTGATTTGTCCTTGCTGCACGACGCATAATCTTTATCTAGGGGCAAATGCCACAAAACAGGCCACTCTATGACCGAACCCATGACTGATAAAACCCCCGTCACCGTGCTTACCGGATATCTTGGCTCCGGCAAAACCACACTGCTGAACAGAATATTGTCTGAAGATCACGGCAAGACCTATGCGGTGATTGTCAACGAATTCGGAGAAATCGGTATCGATAATGATCTCATTGTCGAGAGCGATGAAGAAATATATGAGATGAATAATGGCTGCGTCTGTTGCACAGTCCGGGGCGATCTCGTCCGGGTGGTTCAGAATTTGCTCAAACGCAAGGGTCGGTTTGACGGTATTCTCGTTGAAACAACCGGACTGGCAGATCCAGCCCCGGTAGCACAAACCTTTTTCATGGACGATGATGTCCGCGCCAAGGCCCAGCTTGATACAGTGGTGGCTCTGGTCGATGCCAAGCATTTTCCACTTCGACTGAAGGATGCTCCAGAAGCGGAAGATCAGGTTGCCTTTGCCGACGTCGTTGTCCTCAACAAGACTGATCTGGTTGACGAAGACGAGTTGCAAAGGCTTTACGATACGGTGCGCAGCATCAATCCCCACGCTGTTATCCACACCGCACAACGTTCCAAAATTGCGTTAGATCAAGTTCTCGATCGTGGTTCGTTCGACCTTGACCGTATATTGGAGGATGATCCGCATTTTCTTCATGCCGATGATCATGATCACCCAGACCATGAATGTGGTCCCGGATGTGATCATCACCATCACGATCACAGTCATAGTCACGGTGACGACTGTGGTCCTGATTGCAGTCACGAAAGCCACAAGCTGGATGGCAAAACACATGATGTGACGGTGAAATCAATTTCATTGCGCGCAGGTGCGATGAATCACGAAAAATTCTTTCCATGGATCAACAAACTGACCCAGATCGACGGTCCGGACATATTGCGGCTGAAGGGCATCGTGGCCTTTGATGGAGATGATGACCGCTTTGTTCTGCAGGGCGTGCACATGATTGTTGAAGGGGATCACCAAAGGCCCTGGCGCGAAGATGAAAAACGGGAAACCCGTCTGGTATTCATTGGCCGCAATCTGGATCAGGAAAAAATCGAAAGAAGTTTTCAGGCTTGTGTGGCAGCGTGAATGTCGACCATTGCTCCTTATCATTTTGGTGAACATGTGGAACTGGCCTCATTTGTGAATGACCTGCCAGCGTTCGCCCTGGTTGGCGGTACGGTCCGGTTCCCAACACGCTCTGATCTGTGCATTACGGCTCACGAAGGCCTGTTGAGTGCCGATATGGCTCTTGATGGGAACAGTTTGGTGACCGGCGGGGAAGACGGGCGTGTGGTGCGAGTGACACCGGACAGCAATGTTGAGCTTTCGCACCAACCACGCAAATGGATAGATGTTGTTACTTGCGGGCCCAATGATGCGGTTGGCTTTGCCTCTGGTCGGACTGCCTGGGTGGCAACCCGGGACACGGTGCGCCAGTTCGATCACGAGCGGGCCGTTGAGGGTATCGATTTTGCCCCCAAGGGCCTGCGGATCGCTTGCGCACGTTACAATGGTGTGAGCATTCACTGGGTTGCAACCAACAGCGATCCTGTGGAATTGCACTGGGATGGCGCCCATACAGGTGTCACCTTCTCGCCAGATGGTCGATATATTGTGACCTCCATGGCGGAAAATGCGCTGCATGGTTGGCGGCTGGACAATCGCAAGACCGCAGAAGGAGCTCATATGCGCATGACCGGCTATCCGGCCAAACCCAAAAGCCTGTCATGGTCGGTCAAAGGGAAATGGCTGGCCAGTTCAGGGGCACAGGCAGCGATATGCTGGCCTTTTGCTGGCAAACAGGGACCCATGGGCAAATCGCCCAAGGAATTGGGCACGCGTGGGGACGCGATGGTTACCCAGGTGGCATTTCATCCCCATGAAGAGGTCGTGGCGATGGGCTATGGCGATGGTATGATTATGGCGGTTAAGGTTGATGATGCGGCTGAGGCCCTGCTGCGCCGGCCTGGAAAGGGTGCAATATCGTCGCTGAACTGGGATCGTGGCGGTGACCGGCTTGCCTTTGGGTCTGAACATGGTGAGGCCGGAGTGATAGCAATCAATGAATAGGAAAGCAGGATGAAAAACCCGGAACTCAATGCCTGGTGTGACTATCCCGAAATTGATGTGCCCCATGCAAAAACTGGCCCGCTGGCCGGACTGACCCTGGCGGTGAAAGACATATTCCAGGTTGCAGGATACCCCAATGGATGGGGCCAGCCGGCGCGCCTTGCTGAAGCGAACCCGGATACCGAAACCCAGAGTCTGGTTCAAAAAATGCTGGATGCCGGCATTGAGATCAAGGGCAAGAGCCAGTGTGAGGAACTGTGTTTTTCCCTGACCGGGATCAACAAGCACTACGGTGCGCCGGTAAATGCCGCTGCACCCGACAGGGTCACCGGGGGTTCATCTTCGGGTTCGGTGTCGCTTGTCTCAGCTGGTATTGTCGATGTGGCCACAGGCTCTGACACCGGCGGATCGGTGCGTGCCCCTGCCTCTTATTGCGGTTTGATTGGGTTGCGCGCTACCCATGGCAGATTGTCTCTCGACCGCACCATGCCCCTAGGTCCCAGCTACGACACGTTTGGTTGGTTTGCCCGCGACGCTGAACTCTATGCGCGTGTGGGGGATGTGATCATGGAGGATGACGCAGACACCACAAAACTGACTCGCCTGATATCGAGCCCTGATCTGGATTCCCTCGTGCTTGGGGACGATGACTATATAGCATATTCCAAGGGCGCAGAGCGTATTGAAAGCCATTTTGGACGTGAGCGCGCGTTCGAATCCATACCCTTTGATATCACCACCGCCTATTGGGCGTTTCGAAAAT
>JBPCWM010000032.1:0-6548 GCA_051009515.1 Rhizobiaceae bacterium | reverse complement strand
ACACACTCAGCTCGCCTGAAGCGGTGAACGCATTTCCCAAGTCCTTCATCCCGGAATTTGATACCGGTTCACTGGCATTCTTTGCGACTTTTTCCGGAATGCTGACGGCACTGAAGAACTCCATTCTTGTGGCGATTTTAACAATGGTCATGTCGATCGTTGTGGGAGCTCCAGCCGGCTATGCATTGAGCCGCTTTGACTTTCGCGGCAAGGAAGTCTTCCGCATGTTGATCCTGCTTACGCGGGCATTTCCTCTGCCATTATTGGCCTTGCCGCTGGCCGTGATGTTCATACGGACCGGATTGGATGATACGGTATTCGGATTGGCGTTGGTCCATACAACGCTGGCCATACCCTTCGCCGTCCTCATCACTTTCTCGCTGTTTTCAGGCATTCCGTTGGAACTGGAAGAAGCTGCCTGGACGCTGGGCTGCACAAGGTTGACCGCCTTCACCAAGGTCGTATTTCCCTTGATTCTTCCCGGCATTACTGCATCGGCAATCTTTGCCTTTGTCATTTCCTGGAATGAAGTATTCGCTGCCGCCGTGCTGACTATTGAAAACCGAACCCTGACGGCATTCCTGTTGACCAATCTGGAGACATCACCGCTCCATCTTAAATTTGCAGGCGGATTCATTCTGGTCGTACCTGCGCTGATCTTCATTTTCGCCGTGCGCAAATACCTGTTTGCCATGTGGGGCATCGCAAATCGCTGAGCGTGTGAAAGGATATTGAAATGGCTGAAATTCAAATCAAGAACGTCGCCAAGCGTTTTGGAGACTACCAGGCCTTGCATGACATCAACCTGACCATTGCCGACCAGGAGTTCATGGTTCTGCTGGGAGCTTCAGGTTGCGGCAAAACCACGCTGTTACGAATTGTTGCCGGTCTTGAAACCGCAACCACCGGCGAGGTCTGGATTGGGGGAAAGCGGGTCGATCACCTCGCGCCCAAAGACCGAGGCATTGCCATGGTATTTCAAAACTACGCCGTGTTCCCCCACTTGACGGTATTTGAGAATATCGGATTTGGCCTTCGTATGCAGAAACTGCCAAACGATGAGGTCAAACGACGGGTCGAGCGGACGGCAACACTTATGCATATCGAGCAACTGCTGCAGCGTTACTCCGGTGAATTGTCAGGTGGGCAGCGTCAAAGGGTTGCGGTAGCCCGCGCCTTGGCAATGGAACCCGATGTGATCTTGATGGACGAACCGCTGTCCAATCTCGACGCCCTGCTTAGAATGGAGATGCGCGCAGAACTGAAAGGGGTACTTGCCGAAAGCAAGACCACGGCAATCTATGTAACCCACGATCAGGTTGAGGCCATGTCGATGGCCGATCGCATCAGCGTCATGCATCAAGGTGAAATCATTCAGGCTGCCACACCAATTGAGGTCTATCGCAATCCAGCAGCAGAGTTTGTTGCCGGTTTCATTGGCAACCCCCCCATGAACTTCCTGCCGGCTGCGCCAGCGGGAAAAGGAAAATGGACAGTTGCAGGACAAAAATTCGATGGCCCGACGGCCAGTGGTGATCTCACCTTTGCCATCAGGCCGGAAGATTTGAGCCCTGCAGACAATGGTTTGAGTGCCACTGCCAAAATTGTTGAGCCGCTGGGAGCTCACCTGTTGGTAACCTGCGAAGTAGACGGCCAGCTGTTTCGCGCCGTATTGGACAGTGATCTTTCAGTCAATGCTGGTGATCAACTAAAACTTGCTCCGCAAGCCGACAGGATTCGCTGGTTCAACCCTGAATCTACCAAGGCTGTTGCCTGATGACCAACTAGGAGTGCATTCATGTGCGAAAATCTGATCGACCGTGCCGCTGAGGTTCTTCGAACAAACGATCTTGGTCACTACACGGTACCGACCCATGGATTGTATCCATTCCAGTGGAACTGGGACAGCTGCCTGACGGCCCTTGGCCAAGCACATTTTGATGAGGCACGAGCCTGGCAAGAAATTCAAACCCTGTTCGATCATCAGTGGGAAGACGGCATGGTTCCCCATATAATCTTTCACAAGGAAGATGATGGATACTATCCAGGACCCGAGGTCTGGGACACGGGCCGCACCGTGCCGACAACCGGGATCACCCAGCCTCCGGTTGCAGCATTTGCCGTCAACCGGCTGTTTCAACGAGCAAAAAATCGGGAGCTGGCGCAAGAGAATGCCCGCGCCTTGTTGCCCAAACTACATGCTTGGCACGCGTGGTTCTTCCGTTGCCGCGATCCCGAGCAAACCGGACTGGTTGCTGTGATCCATCCGTGGGAAACAGGACGCGACAATTCCATAGATTGGGATCAGGCTTTTGAACGCGTACCCACTGACAATGTGGGGCCATTCATCCGTCGTGATACACAACACGCAAATCCTGAACACCGCCCGACACAGGAACAATATGAGCGCTATATCTGGCTGGTTCAGGAATTCCGCTCACTTGGGTGGGACAATACGAAACTTCATGATGCTTCTCCATTTCGCATCGTCGACCCCGGTTTTAACGGCATTTTGCTAAGGTCATGTAGCGACCTGGCTAACCTGGCCGACGAATTTGGCGAGACAGAAATAGCCGCAGAATCCCGGACATGGTCCGCCCGCGGAATCGCCGCATTGGAAGCACTTTGGGACGAAACCTACGGACAATACCTTTGCCATGACCGGGTATCAGGTTCAACGATCAAAAGCCCGTCTGTGGCGGGAATACTGGCGGCGTTTGCTCCCATTTCACTGGAGAGGAAAAACGCCATTGCCAGGCGCGTGGCGAAGCTATCTGAAGTTTGCTCCTATCCCGTTCCAAGTCACGACCCGAGCGATCCCCGATTTGACGGTTTACGCTATTGGCGTGGCCCCACATGGCTGATTGTCAACTACATGATTTCTGATGGTCTTCGCCAGGGCGGACAAACAGAAATTTCTCAACTGATCGATGCCAGCAGTTTGCGTTTGATCAAGGAAAGTGGATTTGCAGAATACTATGATCCAAAAACAGCGGAGCCCTGCGGTGGCAAGACATTCACCTGGACAGCTGCCATGGTCATTGAAATATTGGGCAATTCAGAATTGGCCGCAGCATGAAACTACATTGATCTGTCAGCAACGAATTATGGCGCTGCTGCTGTAACCTCCACCTCCACCTTGAATTCCGATCTGGTAAAGCCTGAGACGATGAGTAAAGTTGAACCCGGCAGTCTGTCCACACCACCCATGAATTCATCACGCGCGCGCATGTAATCACCAAAGTGTTCACGATCAGTCACGTAGGCCGAAATATGGGCCACATCTCCAGCCGACATTGTGGCCTTGGCCAAGATCCGCGATATACTTTCAAAACAGACGCATGCCTGACTGTAGGCGTCTTCTGGAATAGTGCCATCCAGCATAATGCCTAGCTGGCCGGAAGTCTTAACGACACGCCAACCTGCCGGAATTTCTGTGCCCTGAGAGTAGTGGCCGAATGGTGGATGAATTTTGTCACACGATAGCGCTTTCATATCAGGCGACCTTTCCCGAACGTCAGTTCAACCTTGACCGTCAGAAATTTCTTTGCAACCCTCCTCATAAATCTCTGGCACAGATTAATGTTCAAGGGCCACACAACACCGTTTTCGTCAAGGAGGACGACATGGGTAAACGTGTGCCGTTCACTATTGAGAACTGCGAAGTTTTACGCACTCTTTGCAGCCGTCAGATAATTTCTCGGTGGGGGTCATGAGTGTTCAGGGATATTGGGCCGATTTGAGAGCTCCTGCTTTTCGAAATCTGCCTGACAATACGGTCGCGGTTTTACCGATTGGAGCGATCGAACAACACGGGCCGCACTTGCCGGTTTCCGTAGATCGCGATTTGGTCAACGCAGTCATTGAGCGAACCCTGCCACGTTTGAAAGCGGATCAAAACGTCCTGTTTCTGCCAAATCTGGCTGTCACAAAAAGTGGCGAGCATGATCGCCATCCCGGAACCCTGTCCTTATCTGCAGAAACCTTGATGGCGGTCTTGCGCGAAACAGGGAAGTGCGTTGCAACAGCAGGACTATCGCGACTGGTCCTATTCAACGGGCACGGAGGCAATACCGCGGTTCTGGAAATCGTAGCACGAGACCTTCGAATTTCGCAGAACATGATGGTTGCGACTTGTTCATGGTTTGGGTTTGCTGACTACAATGGTCTGTTTGAAGGTCAGGACCTTGCCCACGACATTCATGCCGGGGACATCGAGACGTCTGCCATGTTGGCGGCTCATCCCGGGCTGGTCGATATGGAATGCGCCCAAGACTTCAAACCCGCCACATTGGACTGGCAATCGTCATTCCAACATATAGGTCTAACCGAACAAGCTGCTCGCCCGGGTTGGATCATTGAAGATCTCAACTCTCAGGGAGCCTGTGGCAATGCCGCAGCAGCTAACCGGGACAAGGGCGAGCAGTTGTTGCAAACTGCGGCTACAAGCTTCGCCTCCTTCCTTGCCGAGTTCTCACGCTTTGATTTGAGGCAATCATCGTGACATTCACACCCGCCGAAGATCTGATTCTGCCCGATGTGCTGGTGCCAATTTCGCTGATTGAATCCCCTGAGCAGGTTGGCGGTACCAGTAACGGCGACTGTATTGCTGGAGACCTTGTCTTTCGTGACGGGCAGTTTCACCATATTCAGCCAACTTCGCGTAGTCGGGCCCTGCGGCTGGTTTTGCCAAAACTGACGGAATGTCATGTCCATCTCGACAAGTGCCATACCATCTCCCGCATTGCAGGTGTAGGTGGAGACTTGCGGGCGGCAATCCTGAAGCAAGAAGTCGACAAGAGACATTGGACCGAAGAGGATGTCCGCCAGCGGGCCATGCGCGGCCTGCACGAACTTATCGAGGCAGGCTGCCGAAACGTGCGTTCGCATCTGGACTGGACCACCACGGATGGTTCAACAGCGCTTCCACATAGCTGGCATGTCCTGAATGAAATCGCACAGGCCCATCGCGAGCAGGTAAGTTTGCAGCTGTCACCTTTGATCGGAATTGATCAATACTGTCATCCGGGATTTGCAGTTTCAATAGCAGGGCAATTGGCAAAGTCGGGCGGTGTATTAGGGGCTTTTGTATTCGATCAGGCAGACCGCCGCACTGGTATAGAGGCCATTGTCACGGCCGCAGACAGCCACGGACTGGCCCTGGACTTCCATGTCGATGAGGGCTTATCTGACGGTCTCGATGGCCTGGAGATTATTGCAGATACTGTGATTGAGACCGGTTATGAGGGCCCCGTATTATGCAGTCATGCCTGTAGCCTGATGAATCTCAACACAGAAGATCTGAAGCGGCTGGGCAGAAAGCTTGTCCACGCAGGAATTACTATTGCCAGTCTTCCGGTCACCAATCTTTATCTTCAGGGAAGAAACGGTGGTACACCGGACCGAAGGGGCATTACCCGTATTCGGGAACTACGGGAGATGGGAGTGTCGGTTGTCGTTGGAACTGACAATGTACGGGATGCTTTTTGCCCGATTGGCCAACACAATCCTCTTCAAACTCTGATGCATGCTGTTCTGGCCGCACATCTGGACCCACCATTTGGCAGATACCTGCCAATGATATCCACTACCGCGGAGTCCGCACTGGGCCTGTTTCCTACTTGGATCGACAGCGCTGGTGTTGATGATTTGGTGATATTCGATGTGTCCAATATCTCTGACCTGCTGTCCAATACAGCCTCTCCGAAACCCCTGTCCTCACTACTGCAAGGAGAACCCGCGTGACTTCTATCTCGGGCCAAACATCGACCGACTGGCAGGCAATCGCAAAAAAGCTCAATCCAGTTGAAGTGATCAGTGAGCCGGTTCTGGTCAAAAAACGCTCTCGCGACTTCTTTTGGTACAGCCCAATTCTGAACGAGCAACTAAAACGTTGTTTTGGTGATCTCGTTGTTCTGCCAAGATCGGCAGATGAAATGAAGCATTGTCTGAAAACCGCCTATGAAGCTGACGTGCCCGTGGTGCTTCGCGGAGGCGGCACAGGCAACTACGGTCAAGCCGTACCGGTCGATGGTGGTCTGATCATTGAAACCACAGCAATGAATCGAGTGCTCGAGATTGGCGATGGCTTTGTCCGCGTCGAAGCAGGGGCCTTGATGGTCGACATCAACAAGGAGTTGCGCGCAAGTGGTCAGGAAATGGCAATGTTTCCTTCAACTCAGGAAATAGCAACGATAGGAGGATTTGTCGCCGGAGGATCCATGGGGATCGGTTCGCTGGCAAATGGTGCTCTGCGGGAGCCGGGTAATCTCATTGAATTAAGAGCTTTGTCGATTGAATCAGAGCCGAAAGAACATGTTTTTCGTGATGCGGATGTTTTGAAAATTCATCACGCCTGGGGACTGAATGGAGCAATAACAGAAGTCACATTACGCACAGTCCCAACCCGTGATTGGATTGCCGTCCTGGCGAGTTTTGACGATTACAAAAGTGCCTATACCGCCGGCTTTGCCGTGGCGACTTCCGACCAGTTCGAACCCAAATTGGCAAGCGTCGTTGATGGCCGGATTGTAGCCTATTTCCCGAGC
>JBPCWM010000031.1:0-5295 GCA_051009515.1 Rhizobiaceae bacterium | reverse complement strand
GCAACCGCAGGTTAGTCTGAATCAAGTGCCATATGGATTTTCACTGGCGACCGGGTCCGGGACCGAGTTGACATGCGAATGCGGCACCAAATTCAGCCCATCAAAAGAGCACTATAAAAATAACTAGTCGGTGAATTGTAAAAGGCGCTTCATCAACGAGGAGCAAACCGTTTTCGACTGGAATTTTAGGAGCGTACCGCGTCAGATCACTGCTAAGACCACTCCAAAAAGCCCAAACATTCAGGACTTTGAGGGTTTTTCCAGTGCTTCGATGATCACGAAGGCCTGGGCGAGAGGATAATCATCAGTAATTGTTAGATGAATGTTCGGCTCCATACCTTCCGGCATCATGGATTGAAGCTGGATTTGTGCGCCGCCGGTCAGCTTGAATGTGGGTTTGCCGCTTGGCAGGTTGACCACGCCCATATCTCGCCAGAATACACCTTTGGAGAGGCCCGTGCCGAGTGCCTTTGAACAGGCTTCCTTGGCAGCGAAGCGCTTCGCATAGGAGGCGGCGCGCTCTCTACGCCGGTCAGATTTACGTTGTTCAATATCGGTGAACACACGCTGGACAAAGCGGTCGCCAAAACGGTCAAGGGTTTTTTCAATCCGGCGAATATCGATCAGATCGCTGCCCAGCCCGATAATCATGTTTGATTCAACCCGTCATTGGTGCCGGAAGGTTCGGACAGTTGAGCAGCACGCGCTTTGAGTTCGGTAGCCTTGCAGATCAATCTGTCCCGGCGGCTTTCCTGAAACAGGGCT
The DNA here is from genome assembly GCA_051009515.1 of Rhizobiaceae bacterium. Lineage (GTDB taxonomy): Bacteria > Pseudomonadota > Alphaproteobacteria > Rhizobiales > Rhizobiaceae > Pseudahrensia. The sequence continues at coordinate 4,530 of JBPCWM010000031.1, read as the reverse complement.
GTTGCCCGTTTGGTTAGAAAATAGATTGGCATCGCCACAACCGGTCCAAGGATACAACCGCCAACCAACATGGGCCAGAGCAGCGGCTCCCATATCTGTTCGAGCGCCAGCATGGCCGCCTGGCCATCCAGTTCGAACACGGCACTCATCACATTTTTCATGGCCTCGACAATATCAGGTGGACCAGAATCCACGTGGACATTATGCAGCAAATAATGCCCGGTATTGTATGTGGCAGCCCAGATGATCGGAAAGGTCAGGGGATTGCCCACAAATGTTCCAAGGGCCGATGCCAGCAGATTGCCTCTGACCATCCAGGCCAGAATGAAGGCGATAACAAAATGTAATCCCATAAACGGTGTAAAAGAGGTAAACGCTCCTACAGCGACTCCCGCGGCAACAGCATATGGGGAGGCCGTAAGCCGCAATATTCGCTTGGTTACATACTGGCTTGAACGCATCCAGGATCGACGCGGCCAAATCCACACTCTAAAGCTCTCCGACCATGATGGTGGCTTTCGCCGTTTCATCAACATACGCTTAGACTTACTTCCCGACCTTGCAACTTACGCCCGCTCGGGCACTGCAACCAAACACCTTGTTGTGCAAACGATACAGCAAGTCTCTTAACACCGGGTTGGCGTCCAAAAAAAGGCCAAGACCGATAATCAGGATCAAAAATCTGTTGCTTGTGGCTTTCAGGTCAGTTTGAGCGTTCAACATCGCTCACAACGGCGAGGGCGCGCAGTTCACGAACGATTCGGTTGAGATGATTCAAATCCCAGACCTCCACACCAAAAATCATCTGCGAAAGGCCAGGGTCCGGTTGGGACAAAAGAATTGTGGCAATATTGGCATCTGACGATGCCATCACGTCGGAAATTTCAGCAAGCGTCCCCGGGGCATTGACGGCAATCACGCGAATCTTGGCCGGAAACCTCTCCGGGTTTTCCGGGTCGATATCCCAGCGCAGGTCCAACCACTGATCAGCGCTGTCTTCAAACTGCTGCAGGGCTTCGGCCTGGATCGGATAGACTGTCACCCCCTCACCGGGGGTCAAGATTCCAACAATACGGTCACCCGGCACTGCGCCCCCTTCGGGATCCAGTTTTACAGGCAAGTCTCCGGCGGCTCCCCTTATGGGTATTGCATTGGCAAGATCCTGTGCTGCATCGGCATATTTCTCGCGCCGACGACCAGGAATGCGGAACATGATGTTGGCCACACCAGACAAGTTGAACCAGCCTTCGCCGGACGCACTTTTTCCTCTTACTCCCCGTTCCTTGCGGTAGTCTGGATAGACTGCCATTAGAACATCCTCAGGTGGCAATTCTCCACGCCCAACGGCTGCAACTACATCGTCTACAGAGTTTCTTGCGAGTTTGCCGAGTACGGTTTCCAACTGATCGCGACCAAATATATGTCCTGCCCGCTTGAATGTGTTGGTTAGAATTTTCTCACCGAGACCGGAATACTGTTTGGACCGTGCTTCGCGTGTAGCGCGCCGGATACCAGCGCGAGCCTTGCCTGTCATGACTACATTTTCCCAGGCCGTTGGTGGAGTCTGACCTTCGGCGCGGATGATCTGCACTTCGTCTCCGTTCTTTAGTCGTGAGACAACAGGTGCGGCGCGTCCATTGATGCGGCAGCCAACACATGAATTTCCCACATCAGTGTGGACAGCATAAGCAAAATCGATAGCCGTTGCCCCATGGGGCAGGGCGATCAACCTGCCTTTGGGGGTGAAACAGAAAACCTGATCGAGAAACAGCTCCAGCCTTGCATGTTCCAATACATCGTCTGGATGATCACGCTCCGAAAGGGACTCGACCGTTCGGCGCAGCCAGGCATAGGCGCGACTTTCAACGGCCATCGAAGCAGCGCTGTCGGCCCCACCAATATCGCCTTTGAGTTTGCCAACTTCCTGCGGAGCGGAATATATGCCGTCCTTGTAGAGGGTGTGGGCGGCGATTCCCTGTTCGGCTATATCGTTCATTTCATGAGTGCGGATCTGAAGTTCCACGCGCTGGCGCGATGGACCGACCACGGTTGTATGAATCGAACGGTAGTCATTTTGCTTGGGGGTTGAGATATAGTCCTTGAAACGTTCGGGAACAGCTGGCCATCTGGTATGAACGACCCCCAGTGCCTGATAGCAATGTTCGACCCGGTCAACGATCACGCGAAAGCCGATAACATCGGACAATTGCTCAAAACTGACGCTATTACGTTCCATCTTGCGAAAAACGGAATATGGGCGCTTGTTGCGGCTTTTGACAATGGCTGAGATGTTGGCCTGAGCCAGATTTTCAACAACGCTGAGCTCAATCTCGTTGATGATGGACCCGGTTTTCGTCTGCAACTCGTCAAGTTTAGTGTGAATGAGTGAATAGGCATCTGGATGGAGGGTCTGGAAGGCGAGTTCTTCCAGCTCCTCACGCATGCCCTGCATGCCCACGCGCCCGGCAAGCGGAGCGTAGATGTCCATGGTTTCCTGCGCAACCCGGCTGCGCTTTTCCTGGGGCACGTGGTTCAGAGTGCGCATATTGTGCAAGCGGTCTGCAAGTTTGACCAGCAGCACGCGCACATCATCGGCAATTGCCAAGAGAAGACGGCGCAGATTCTCCCCCTGCCGCGTTTTTTTGGAGACCAGATCGATTCGTTTGAGTTTGGTCAGGCCTTCGACCAGATGCCCAATATTGGGGCCAAAAAGGTCATCGATTTCCTTGCGCGTGGAATCGGTGTCCTCAATTGTGTCGTGCAGCAGGGCTGCCACCACACTGTCCTGATCCAGCTTGAGGTCGGTAACAATCGCCGCCACTTCCAGCGGGTGGCTGAAATAGGGTGCTCCGGACGCTCGGGTCTGGTTCCTGTGCTGATGCATGGCATAGACATAGGCCCGGTTGAGCAGGTCTTCATCATAGTCCGGGGTGTAGCTTGCAACCCGTTCCACCAATTCGTTTTGGCGCATCATGCGCGATGACTTCCTTTAATCTGTTTGAACCAGACAATGGTATTGAGAACGGTATTGTACAAGCCAATTGATACCGAATGCGCCAATTCAGGCAATAAAAAACCGGAGCAACGCAGTTGCACCGGCTTTTTGGTCAAAAATATGGAGTCTTCGCTCAGAAATCGTCTGTTTTTTCAGGTGGCACAAGACCCTGAATACCGGCCAGGAGCTCATCTTCAGAAAGCGTATCGAAGGTGATTTGTGGTGGTGCTTCGGGTACGCCCATCATGTCGTCGGACTGAGCGACGGGTTCCTCGACAGGAGTTTCCATAACGTCTTCGGGCTCGTCGACTTCCACATGCTTTTGCAGTGAATGAATCAGGTCTTCTTTCAGATCGCCAGGTGACAGCTGCTCATCTGCGATTTCGCGAAGTGCAACAACGGGGTTTTTGTCATTGTCGCGATCGACTGAGATCTGGGAACCCGAAGAAATCTGGCGCGAACGGTGGCTTGCCAGCAAAACGAGTTCAAAACGGTTCTGCACCTTGTCGATGCAATCTTCCACGGTTACGCGGGCCATATGGGGCTCCTGGTACAAAAAGTGTAAGGAAAGGGCGGATTGCTGACTGATTAATCAAATCCAAACCAAAATTCAAGGATATTCGACATGGGCAGGCATGGTTCTTTGGTCAAGCGCATTTCGGGACAGCCAAGAAAGTCGAATAAGCCAAAAGCCGGGACCTTCGCCTCATTTGCAAACCTGCGTATATTCGAAGTAGGTTTGCGTTTTTATTTGCTTTCGATTTTGGTGCTTGCGTCTCCATCTGCTGAATTGGTATGGTGATAGGCATACTTTTGTTAATACTTAATTTTGAGCCAAAATAGGCCCCGCTGGATAGTTTGTGTTTGAAAAAAATCAAAAGATTGTACTACTTATCGATGGTGCGAACTTATATGCGACTTCGCGAGCATTGGGATTTGATATCGATTACCGGGAGATGCTCAACTATTTTCAAAAGCAGGGCAGTTTGGTCCGCGCCTATTATTACACCGCTTTGATCGACGATCAGGAATATTCTTCCATCCGCCCATTGATCGACTGGTTGGATTACAATGGCTACAGAGTGGTCACGAAAGCTGCCAAGGAATATACCGATGCGTCCGGTCGCCGAAAGGTCAAAGGTAATATGGATGTTGAACTGACGGTCGAGGCCATGGAACTGGCCAGTTCCGTTGACCATTTCGTGCTGTTTTCCGGTGATGGCGACTTTCGAGTGTTGGTGAAAGCGTTGCAGCGCCGCGGTCGACAGGTAACCGTTGTTTCAACTTTGGCTACGCAACCGTCCATGATTTCGGACGAACTTCGTCGACAGGCGGATACGTTTCTCGATTTGAAGAATTTGGAAAAGCAATTGGGGCGATCCCTGCCTCAGCGATCGCATCACGAAGATGATTCAGACGACGAGGATGATGACTATCGCGATTGATTCACCTGTTCGAAGTCGGGTAGGGCTTTCTCCCAATCGCCAGACTCTCTTGTACCACCGGAAGATGGCCCATGAACAAATGTGAACCCG
>JBPCWM010000030.1:0-20744 GCA_051009515.1 Rhizobiaceae bacterium | reverse complement strand
AGCCCAGAATCGAACCAAGTTGCATGGCAATGCCCATATCGCCTTCAACCTTGAGCTTACCGGACATGAAAGCCATTTGCGCGTTTTCTTCGCCCGAAGCGATTGCTTCAAACACATCCATATCAACGATGACAGTGCAATCAGCGTCACCATTGTCGTTATTGACCGCAGCAGGATCGCCAGATCCATCAATCGTAAGCTGACCATCATCGCCAAAATCGAACTTGACGACCTTACCATCAATGGCACCTTTTTCGGCCACGCGTTTTGACATTTCTTCAGTAATTGCTTCCAGAGACATTCTTGTTCCTCGTGATTGCCCGACGCAAATGTGGATCGGAATTTCGTTACCTTGCCCTCTCATAGAACACGCGTCATAGTCAACATACTCATGGGTATGTTTTTCCCCATTCAGACCAAAGGATCCCTTCATTCGTGAAGCAGTTATCGTTTCTACCGCTCGCACCCCGATTGGCAAAGCCTATCGCGGCGCATTCAATAACACACCTTCGCAAACCCTTGGTGGTCATGCCATTGAACATGCTGTCGCACGTGCCGGCATTGATCCGGCAGAAGTTGACGATGTCATCATGGGCGCAGCTCTGCAACAGGGGGTGCAGGGAACCAATATCGGCCGTCAGGCGGCCTTGCGCGCAGGGCTTCCTGTGACTGTATCCGGCATGTCGCTGGATCGCCAATGCGCATCGGGCATGATGGCCATTGCCACGGCTGCCAAACAGGTTGTGCATGACCAGATGCCGGTCTGCATTGGTGGTGGCGTGGAAAGCATATCCATGGTTCAAACCCCGGAACTGCGTATGGGAGCTGACAAATCTCTCGTTGCCATGCATCCCAATGTCTACATGTCCATGCTCGAAACCGCAGAGGTTGTTGCAGACAGATATGGCATCTCCCGCGATGTCATGGACGACTATGGCTACCAATCGCAAATGCGTACAGCCGCTGCACAGGAAGCTGGTAAATTTGACGATGAAATCGTCCCCCTCTCCTCCACCATGATCATGGTGAACAAGGAAACCAAGGAACAATCCGAGCATGAAGTCTTGCTCGAAAAGGACGAAGGCAACCGGCCGTCTACCACACTGGATGGCCTGAAAGGTCTCAATCCTGTACTCGGTCAGGACAAGACCATCACGGCGGGCAATGCTTCACAATTGTCTGATGGAGCTTCTGCCAGTGTCGTCATGGAGGCAAAAGAGGCCGAAAGGCGCGGAATTGCTCCGCTTGGGGCCTATCGTGGTATGGCCGTGGCTGGCCTGGAACCCGATGAAATGGGTATCGGACCCATCTATGCCGTGCCCAAACTGCTGGAACGGTTCAAATTGAAAATGGGCGATATCGGCCTATGGGAGCTTAATGAGGCATTTGCGGTGCAAGTTCTTTATTGCCGAGACAAGCTGGGCATTCCCGATGAATTGCTCAACGTCAATGGTGGTGCAATTTCAATTGGCCACCCCTATGGCATGAGCGGTGCACGCATGGTTGGCCATGCGCTGATCGAAGGCAAGCGACGCGGTGTGAAATATGTTGTCTGCACCATGTGCATTGGGGGTGGAATGGGCGCAGCCGGCCTGTTTGAAGTCTTGTGAGGAGCAATTCATGACAAAATCTGTCACAACCGAATATCGAGGTGATATTGCCATCGTTTGGATCGACAATCCGCCTGTTAATGCCCTGTCTCACCATGTACGCAAGGGCATTGTCGATGAATTGGCAGCGGCGCAGGACAGGGCCATCGCTATTGTTTTGGCCGGGCGCAGCCGCACTTTCATCGCCGGTGCCGATATTCGCGAGTTCGGCAAACCCCTTGCCGAGCCAAGCCTGCCAAACGTGCTCAAAGAAGTCGAAGCCAGCAAGATACCGGTTGTGGCCGTAATAGAAGGAAATACTCTGGGTGGAGGGCTCGAAACCACCCTTGCCTGTCATTATCGCGTTGCAACGCCAAATGCCAAGCTCGGCCTGCCGGAAGTCAATCTGGGGCTTGTTCCGGGGGCGGGTGGAACCCAGCGCCTGCCGAGGCTGTTACCTGATTTGAACGATGCCATCGCAATGATCACATCGGGAAAGCCAATCTCTGGAAAACGTGCACGTGACATTGGGCTGGTGGATGAAGTCAGCGAAGACTTAATAGCAACAGCCATCAGCATGGCTAAAGAAAAATCCAACAGTCCATTTGAAGGGCGCCGACTGTCGACAATCGAATTGATACCGGACCCGCAAATTCAATCAACTTTGCAAGTGGCAGTTGAAGAAGTCAGAAAGCGGGCGCGTGGCGCAATTGCTCCCAGCCGGGCGCTGGACTGCATCGCCACTGCTTTCGAGCTGCCCTTTGCGGAAGGGTTGAAAAACGAACGCGAAACTTTTATGGAATTGGTTGGGTCTGACCAATCCAAGGCGCTGCGGCACATCTTCTTCGCCGAGCGGTTTGCCTCCAAACCGCCGATGGATGTTAACGGGAAACCGCGCACAGTCGCAAAAATCGGCATATTGGGCGCTGGCACCATGGGCGGAGGCATTGCCATGACCTATGCGGAAGCCGGATTCCCCGTCACAATGCTGGAAATGAGCCAGGAAGCGCTTGACCGTGGATTTGCCACAATGGAGGCAAACTGGTCCCGCGGCGTTAAATCAGGCCGCATCACTGAACAGGGTGTGGCAGAGCGCATGGCGCGATTGACCAGAACCACTGATTTTGACGATCTGAGCGAATGTGACCTGATTATCGAAGCCGTATTTGAAACTATGGATGTAAAACGCGATGTATTCAGGAAACTGGATCAGGTGGCCAAAAAAGGTGCCGTCCTTGCGACCAATACATCCTATCTCGACATTGATCAGATTGCTGCTGAGACCTCACGTCCGCAGGAAGTGCTTGGCATGCATTATTTCTCACCTGCCAATATCATGCCCTTGCTGGAAATCGTACGGGCCGAAAAAACCGCAGACGATGTACTGTTGACCGCCCTCGACATAGCGCGGAAGACGCGCAAGAAACCGGCGATTGCCCGGGTCGGTCACGGATTCATTGGCAATCGCATGCTGACACCGTATCTGCGTCAAGCCAATCTCTTGATACTGGAAGGCGCGCGCCCTGAGCAGATCGACAGCGCCCTGACCGCATTTGGTTGGGCCATGGGCCCCATATCGGTGAGTGATCTGGCCGGGCTCGACATCGGCTATAAATCACGCCGTGACCAGGATCTCGATGACCATGAAAAGCGGGTCTATCTGATCGCTGATCGCCTCGTCGAAGCCGGGCATCTGGGACAGAAGTCCGGGTCTGGCTTTTACACCTATGATCCAAAAACTCGTGCGCGGTCCGAGAATCCTGAAGCAACCCGGATTATCGATCAGACCCGTTCCGAACTGGGCATCAAGGCCCGGTTAATCAACAATGAAGAAATTGTTGAGCGCACCATGTATGCACTGGCAAACGAAGGCGCCCATGTGCTGGGCGAGGGCATCGCCCAACGCGCCAGCGATATCGATGTGGTCTACAATCATGGCTATGGCTACCCACGCTGGCGCGGTGGGCCCATGTTTTACGCAAGCACGATCGGACTGGACAGGATCGCTGCGAAACTAAACATCTGGAGCGGTGCAGAGAACGGCGACGGTGACAGTCAAGGTGGTGAAGTGAACGACATCTCCGCGCATTGGAATCCATCCGACTTGTTGATGTCGCTTGCTGCTGATGGCAAGGATTTTAACGATTTTGACCGTGAAAACTCATGACATCGCTGTTTGACCTCTCCGGAAAGACAGCCATCATCACGGGGTCGTCACGGGGAATTGGCAAAGCCATTGCTGAACAGATGGCTGCCCATGGAGCCAAAGTCGTGATCTCATCGCGCAAACTGCAGAACTGCCAGAAAGTTGCTGATGATATCAAACACAAACACGGTTCCGGTTCAGCTATCGCGGTGGCGGCCAATATCTCTTCAAAGGATGAGCTGCAAAATCTGGTGGCGGAAACGCAAAAAGCCTTTGGAGATATTCACATTCTGGTCTGCAACGCTGCTTCCAACCCCTATTATGGACCAATGGCCGAGATCAGCGACGGCGAGTTTGAAAAAATACTGACCAATAACGTCGTCGCCAATAATTGGCTGGCTGCACGGGTATCGCCTCAGATGATCGCGCGGAAAGATGGTGCGATCATAATTGTTTCTTCCATCGGAGGTTTGAAAGGTTCACCAGTGATCGGTGCATATGGCATATCCAAAGCCGCTGATTTTCAATTGGCCCGCAACTTGTGTGTCGAATACGGAAAGTACAATATTCGGGTGAATTGTATTGCACCCGGCCTGATCCAGACTGATTTTGCCCGCGCGCTTTGGGAAAACCCGCAAAACCTGAAGGCTGCCCTTGCACGCACTCCCATGGGGCGCATTGGTCAGGCAGATGAAATAGCCGGAGCCGCCATCTTTCTGGCTTCCAAGGCAGGAGCCTATACCAACGGTCAGCAAATCGTGATTGATGGCGGGGCAACTATTACATAAATCAGCGCTGCCCCCCAACTTCTGACAATTCATCACATAGGCGTTAGGCGGGCTGGATGTGTTAACCTGATTGGCCTTATGTCTGCTTTACATAGTGATAATTGCGCGAGCGGACTACAATGAGCGACATGACCATGGCGGACACTGAGACAAGCAAATCCAGAGGGTTCCAGAAGTGGATCATCCTTGGTGGTGCTGTTTGCCTGATTGTGGCCGCCTATGCGTTTTTGCCAATTGCCGACTGGTTGGCTGTGTTCCAGAATTGGGTGCATGGTTTCGGCGCTGCCGGCTGGCTGATATTCATCGTCGTGTATGCTTTGACCTCTTTTGCGCTCATTCCTGGTTCCATTCTCACAATCGGAGCAGGCGTTGCCTACGGTCTTTGGGGCTTTCCGCTTGTTGTCATCGGAGCCACGCTCGGCTCAGCTATTTCCTTTCTGGCCGCACGCTATGTGTTCCACGACAAAGTTCAGGAAAAAGTCAGCGAATATCCCCGCTTCCGTGCTGTCAATGAGGCAATACGGGATGAAGGCTGGCGTGTCGTTTTGTTACTGCGACTGTCTCCGGCACTGCCCTTTTCCCTGCAAAACTGGTTTCTTGGTCTTATGCCTGTTGGCTTCTGGCCTGCGCAAATCGCTACATTTTTTGGCATCATGCCAGGGACATTGCTCTATGTATGGGTGAGCAGTCTGGGCGGTGAAGCGGCAAGTGGTGGCGGTGATGCAAGCTTTGCTCGCTATCTGGTTCTCGGTCTTGGCCTGTTAGCAACCCTGATCGTGACAATTGTGGTCACACGAAAGGCACAACAGAAACTGAAAGAATTTTCAGTCGACTGAGATTGATTGCTTTGCGGCAATTCAGGGATCAAACCCAGAGGTAAAAACCTCGGCCCGCAAAGCGCTATTTCGAGCAGGTGGGACTGAACGCGCCCTCAAACAAGACGAATTCGATGTGCGGTTCGCCGCCTCGAAACAGCGTTACGGTTTCAAGATACTGCAATTCTACCAATTCGCACTGTAAGACGTTATGGGCGAGAATTTCTGCCTTGGCTACATCTTGGCCCGTGCCAATCTCTTCAACTGAGACAAAGATTGCTTTCTTGTCGAAATAGTCTGACGCGTCACGATTATAGGCGAAGTGGCGCTTGTCAGCCCCAAAGACAAGCACAGGTACCGTTCCACCCAGAGCATAGTCGATTTTTCCCGCTTCAATCCAGCTCTTTGCAAAAACTGCAACATTGCCTCCATCTGGTTTGGCGTATTTTGCAATCTTGTCGCGAAGATTGAACCAATTGAGGTTGTAGGCCGTTTGATCCCATTCAGACGGAAAAAGTGTTATTCCACGTGTCAGCATTCCTGTGTTGAATTGGATCAGGCCTGCGGTCTGCATCAACAAGATGAACCCACATCCGACGTAAAAGCTCCATTTAATTCGGCCCGCGAAACGCCTCCACAAGTGATCAATCACCCCCCCTACCAGCGGGAAGGCGAATACATAACCCAACATCGGCCAGTGGGGCAGAGAGTTTTGAGTGAAAGGGGCAAGCCCATTGAAAATCAACAAGGGGGACAGAGCCAGGCAGAGCAGATACCAGCGCCGAGGGTGCGACGGGCCTGATTTCAAGGCTCCTCCCAAACCATAAAGGGCAAGGAGGAAAGTGCCGGGTAACAGATAAAGCACCTGCCCACCAAGCATGACCAAAACATTGGTGATGCGTTGCAACATGGTCAACGTATCGAGATTTGCGGCCCGTCCTGATTGGAACGCAAACGACTGCCAACCATGATCAAAGTTCCAGATAGCTACGGGCAAAAACCACACAAACGAAATTAAACCGGCCACATATACTGGAAGGCCGGTCAAAATCTGACGCCCACGCGGATTGCTCAGCAAAAAGACAAACATCCCAAAACCAAAAAGAAAGGCCTGATATTTGGACAGCAGTGCCAGGCCGATAACGGAGCCGCAGAGCAACCACAAAAGCCAGCTTTCGTTGGGCTCTTCAGAAGTTACAATCCTCACAAAAATATTTGCGGCCAACAATGTGGTGAAGATCAACGGGCCGTCCGGCACGATCCATGTTCCGGCAGAAAGATGGAAAAATGGAGCAATGGAAAAAAGTGCGACCGCCCAAAACGCTGCCCTGGTGTTGAACAACGTGTCGGTCAATCGAAACAGCAGCCAACTGGAAGCAGTAAACAGGATGAGAAAAGGCAGCCTGAGGACAATCGGGGCCTCGCTGCCAAATAATAACGCTGTCCAGTGAACCAGCCAAAAGGTGAGTGGCGGATGATCAAAATAGCTCAGGCTGGGAAAGCGCGCGACAGCCACTGTATAGCTTTCGTCGATGCCCAGACCCAGAGCTATGGCGGTAATGCAGCGCAGCAGCAACATGATGGCAATAAAGTACAGAGCCAGACTGCGATAATCCGTGCCATCGTTGAAAATAATATCGGGCTTGTTCGGCTGCAATTCACTCACGTTGTTCGGCGCCGCCAAATCAAAATGGAGGAAGCTGCATAATTCCAGACCGCGCTGACAAGCACGCCTGCCAACCCGGAAAGCCACCAAGTGTTTTGTTCATCAAACAGCAGCGTTGCCACTCCGACATTGCCAATCAGCCCCACAGAACACACTGCATAAAATGACAGCAGCCCCAAAAACAATTCGTGGCCCCGCAAGGATCTCGTGCGGAAAGTTACCACATTGTTCAGAAGAAAGTTCGTCGTCATGGCAATAAATGCCGCCAGTCCTTGTGAAATGGTAAATGACGCACCCATGACAAGCATCATCTTGAGCACAGTGAAGTGGACAACAACACCGGTCGCTCCCACGATTGAGAACATTACAAACTGCCGCGGGACATAGCTCCCCAGTGATCGCTCGATCAGCATCAAAGCGAAGGAAAGCTGCACACCAAGATCAAGTTTGCTGGTCCCTGCACCGCGTTTGCGAAACACCATCGGGATTTCTACAACCCGCAACTTGTCTCGAGATGCAGTCAGAATGTCCAGCAACACTTTGAAACCGGACCCGATCAGCATATCGGCCCGTTTGTCAAACTCCGAACGGCGCATCATGAAAAATCCGCTCATCGGGTCGGTGAGATCTACCTTCAACATGCGGTTAGCCAGAAAATTGCTGGCCGCACTTTTAGCCTGTCTGCGCTCATCGGCCAGTCCGCTGGAATCGCCACCCGGAAGGAAGCGGCTGGCCACAACAATGTCGGCTTCATTGTTTTCAAAGATGCCCAACATTGTTTTCAACAGGGATTCATCGTGTTGCAGATCACCATCCATAACGGCCACAAGCTTGGCTGAAGAGGACAAGATGCCTTCTATGGCTGCACTGGATAGCCCCCTGCGGCTGATTCTGCGAATGCAGCGTATCCGCCTGTCAGTTTCCGCAATCACCTTGACCTGCTCACTGGTACCATCTGGCGAATTATCGTCGACAAAGATGATCTCCCAACCATCCGGGCCAATGCTCCGCTCCACCCCATCAATCAACGGCCGAACATTTTCGACTTCGTTGAATGTCGGAATGACAATCGAGACCTTGACAATGCCGGCTCCGGGCTTTTTTGGTTCAGCGGAGTTCAAGAAAATTTTGATCGGGTTTGAAGCTTTATTGTCCGCCTATTGAGACAAAATGGTCGACATGGCAAGGGCAAGTGTCAAACCGCTGTAATAATACCCAAATTCCAGCCGGATCAGGCAGATACAACCGACATTCTCTTTAGTAAAGCAGGCTTAACGCCCCTTCCAGACCGGGTCACGCTTTTCCGCAAAGGCGTTGAATCCCTCCATCATGTCTTCGCTTCCGTACAGCCGGTCGACCGTTGGCAATTGACGGGTTGTGATCCTGTTCATGGCGTCCTGAAACCGCGAATCTTCGGATGTACGCACCACTTCCTTTATTGCGGCATAAACAAGTGGCGGGCCGCTTTCCAGCAAACGGGCCATCTCCCAGGCCTGTTCCATAAGTTCGTCAGAGGGATAGATGTGATTTACAAATCCCCATCTATGGGCCTCTTCTGCATCCAGCCATCTTCCGGTCAGCAACAGCTCCATGGCGATGTGATAGGGAATGCGCTTGGGGAGTTTGACGGATGCAGCATCCGCAACCGTGCCGGAACGGATTTCAGGCAGCGCAAACGTTGCATGCTCGGCGGCAAGAATGATGTCGCAGGACAAGGCAATCTCCAACCCTCCTCCGCAACAAATCCCATTAACCGCTGCGATCACCGGCTTATTCATGTCTCGTAGTTCCTGCAGGCCGCCAAAACCACCTACTCCATAGTCACCATCAACTGCATCCCCGTCGGTGCCGTCCACATTGGATGCGGCTTTCAAATCCCAGCCCGGACAAAAGAATTTTTGTGATGTTGCCGTCAGTATCGCCACCCGAAGATCGGGGTCATCGCGAAAGCTCTGGAACACGTCGCCCATTATGCGACTGGTTTCCAGATCAATCGCATTCGCCTTCGGGCGGTCAATAGTAACCTCCAGAATTCCACCCGCTGTCCTGGTTTTAATTGGAGCATCTGTCATTGATCATTCCTTTTCACGATAAGCGCGTCGACGGCCACGCTGCCAAATTGTGTAGCAAACAGGGGATTCACGTCCAGTTCTTCCAGAGCATGCGCATTTTCTACGGCGTAATTGGCAATGCACAGAATATTGGCAATCAAGGCATCAATGTCGGCCGCATCTGATTGGCGATAACCATCCAGCAATTTGCCAATCTTCAAGCCCGCAAGCGCCTCGCGAATATCAACTTCCGAAGCTGGCAGCAAAAGCGTTGCGGAATCATCCAGCAGTTCGGTCAATACTCCCCCTGCCCCCAGCGTAAGCATCAACCCGCATACCGGATCACGCGAAACACCAATAATCAGTTCGGCTAGGGGAGCGGTGGCCATTTCTTCCAGCAAGAATTCATCGCCAAACTGTGCTAACCTCTGCAGGGCAAGAATGACATCAGCTTCTGAGCCAAGACCCAGAACAACAGCCCCGGTATCAGACTTGTGGGCAATACCCAGCACCTTGAGAGCCATGGGAAACTCAAGCACCTGAAATGCCTCTTCAACATCGCTCAAATCTCTGACAAGCACCCCCTTTGGGACCACCAGACCCGCACCGCACAGCTCTTGTTTCGAGGTCAGTTCGTTCAAAATCGTGACCTCGCCTTCACTGACCGCAGAGTCCAGCAGCGGCAACGGTTTGGGGCTGGCCCAGGCGGTGCCTATGTCGGCAGCGATTTCAGCAGCAATCACCGCGTTCTCCAATCCACACAGAGGTGCAATCTTGGCTTCCAGCAATTTTTTGGCAACCGCCTCCGGCATGTTCTCACTCAAGCTTGCGACATTGGCGGCCCTCAGGCCTGTCGCTTTGACGGCTGCCACAAAACTGTCAAGAGCGTTGAGCCAGTCCGCACCATCACACAGGTCATCGCGTGGATAATCATTAACAAGCAGTGCAAGTTCGAATTCAGGAGCCAGAGCCCGCTCATACATGGACTGCAGGGCTGTCCAATTACCCCAGATAAAGGTGTTATAGTCCAGCGGATTGGAAATTGTGACAATTTCACCAAGTTCCTTCTTCAGGTCTTCGGCTTGGGCCTCAGTGAACGGGCGAAATTTCAGACGACGCCCCAGCGCTGCATCCGCCATCAGCGAGGCCTCTCCCCCTGAGCAGGAAAGACTAAGTATATCTCTACCGTTCATTGCTCCGTCCACATGCAGCAGTTTCAGCGTTTCAAGAAATGCTTCCAGACTGTGCACTTGCCCGACACCAAGACGCGCAAAGAGGGCATCATGGGCCTTGTGAGATCCGGTGAGCGATGCGGTGTGGGTGAGCGCTGCAGCTTGTGCCTGATCCGACCGCCCAACCTTCAATGCAATGATCGGCTTCCTCAACTCTCTGGCGCGCAACGCCAGAATTTCAAACTTTCGGACATCATCGAGGCCCTCAATGTGCAAACCAATGGCCGTGATACGCTCATCTTCAAGCCAGCCAAGACCGAGCTGCGAAAGGCCCAGTTGCGCCTGGTTGCCAACGGTCATGACAGCGGCAATCGGCAGGCCCCGGCGCTGCATGGTCAGGTTTATGGCAATATTGGAAGATTGGGTCAGAATCGCAACACCGCTTTGACACCGTCGCGCACCATGTTGATCGGGCCACATGGCAACCCCTTCAAGGGCATTTATATAGCCATAACAGTTCGGCCCGATTATTGGCATCCGGCCTGCTACATCCAGCAAGCGGTCCTGCAACTGGCCTGAACCAGCACTCTCACTGGCGGCTTCGGCAAATCCAGCGGCATAGCAGACCGCCCCGCCTGCGCCTATATCAGCAAGCGATGCCACCAGATCGATTGTCAGCTGGCGATTAACGGCAATATAGGCAGCATCCGGCGCTGCCGGGAGTTGGTCGATCGAAGGAAAACATGGCCGCCCAAGCATGGAAGACCGCCCCGGGTTAACGGGCCAGATTTCTCCTCCAAAACCAAACCTGTCGCATTGTTCGACAACCCGTTCTGCTTCCTTGCCACCTATCACGGCAATTGTGCCGGGATTGAGCAATCGATCCAGCGGCTTGCCCATGGATATCAGCCACCCAGTGGGCGCAGCAGTGCGCGGCTTATAATATGGCGTTGTATCTCTGAAGTGCCTTCCCAAATGCGTTCGATTCGAGCATCGCGCCAAATGCGTTCCAGCGGCAATTCATCCATCAAGCCCATTCCGCCGTGAATCTGGATAGCTTCATCGGCAACCATGGCCAGAACTTCCGAAGCTTTCAACTTTGCCATCGCCATGTCACTGTCCGTGCAGGCCCCATCATCAAATTTGGAGCCCGCCTCCCAGGTTAGCAATTCGGCGGCTTTCAATTCGGTAGCCATGTCGGCGAGTTTGAAACTTATTCCTTGAAACTTGCCTATCTGCTGACCGAACTGCTTGCGATCAACACTAAACTGCACTGCATGCTGAAACGCCCGGTCCGCCCGACCCAGACAGGTGGCTGCAACTTGCAGACGGGTTGCCCCAAGCCAGTCATTGGCCACTTCAAAACCCTTGCCGACTTCACCAAGAACATTTTCATGCGGCACCCTGCAATCATCGAATTCCAGCACCGCATTGGTATATCCGCGGTGTGACACATTGTTGTATCCCTCGCGCACCGCAAAACCGGGTGTGTCCTTGTCGACAAAAAAGGCTGTGATTTCTGCCTTGGGGCCACGTTGTGTTTCCTGATCTCCGGTCTTCATGAAGCAAATCGCAAAACCGGCAATATCGGCGTGACTGATAAAGTGCTTTGTTCCGTTCAGGATCCAATCATCACCATCGCGTTTGGCACTTGCCTTCATGCCCCGCAGATCTGACCCCGCCCCCGGCTCGGTCATGGCCAGGCAATCCCAGGTTTCGCCTTTCAGACAGGGTGTGAGATACTTTTCACGTTGTGCGTTGGTTCCCGCGCACAAAATATTTGAAGGGCGCGCGACACAGGTCCAGTGAAGCGCGTAGTTGGCCCGTCCGAGCTCTTTCTCGTACAACAGCCATGTCAGTGTATCGAGACCACCACCACCGAATTCTTCAGGAATATTGGCAGCGTAAAGTCCAGCCTCCATCGCTTTGGATTGCAATTCACGCACAAGATCCGGTTCCAGAACACCACTGCGTTCTATGGCAGCTTCGTGAGGATAAAGCTCCTGCTCAACAAATGACCGCGTGGTTTCGACAATCATTTTTTGTTCATCGCTCAGATAGAAATCCATCGTCAGATACTTTCAAATTTGAAACAGACCGGGTGGCGACAACTCATTCCGGTTCAGCCATCTTTAGCTGCGAGAGACCGCAGCCTTTCTTCGTAATCTTGCAAGAGTTTACCAGCTCCCCAGCCTTGACCACTATTGCTTCTGGCGAGAACTTGCATAATGCCGACAAGGTTTTCATCACGTATGCGCTCAAGATCGCGAATGCCCAATTCGCCTGCCTGCGCGTCAGACTGGTCAGCGATCTTGTCTATCAAGGCGTCATCAAGTTCCGGCACATCCATGAGCCTGGTCCAAGGCAGGCTCATCGTGGGGCCAAATTGCTGAATAAAGTGGCGCATTCCGGCTTCACCGCCAGCAATTCGATAAGTCTGGAACAGACCCATTTGTGCCCAGCGCATGCCAAAGGAATAGCGCATGATATCGTCCAGTTCCTCGACCGTACACACGTCATCCTTGATCAGCCAAAGAGCTTCACGCCAAACGGCTTCCAGGAGCCGGTCGCCAACAAAAGCATCGATCTCCTTGCGAATTGTGATCGGCTTCATGCCAAATTGCCCATAGGCAGAATGGGCCATGTCAATCGTATCCGCTGAGGTTTGCACACCGCCAACGATTTCGACCAACGGCAAGAGATAAACCGGGTTATAGGGATGCGCAACAAACATTCTTTCCGGATGCAACATCTTGACCTGAATATCGGTTGGCAGGAGGCCGGACGTGGACGATCCGATCAACGCCGTAGCAGGTGCTGCAGCATCGATCTGCATGTGAACCTTCTGTTTCAGTTCCAGACGTTCGGGCACAGATTCCTGAATAAGGTCTGCGCCCTCAACAGCCTCCTCGATGCTATCGACAAATTTCAGCTGGCCACGTATCGGTAGCCGCACATCGGTCAGCAGAGAATAGGCACGCTCCGCATTGGTCATAACCTCACCAACAATGCGCTGAGCCTCCGGGTGTGGATCGAATATCCTGCAATCTGCACCGTTCAGCACAAAGCGTGCTGCCCATGCACCGCCAATTACACCACCGCCTATTGCAGCTGTGAACTTGATTTTGCTCATTGCAGACGTGCCTGTATGGTTAGCCCAAGGCGCGACCTTACTTCTTCTGGGCCCACTACTTTGGCACCGAGATTCTCGATGATGGTGACCGCGCGCTCAACAAGCTGTGCATTCGTTGCAAAAACGCCGCGTTCCAGCATCAGGTTGTCTTCAAGGCCCACGCGGACATTGCCACCTGCAAGAACCGCTGCAGCAACATAGGGCATCTGGTTGCGCCCAAGGCTGAATGCACTCCAGTTCCAGGTTTCCGGTACATTGTTCACCATAGCCATGAATGTGTTGAGGTCATCCGGTGCACCCCACCGGATTCCCATACACAATTGGACTAGTGCATTTGGCTCAAGCACACCTTCTTCAACCAATTGCTTGGCAAACCAAAGGTGGCCGGTGTCAAAGGCCTCGATTTCCGGTTTCACGCCAAGCTTGGTCATCATGCTTCCCATGGCTCGCAATGTGCCCGGCGTATTGGTGGCCACATAATCGGCCTCTGCAAAATTCATCGTTCCGCAATCAAGAGTGCAGATTTCCGGCAAACATTCTGCAACATGGGCCACTCTCTCGGATGCGCCAACCAGATCAGTACCGTGCGCTGGGGGCAAGGGATTTTCCACTCCGCCGAATACGAGATCACCACCCATTCCCGCAGTCAGGTTCAAGACCACGTCGGTTTCGGCTTCACGGATGCGGTCGGTCACCTCCCGATAGAGCTTCAGATCGCGCGCTGGTTTGCCCGTATCCGGGTCCCGGACATGGCAGTGAACAATGGCGGCTCCGGCTTTTGCAGCGTCTATTGCGCTGTTGGCGATTTGTTCAGGTGAGCGTGGAACATGTGGGCTGCGGTCTTGGGTGGACCCGGAACCTGTCACTGCACAAGTGATAAACACCTCACGATTCATGGATAATGGCATGCTGTTCTCCCTGCTGGGCAAAGTTTGTCAGTTCCGTAAACCGATGATTGACATTCTTCGTAGTTTTTTTGACAAAATGCGAAATGACCATGCAGTTTGAACTCCCCATGCGCATAACAATTCTGGTGATACCAGGCTCAACGCTTATGACTGTTGCATCGGTCCTTGATCCGCTGCGCGCCGCCAACCGCCTGTCGCAGCACCCGGCATTTGAGTGGCAACTTGTTTCACTGGACCAACCGACCATTGCCTTGAGCGGCGGTCTGCACTTTCCAGTCGAACACTTGTTCGATGGTCGAGAGAGCGGTGATATGCTAATTGTGATTGCCAGTTTTGACCACCAAAACCATGCACAACGCAATCTCATTGCGACGCTGCGGCGGTGTGTATCGAATTTCCCGATTGTCTGCGGCGTAGAGGCAGGGACCTGGTTGCTTGGTCGAGCCGGATTGATCGACGGGCTGGAAGTGACAACCCATTGGGAGGATCTTGAGGATTTACAGCAAGCCTATCCCAACTCTGATGTGTCGGATGCACGCTTTATTGCCGAGGGGCGAGTTTGGTCCTGCGGTGGGGCCTCTCCTGCATTCGATATGATGCTGCATCTGATTGAGCGCAATTGTACACCTCAATTAGCAATCGAGGTGGCCAGCGTTTTCGTTTATGATCAGTTGCATACGGCAAGTGACCGGCAACCGACTACTTCCCTTGGATCCCTGGAACGCGACCAGCCAAAACTCGCGGCCGCTATTCGCATGATGGAAAAGTCCGTGGATTCGCCGGTTACAACAGCAGCAATTGCCAAAAAGCTGAGCATCGCCACCAAAACGCTGGAATCCTTGTTTCAGCGCAGACTTCGCACCACCCCTGGAGCGTATTTTCTGGACCTACGCCTTCAAATGGCCCGCAAGCTGGTTCGAGATACCAGACTTTCGATGCAGGATATTGCCGTGCGTTCCGGTTTCGGCAGTCAATCGGCGTTCTCAAGAGCCTTCAAACGGGCCTTTGGTGAAAGCCCCCTAAACTGTCGTCAGCGTGGGCTTTAGTTCTCCCTCAAGTAATGCCGCTTCCAACCTGTCAACGGCTTCTGCCAGTCGATGATCCACAACATGCAAATAGCGGGTCCAGTCAGAATATTCTTCTACAGGGTGGGCACCGTCAGATATGCCACGCAAACCGATCATTGGAATGTTGAACTGATAGCAGGCGCGCATGATGGACCAGGTTTCCATGTCGACCATATCGGCGGAAATTGAATTATAGGCGTCACCGGCGACAATATTTGCCCCGGTGCTAATGCTCGCCTGCCGCAGGCCAGCAATCCGATTGCCCAAATCTACTTTGCCTGGAAAGTCGAGAAACGGGGTTTCGCCTTTCGCAAAACCAAGCGGTGACGCATCCATGTCACGATAGGACACCTTGCTCACCTGATAAACTTCTGCCTGTTCAAGCCGGGCAGACCCGGCGCTGCCTAGGGAAACGACCAGATCAATGTCTTTGTGCCGAGCCAGGCAATGGCCCAGGTTCAATGCGGCTTCAACCGGGCCAACATGGCAAATTAGCGGTGTGATCCTCGATGCCAGCGCATCAAGATATTCCGCTCGCGTCGCCATCACGTATAGCACGCGGTAATCTCCCACCTGTTTTGCTGCGACACTATCGACTTCCAACATTCTTGTAATTCCCGCTCCAACAAATCACATTCGCTACACAGCCAATGGTTCATCAGCAGAAAGAATAAATCATGACCCGCCTAGTTGTCGCCTATTTTGCAACCATGATCGTATTCTTTGCCATTGATTTTGTTTGGCTTACCTCCGTTGCCCAGAAATTCTATCAGGGCCAGATCGGCCCGCTTTTGCTGGACGAGTTTCGAATAGGTGTGGCTGCTGGCTTTTACCTGTTCTACCTGGCTGGTGTCATATTTTTCGCAGTCAACCCGGCTCTGAAAGCAGAAAGCCTTGCCATCGCAGCACTTTATGGCGCACTCTTCGGCTTCTTCTGCTACGCAACTTATGATTTCACAAACCTGGCCACTTTAAAGGGATACACGACAACAGTGGCACTGGTCGATCTCACCTGGGGTACGTTTTTGACCGGCATCTCTGCTTTGGCAGGCACCTGGATCACTATGAAACTTGTTGGGTAAAGCCGCTTTGTTTTCCAGGTTTACTGATAACAGTCCAAAATGTCGCACTCTGGCGTGGAAACTCTTTGGCCAGACCACCCGTTAGTTGGATTATAGGTTCAACAACAGGAGGTCAAAATGGCCAAGCTAAAATCCCTACTCATCACCGGTGCAGCAGCGCTCAGCATTTCTCTTGCAGCACCCGCAGCTTTGGCTGACGGGCACAGCAAAAACATCGTCGAAACAGCCGTTGGCAATAACGACTTCGCCACCTTGGTTGCCGCCGTCAAAGCTGCCGGTCTGGTTGATACTCTGGCAGGCGAAGGGCCGTTCACTGTTTTTGCTCCAACAAATGATGCATTTGCTAAATTGCCGGAAGGTACCGTGGACTCGCTCTTGAAGCCTGAAAACAAGGCCCAATTGCAAAAAATTCTGACAGCCCATGTCGTATCTGGAAATGTTGATGCAGCCACTCTGGTCGGCATGATCAAGAAGGGACACGGCTACAAAAACCTGTCCACTGCCAGTGGTGATACCATCACCGCTCGCGTCACCAAGGGCGGCAAAGTCTACATCTTTGACGAAACTGGGGGCGTCAGCAACGTCGTGGCAACAGATGTTAAGACATCAAACGGAGTGATCCACGTTATCGATAGCGTTTTGGTCTCCAAATAAACCTGTAGATTCACAAATGGCCCGCTGGGGCCACGTTCCATCGAACGTGGCCCTTTGTCTGTTCACCACAATTTCACTGCAAGTTGAACATTAAAGCGCTGAATCGGTGCAAAATTCCCTATATGTATAGTCCAAGACAATGATCGGGAGGTTCCAACAATGGACAGGCGCTCTTTTTTATTCGGTTCAACCATGCTGGTTGCGGCAGTAGCGGCCCCACAGTTTATGAGAACAAAGACAGCTCGGGCGGCCAATGATCCACTTGCCACGGCAACGGATTACGGTGCTGAGCTTATGCCCGAAAAAATCATCCCGGTTACCAAGAGCGACGATGAATGGCAAAAGATCCTCACACCTAATCAATTTGCCGTTTTGCGCAAAGAGGCGACCGAAAGGGCTTTTACCAGCCCGTTAAACGATGAGAAACGAGCAGGCACGTTCCATTGTGCGGGCTGTGACCTGCCGCTTTATCGCAGCGAGACTAAATTTGACAGCGGCACCGGTTGGCCCAGCTATTATGAAGCCATCAAGGGTGCGGTGGGTACAAAAACAGATTATGGACTTTTCTATCCACGGGTTGAAGTGCATTGCATCCGATGCAAAGGCCACCAGGGACATATTTTTAACGACGGGCCAAAACCTACTTATAACCGCCATTGCATCAATGGTCTGGCATTGCAGTTCAAACCCGACGCTATCATGTCAAATTGACAAATCAGACCAATCAATCCGGATTGACGTTTTCGATCAAAGTACCAGTATAGATTATAGCTCCGGTTGCCTTTTCGATGGGCGACCCTCCAGGCGGCTCCACAGATATGGCGAGAAGATCACCATCCTTGGCCTGAATATCCTTAAGATCGATCTCGCCTTCACCCACCAGGCCAACTGATACGGCCTTGGTGAGTTCGCCATCCGGCACATACCAGACTTCAAGGCTCTTGCCATCGGGGCGTTCCACCCCAATGCTACGCACTATAACCTCACCAGTTTTACCATCGATATTGACCACCAGAGAGGGTTGGTCGCCATTGGCATTGACGACTGCGATATATTCTCTGGAACCAAGATCGGCGACGACAGGCGCTTCTTGAGGCAGGAAAGGATTATTCGGGCTATTGAGGATAAACACGCCCAAACCAATGGCCGCTACGGACGCTGCAATAGCGCCCATGCGCCAGCGTGCCACGCTGCGGCGCAGCTTTTCAGCCACGTTGTCATTTGCTGCCATTGGCTTCGATGCAGAGCGCGCAGCCGATGTAGATACCGTCGTTTGTGCCTCATCGGAAATAGATTTTTCAATTTTGCCCCACAGGCCCTCCGGCGGTGCTTCAGGGGCCACAGAGGCATTGAGCGAACCAAATGCACGTTCCCAAAACAACACATCGTCACGAGTTTCAGAATCTAGTTCAATTGACGCTTCAAACGCCGTGCGTTCGGCAGCCGAAAGGGTTCCGATAACATATTCGGCAGCGTCGAGTTTGTTCTCCTGACCACTCATCGGCTCAATCTCTTTCCAGACAGGTTCGCAACGCAACCAAGCCCCTGCGCAACCTTGTCTTTATCGTCCCAACCGGGGAGGAAAACCTCTCCGCCAGTTCTTCTCGCGAATAACCCTCATAATATGCCAAAAGCACATAGTTTCGGTCGTCTTCCTTCATTTCTCCCAGGCAAAAACGCAGACTTTCAAGATCAGTCACGTCAACATTGTCCGCATCCTGTCCACCTAGCTTGAAAATCTCTTCCTCGTCTCCAGGTTCATCAACCGTTTGCTCTGGTCGAGATGCACGGATGATATCAATAGCCCGGTTTCTGGCGATCGTTGCCATCCAGGTAATCGGCTTTCCCTGTATTGGGTCATAACTGCTCGCCTTCTGCCAAATCTTCAAATAGACATCCTGCAGAACATCTTCCGCTTTCTGCCTGTTCTTCAAGATACGTAGCACGACGCCAAACAGTTTCGCTGATGATCGATCATAAAGGACACGAAATGCATCTTTATCGCCATTGGCCGTTGCCCCAAGCAGGCTTTCCAGCGTTTCTCCGGTTGTCATCCAAAAAATCCCAATTCAATCTCGCAACTGGTGCCCCAGGACACCTTGCAGTAGCAGCGCCGAA
The DNA here is from genome assembly GCA_051009515.1 of Rhizobiaceae bacterium. Classification (GTDB taxonomy): domain Bacteria; phylum Pseudomonadota; class Alphaproteobacteria; order Rhizobiales; family Rhizobiaceae; genus Pseudahrensia. Next base: position 1,555 of record JBPCWM010000030.1, on the reverse strand, counting down.
GGATAGCAAATTACGCCTTCTGAACACAACAAATTAAACTCCAATCTGAAACATAGTTTATGGTCCCCAAAAGGCTTTTCATTCGGTTTGGGCTATGGGACAAGCTCAATAATAGCAAAGCCTGTTTCAAGTCTGTTTCCTGTTTGACCAAACCATCCTCAAACCCCTCCGAAGTCAGGCCAGAAAAGCCGGATCCTCAATACAACTTGCGCGAAATCGTCATTTTTTGCGGCCTGATTATGACTTTGTCTGGCTTTACAACCGATATCATGTTGCCGGCCTTCGATGCGATGGTGCTGGATCTGAACACTTCGCTTGATTTGGTTCAGGGAACGGTTGCAGCTTTTGCGCTGTTTTTTGGCATCGCGCAGTTTTTCTACGGCCCGGCTTCCGATAAATTTGGTCGTCGACCGGTCATCGTAACCGGTATGTCGATATTCATTGCTGGCTCGGCACTTGCAACATTCGGACCCGACATCACGACCGTGCTATTGGGACGAGGCCTGCAGGGATTTGGTGCCGGTGCCGCCCCGGTTCTGGCGCGGGCAATACTGCGCGACACTCATGGAGGCACGGCACTTGCGCGGGCAATGGCACTTTCAATGGCGATATTCGCAATTGGCCCGATCGTTGCCCCGCTCGTCGGGTATGTAATGGTGGAGGCTTTTGGTTGGCGGAGCACGTTTGCCTGTACCGGTCTTTTCGCAATGGCGCTGCTGCTGTTCACGATTTTTCGATTGCGCGAGACCAATCTCAATCGCAATCCTCACGCTGTTCGGCCTCGCCAGATCTGGACGGCGGTAAAGTCCGTGTCCAGCCATCGCCAATCGTCCTATTTCCTGATCTGCGGCGTTCTTGGCTATTGCGCCCTGTTCACATATATCTCAAACGCGCCGCGTATTTACGCCACCGCCTTTGGAATATCCGGGCTGGGATTTGCTGTATTTTTTGCATTGACCGGTCTGGGTATCGTACTTGGACAGGTAGTCAACAGAGCACTTTTGCCACGATTCGGCATTTTAATCATGTTACGGATTTCAAGCCTGATTCTGTTTTTGGCCAGTGGCGGTGTGCTGGTGCTGGCTTGGCTTGGCCTGTTGCAGGTGTGGTATTTCACAGTGCTGATGTTCTTTTTCAACACTTCATTTTTGGTGGTTGTTTCCAACACCGCAACGCTGTGCCTCGATCCACATCCGACAATTGCCGGGCTCGCATCCGCCTTTTACGGATTTACGACAAATTTCGGCGGTGCGGTCTTCATCATTTTGACCGTTACCTTTGCCGGGGCGAGCCCAGTTTATTGGGCTGTGACCATGACAATTCTCACCCTTTTCTGCGCCGGCACTGCCTGGGCCGCACGTCAAAGCCGCTTGGTATTTTCAGACTCCTGATAATTTCAGGCACATGACCTCTCGGTCCTTTATATGTTCAAATCGCGTTTGCAACCATCCAGGGCCGATGCGTAAATCGCTTCCTCGATTTCAAGATTAGTCAGATATTCGCGGGCAGTGTTTTGCAGAGGTGTACCTTTAACATAGTGGTCCACTACGTGACG
>JBPCWM010000029.1:0-4021 GCA_051009515.1 Rhizobiaceae bacterium | reverse complement strand
CTACGACCTTCAGGTTATGAGCCTGACGAGCTACCGGGCTGCTCCACCCCGCGTTAAACCAGCGCATTTGTCCGGTCGGACATATCGCGACCAGCAGGATATAGAGCTAAACTTGGAATTGGGAAAGCCCATATGTGCATAAATCTTGATGTTTGGCGATTCTTTTTCGCAGAGGACGTAGCAACCGTCACAATTGGCTCGATCTTTGGCATTTTCCGATCTGTTTGGTCTCGGCCAGTTGTTAGTCTGCTTGCTGCTCTTCCTTGCGTTCCAGGGCCATCGCGATGCGCAGGGTGCGTGTGTATGCGGTGTTGAGGGCAAATATAAACCCTTTCCATCCCCCCAGAATGTGCCCTCTGGCGATATAGTTGCGCAGAAAATTCAGGGGAAAGCCGAAATAGAGCCGAAGTTTCAGAACTGCCACAGATTTTGTGGCCAGTTTGTCCACCCCGTTATGCGCCTGACGTTTGATCTTGTCAGTCATCTGGTCGAGATCAAGCAGCGGGAAATGAAACATTGGCGCATTGAGCTGTTGGGGCTGTATACCCTCTTGCAAAACCACACGATCATAGACCGGATGATCCCGGTAACGCCCCGCCTTGCGGTGGTAAAGCCGGACCACGTTATAATCGTTGGCGAAGGGTCGCGGCTTGCTATCTCCGGGATAGACATTGTGAATCTTGATCCCGAAGGCTGCCGGGGCCTTTGCCGACCTCTCAATGGCCTGAATGATTTCATCACGCAGATCGTCCGGCACGACTTCATCGGCATCGAGATTCAATAGCCAGGGTTGGGTGCACTTGTCCTCGGCAAACCGTTTCTGACCACCGAAACCGGGCCACTCATTGAAGAATGTGCGGGCACCGAGGTTTTGTGCCAGCTTAACCGTGTTGTCCTGAGAACCGGAATCCACGACAATGATTTCAGCCGCCCAGTCCCGCACTGATTTTATTGTCGCTTCAATGCGGCGCGCTTCGTTGCGGGTGATGATGAAGACGGATATCTTTGTTTTTCTCGATAATGCGCTCTTATCTAAAGACTTCTTCATAAGCACTGTCTTATTGATAGATGTTTCAAAGGTGTTTGGTCAGGTGCGCATATTTATGTATTCGTACCACTTGCAGCCCAAAGCAAGCAACCTGTTGCATAGCTGAATTCCGGAAATCTAAATCCACCGATCTTCTGGAAATTGGCATCATCGCTGCTGAATGGGCCGGCGCCAGAACCCAGGTTCGTTAAGCGGCCAATATTCGCAAAAAATGCAATTTGGCGTAGTCCACAGGTAAACTTGAACTTTCTGCTGATTTCTGGTCCGTCCCGATTAGCGAATTGAAGGCGCTGAACGGTCAATGTTCTTTGTAAACTGGTATCTGAATTGCGGGTAAATATCTGAACTCACTGCGTAATCATGCGTTGTATTTCGCTCCTGTTGGCCCTATTTTTCTGGAAACGGGCAACTTCATGACAGCATGAAGAACAATGGTTTCGCCATGTGCCCAGAGCTTAGAATTTTGATATTGAGGGATAATAAGCCCGGTCACTTCAACCAGAGTGAAGGCATAGCCCAATCGCTCGAATTGATTGCTCCTTGTACAGTTTTACGCCTGGATCTGAAGAACAGACCAAACGTGCCAAATAGCATTGCCGCTCTTTTGTTAAAACGTTCCATTTTACCTGAATCTACGTGCAACTGGTTTGCAGGTTTAAACCGGAAAGACTGGTTGGACGCCTGTGACTTTCAACCAGATTTCATCATCTCTTCCGGAGGAAGAACACTACTGGCTAATCTGTCATTGACCCATAAAATGGGATCATTGAACATCCATTCCGGATCAACCAGAAGTTTTGATACGTCCCAGTTCACGTCTATCTTGAACATCGACCGCAAATTTCTGAGTTCACCACGACACATTGTTACTCTCAAACCTTCAACAGTCACCTATCACACCTGCCGATCCGCCGTTCACTCGAAAAGCCATCTGGCACTGTTACTAGGCGGTCCGACCCGTTATCAACCTTTTGAAAGACAAGAGATAAAGACCTTGGTCGAATCATTGGCCCGTACCCGGTTCCGCTGGACGATTCTGGACTCTCGCAGAACTCCAACCACGTGGCGAGACATAATTGCACAACACGCCGCACGATCAGATCATTTGAATTATCGTCAGTCTGTTCAATCGGGCACAGCCGTGGTTGACGAGACACTCTGTCAGGTTGACGGTGCAGTGGTGTCCGAAGTTTCCTGCTCCATGATCTCAGAGGGTGTGGCGGCAGCAACCGGCTCAACGCATAGCGAATGGCTTTTGCCAGCGGTGACTTGCCGGAGATTTTGGGCAGTTGCGCGTGCAGCCATGTTTCCAGTTCATCAAAGACTGGTTTGGCTTCTCTTTGACGTTGGGCAACCCGCTCTTCAGGGCAACAATCCCGAACCTCTTTCTCAATGCCATAGAGCATTGCAATGCGTTTGATCGCTTCTTCGGCGATGGCCGATCCCTGAGATTGCTGTACATCTACAAACTTACGCCGGATATGTGCCATGCAGGCAACTTCCGAGGCCCTGTCATCATCAAACACTCCATTGAAGCCTGCATAGCCGTCCGCATGCACCCAGCCTTTGTATTGGCATAGATGTCGCACCGGATGTTCGCCCTTTCGATCAATTGTGAACTGATACCAAGCGCCAGGGGGTGATTGTCCCGACCATGGTCGTTCATCTCGCACATAAGCCCAGACCCGGGCTGTTCTGGTGCGCTTGTTTCCTGGTGCCAACATCTTCACCGGTGTATCATCAGCAAACAATGTCTGACCTTGGCAAACATGTTTGCCGATTGCATCAGCCAGCGGTTCCAGCAGGGCCGTTGATTTACCCACCCAATCGGCCAGGGTGGAACGATCCAGATCAATGCCTTCACGCCCGTAAATTTGCGATTGTCGATAGAGCGGCAGGTGGTCTGCATACTTTGAGACCAGTACATGCGCCAACAGACCAGGGCCAGGACGACCGCGCTCAATCGGGCGAGAAGGCAGCGGTTCCTGCAATATGGTCTCGCAGCAAGAACAGGCCAGGCGAGGACGGACAAACTTGTTCACGACAAAACGACCCGGCACGTATTCCAGTTCCTCGGTAACATCCTCGCCAAGTGTCTTTAGACTGCCGCCACATTTGCTGCAATTATCGCCGGGGGTGAGAACCTGCTGATTGCGTTCCAGATGTTCAGGCAGCGGCTTGCGGCGTGGCTTGTTCTTCGGCTCATCAACTTCCGGCTCCGGGGTATTGGTTGCTTCTGCCGCCACCGCGACCTCTTCGTTCTCCAGTGATAACTGAAGCTGATCGAGCGTTTCTGATGTGCTGCCAAAACGGAGGCGGTTATGACCTGCGAGCTGATGTTTAAGATCAACAATCTTCAAGTCCCGGTTCTTCAGTTCCGAGGCCAGAAGCGTCACCAGCTCCTTCAACTCGGAAAGATCATCGGGCAGTGATTTGAGGTTATTCAACATGGCCAATTGTTACCAAGTCAGGCTTGATTTGGGAATCCTGAAGCCGTCAAAAAGAGCAATGTTTATCGGCTAACTCCAGCACCCTCATGCCGTCCGCTCCGCCTGTCTTTAGGGGTCGCCATGTCCTTTGTGGAATGCGCCAATCAATGCCCTCAAGCAACATTGCCAGTTGCGCTGACGTCAAACTGATCCTGCCATCTTTGGCTGCTGGCCAGACAAAACGACCCCGTTCCAGCCGTTTGCTGAACAGGCACGCTCCCTGACTATCCCACCAGATGATCTTCAGCAAATCACCGCGCCGTCCTCGGAACACAAATAGATGCCCGCAGAAAGGGTCAGCACCAAGCGTCTTTTCTGCTTGGGCGGCCAGTGTATTAAACCCGCGCCGCATGTCAGTCACTCCAGCAGCAAGCCACACTCGCGTATTTGATGGTACTGGGATCAAGACACCAGTCCCTTCAGCAGACGAGCCAGAGCATCGCCATCAAAGCCGCCCTCAATCGCTAATCGGTGGCCATTGGTC
>JBPCWM010000028.1:0-2842 GCA_051009515.1 Rhizobiaceae bacterium | reverse complement strand
GCCGTCAGCGTCGTCTTGCCGTGGTCAACGTGACCAATGGTGCCGATATTACAATGCGGCTTGTTGCGTTCAAATTTTTCCTTAGCCATATCAGGCCTCCATCGTTCTCGCGTTTGCGGAAAAAGTTATAGACTTGCGTCCGGTTATGCGTATTTCTCAACCACTTCGTCAGCCACCGCCTGCGGCACCTGCTCGTAATGGTCAAAAGTCATTGTGTATTGTGCACGGCCCTGGCTCATGGAACGCAGGCTGTCCACATATTTAAACATGTTGGCCAGCGGCACCATTGCGGTGACAACCTGGTCAATACCACGGGATTCTGTACCGGCAACCTGGCCACGACGCGAGGACAGATCACCGATCACATCGCCCATATAGTCTTCAGGCGTAACAACTTCCACCTTCATGATTGGCTCAAGAAGTTTGGCCCCGGCTTTCTGAGCGCCTTCACGGAAAGCTGCGCGGGCAGCAATCTCAAAGGCCAGCACGCTGGAGTCTACATCATGATAGGCGCCGTCCATCAGAGTTGCCTTCACGCCAAGCATCGGAAAGCCGGCCACAGGACCATTGTTCATCACAGACTGAATGCCCTTTTCAACACCGGGGATATATTCCTTTGGAACATTACCACCAACGATTTTGGAAACGAATTCAAACTCTTCACTCTCGGTGTTTGGTTCAAACACGATTTTGACGCGAGCGAACTGACCAGAACCACCAGACTGTTTCTTGTGGGTATAGTCGATCTCTGCTTCGCGGGTAATGGTCTCGCGGTAAGCAACCTGTGGAGCACCAACATTGGCTTCCACATTAAATTCGCGCTTCATGCGGTCGACAAGAATATCGAGATGCAATTCACCCATGCCTGAAATAATGGTCTGACCGCTCTCTTCGTCGGACTTGACGCGGAAAGAAGGATCTTCAGCAGCCAAACGGTTAAGCGCGATGCCCATTTTTTCCTGGTCGCCCTTGGTTTTTGGCTCAATCGCAATCGAGATAACCGGATCAGGGAATTCCATGCGCTCAAGAATAACGGGCTTGAGCGGGTCACACAGTGTGTCACCAGTCGTGGTTTCTTTCAGACCGGCAATGGCGACGATGTCACCTGCATAGGCCTCTTTGATGTCCACACGATCATTGGAGTGCATCTGCAGCATGCGGCCGATGCGCTCTTTCTTGCCCTTCACGGTGTTCATCAATGAACCGCCAGTTTCCAGCGTACCGGAATAGATACGACAGAATGTCAGTGAACCAACGAACGGATCGTTCATGATCTTGAATGCCAGCATGGAAAATGGTGCATCGTCAGAAGATTCACGAGTGGTATCTTCTTCTGTCTTGGCATCGATACCAGCAATAGCCGGAACATCCAGTGGACTTGGCAAGAAGTCAGTAACTGCTTCAAGAAGTGGTTGTACGCCCTTGTTTTTAAAAGCTGTTCCACACATGACAGGGAAAAATTCCACGTTAATTGTACCCTTGCGGATCAACTCACGCAGTTTGTCGGCGTCTGGCATTTCGCCTTCAAGATAGGCTTCCATGGCTTCTTCGTCCGCCTCAACAGCAGTCTCGATCAGAAGTTCACGGTACTCTTCAGCCTGATCTTTCAACTCGTCACGAATATCCAGAACATCCCATCCAGCACCAAGGTCTTCACCCTGCCAAACGAGTTCTTTCATTTCGATCAGGTCTACAATGCCTTCAAAGTGGTTTTCAGCACCGATTGGCAATTGGAGCACACATGGTGTTGCACCGAGGCGCTCCTTGATCATTTCAACAGAGCGGAAGAAATCGGCACCGATCTTGTCCATTTTATTGACAAAAACCATGCGTGGAACGTTGTACTTGTTGGCCTGACGCCAGACGGTTTCATTCTGAGGCTCAACCCCGGCATTGGCATCTAGCAATGCAACCGCACCGTCGAGCACACGCAACGAACGCTCAACCTCAATGGTAAAATCCACGTGGCCAGGGGTGTCGATAATGTTGTAACGACGCTTGGTGCCGTCACGACCTTCCCAGAAAGTCGTTGTCGCAGCAGAGGTAATGGTAATGCCGCGTTCCTGTTCCTGCTCCATCCAGTCCATGGTGGCGGCACCGTCGTGCACTTCCGCCATTTTGTGGATCTTGCCTGTATAATACAGGATGCGCTCGGTCATGGTGGTTTTGCCTGCATCAATGTGGGCCATGATGCCGAAATTGCGGTAGTCTTTAAGGTCGTATTCGCGTGCCATAATCTTAAAATCTCTTTTGGGAGGAACCTGAGAACGAGTTACCAGCGATAGTGTGAGAAGGCGCGGTTGGCTTCAGCCATCTTGTGCGTGTCTTCCCGCTTCTTGACGGCGGAGCCACGATTGTTGGCCGCATCCATCAATTCTCCGGAGAGGCGTTCGATCATGGTTGTTTCATTGCGCTTGCGGGCCGCAGCAATAAGCCAGCGGATGGCCAGAGCCTGACGGCGCTCTGCGCGAACTTCAACAGGAACCTGATAGGTTGCTCCACCAACACGGCGGGACCGCACTTCAACCTGAGGCGCAATGTTTTCCAACGCGGTGTGGAACATTGGCAAGGCTTCTGTACGAGCTTTGTCTTCAACCTGATCAAGAGCAGCATAAACAATACGCTCAGCGACAGATTTCTTTCCGTCCAACATGATGGAATTCATGAACTTGGACAGAACCAGATCACCAAATTTGGGATCGGGATTAATTTCGCGTTTCTCGGCGCGGTGACGACGTGACATCTCAATATACCCTTACTTCGGACGCTTGGCGCCGTATTTCGAACGGCGCTGCTTGCGATCTTTAACGCCTTGCGTGTCGAGCACGCCGCGAATGATGTG
>JBPCWM010000027.1:0-3146 GCA_051009515.1 Rhizobiaceae bacterium | reverse complement strand
TTGCATCGACTGGTGCGACAAAATGGTAGCAGCAACTTTTTTTGAAACCCGGCAAGTTGATCCTCTTGCCGGTTAGCCTTGCATTGGCAGCGCCATGCGGGGTAGCGATAGGATCTGGGCTCATTTTCCACCAGCGGACCATTATGACCGACCGGCTTGGCAGAAGTTTTCTAATTTCAGGACTGATATTCTTTTTCCTACTGATGCTGGTCTATGGATCCAGCATTTTCATTCCGTTTTCTGTGGCCCTGCTGATCTGGTTTCTGATCAATGCAGCTGCAGCTGGGTTGCAAAGGCTAAAGGTCGGCAATTTTCGATTGCCCCGCGCAATTGCCATTATCCTGGCTCTGTTTGTCACGTTCAATTTCAGCATGCTTGCGTTGGACCTGGTTGTGTCCAACATCTCTGCTCTCAGTTCGCGAGCCCCGGAATTTCAGCAAAGTATGAATCCACTAATCGACAGGGCGGCTGATTTGTTCGGTATGACCAATGCGGATTTGCTGAACAAGATACTGGACCAGTTGGGGCTTGAGCGCCTGCTCACACGGGTTTTGAGCGCAACTGCCAGTTTTTCCAGCCAGATTGGCACTATTTCGATCTACGTAATCTTTCTTCTCATTGAGCAGCAGTTTTTCCAACTCAAGCTCCGCGCCCTCATCAAGGATGAGGCCAAACGCAGCCGCGTCGAGGCACTTCTGGACGCCATCAGCAATGACATACAGGCCTATATCTTGATCATGACGTTTATCAGCCTGATCACCGCCCTGCTAAGCTACATCGCCATGACCTATATCGGGCTCGATCACGCTGAATTCTGGGCGTTCATCATCTTCATACTCAATTTTATCCCAACGGTCGGTTCCATACTGAGCACGGCTTTTCCAACGCTTTTTGCGCTGGTACAGTTTCAGGACTTTTCGGGTCCCTTGAAAGTTTTCATCTTGGTGGGACTGATCCAATTCGTGATCGGCAACTTCCTGCAACCAAGGCTTGCGGGAAAAACACTGTTGATGAGTCAGCTTGTAGTTGTACTTGCCCTGTTCGTGTGGGGCTCTATCTGGGGTATTGTTGGTATGTTTCTGGCTGTGCCGATCATGGCGGTTTTGATGATTATCCTTGCAAATTTTGAACTTACCAGGCCGGCAGCCATTTTGATGTCTCAGGATGGTCGTCTCAAGCAGCCCGGCCTTTGAACTAAGCCTTGATCATACCTCGGCCACTGGATCCTTTTTTGCAATGATGCGCTTGTAGAGGTGCCAGGTTGTGTGGCCAAGTATTGGCAAGATGATCACCACACCTGCAAAGACTGGCAACACTGCAAGAAACGTCAGAGCAGCGATGATTACGCCCCAACCCAACAGAACCACGGGATTTTGAAAGACAGATTTCACACTCAAAATCATTGCTGAAACGAAATCAATCTCCTCGTCCAGAAGCAACGGCATGGCAACGACGGTTATACTAAACAAGACCGTGGCCAGAAATGCACCGACAGCGGTACCAATCATCAAAAACAAGATGCCATTTGTGGTGGTTGTTACCACCAGCACAAATCCCTCAAGGGAAGAAAAGGATGTCCATTGCAGGAATAATGCCAGCAATAGGCGAACCTGATAAATCCAGACCCAGAAGACGAATAGCATCACAAATGCCATCCAGCCGAATTCACGTCTTTGTTGGCGAAATACAATTGAAAATATGTCACCCCAACTGAAAGATTCCCCCAATTGATAGCGACGGGACATTTCGTAAAGCCCTGCCGCCAGAAATGGAGCGACTAAAGGAAAGCCCACACCAGCCGGGACAATCATCCAGATTTGATCGTAAACCAAAAGGCCTGCGACAAAGACCAGACCGAACGCGGCGAATATTGCGCCAAACAGCAAACTGAGCATGGGTTTGCGCATGAAATCACTGACACCATCGGCCAGCGCTGCTTTGACATCGGAAAATGTAATGGTCTGTATCTGAAACGTATCAAATGGTTGAAGCGGTACAGATTGCTGAGTTGATGGCATATTCCGATTCCTCCCTGGCGCTGAATGATCGCCACCTCACCTGGCTATATAAGCTTGGCGGTAAGCAAGTCTAACGACCACTGACTCCTGCCCATGTTACAGCAACACAGGCTGAACGTCGCGTCTTTGATACAGATCAATTTGACAAGCTCTTCAAACAACTTGTGGCTGGCTCGATCTCAGCTAGTCTTTGCTCCGGTTGTGGCAGTTGGAATTTGTGCACATCCGGACAATAAGGGAACAATATCATGTCCACAGAACTTATTAATCGAAGAGTTGTTTTATCCTCGCGTCCCAAGGGCGCACCTCAGGCCCAGCACTTTACGGTTGAGGAGATCCCCGTTCCTGAACTGAAAGACGGAGAGTTTCTCGTCAAAACAGAATATTGGTCGATCGATCCGGCCATGCGCGGATGGGTCAATGTTGCACCCAACTATCTGCCACCCGTGGAAATTGGAGCCCCTATGCGATCCTTTGCTGTGGGGGAAATTGTAGCAAGCCGCAGTGCAAGCTACGAGCGAGGTGATCGGGTGATCGGTGTGCTGGGGTGGCAGCGCTACGCCATTGACGACGGAAGCAATGTGGACCGCAAGATCAGCAAGGACAACTTGCCAGTTTCCCTTCATCTGGGCGTATTGGGACTGAATGGAATGACTGCCTATTTCGGTCTTCTGGATGTATGTCAGGCGAGCAAGGGAGATACTGTGGTGGTCTCAACAGCTGCAGGATCGGTCGGCTCTGCGGTGGGGCAAATCGCAAAGATCAAGGGTTGCCGAACAGTTGGCATTACCAGCAGCGCCGAAAAAATGGCCATGTGCAAGGAGGTCTTCGGGTATGATGACATGATCAACTATCGTGAAGAGGATGTTGCGCTCGCCATCAAGACCAAATGTCCGGACGGCGTCGATTGCTATTTTGACAATACCTGCGGACCAATCAGTGATGCCGTCATGACCAATCTTGCCGTGGGTGCGCGGATAGCCATTTGTGGCACCGCATCATTGGCAGATTGGGACCCGATTCCGGTGGGGCCGAGGGTCCACCGTCAAATGCTTGTTGCAAGGGCTCGCCTGCAGGGTTTTTTGATTTTGGACTACAGGGACAGATATCAGGAAGCCGTTTCAAATC
>JBPCWM010000026.1:0-2576 GCA_051009515.1 Rhizobiaceae bacterium | reverse complement strand
TTCATCATCTGCCCTGTCGATATGGACTAAGCTGGTTTTTCATCCACAAATGTCCCAACACGCATATTGGTCGTGGTGTAGATAACCTCTCCATCAGCCTTCAATACGCCATTGGCAATGGCCATGTTCAATTTGCGCAATATGAGCCGCTGAACATCCACCACGTACTCAACTTTCCTGACATCCGGCGTGACCATCGCCGAAAATTTGACCTCGCCAACACCCAAAGCCCGTCCACGCCCAGGCGCGCCCATCCAGCCGAGAAAAAACCCCGTCAATTGCCAAAGTGCATCGAGTCCCAGACATCCAGGCATGACCGGATCACCCTGAAAGTGGCATGGGAAGAACCATAGGTCGGGTTTAATGTCGAGCTCGGCCACGACCTCGCCTTTGCCAGCAGATCCACCATCTTCGCTAATCGAAGAAATACGATCGAACATCAACATTGGCGGCAGTGGCAGTTGCGCATTGCCGGGACCAAACAGTTCGCCCCTGCCACAAGCCAGCAAATCCTCGTAGCCAAAATGCCCTTTTCGTTCACTCATTGCCCTCAAACCCTGAATTAGTCATACAGGCAGCAAACCTGCACTGCCCCTGTTGCTGATGTTTTCGTAACATATCGAAACATTCTGTGAAAGCACTAACCAACTACGATGCCATCCCGGCGATCAGACGTCAGTGCGTCTTTCTCGCACAATTGCATGCGGGCACGGTTAGGTTTATATAGGCGTTTGAAATTGTATTTCATGGTTGTTGGCCATGCACCTGAGCAAAGTGATGTGATGACGAGTACTCAAAACATGGAACAGAAACTGCGCGACGCCGGTATGCGGCCAACACGGCAGCGGATGTCGCTTGGAAACCTCCTGTTCGGCAGCGGAGACCGGCATATTACCGCCGAGCAGCTACATGTAGAAACCGTCCGGGCCGGTATCGCGGTGTCACTCGCCACGATTTACAACACGCTCAACCAGTTTACAGAGGCAGGCTTGTTGCGTGAGGTGGCCGTTGAGGGCCACAAATCATATTTTGATACCAATACCTCCAACCACTGCCACTATTACCTGGAAGATGAAGGCCGTCTGATAGACATTGATGGCGACGAGCTGACAGTAGATGGCTTGCCAATGCCGCCTGAGGGCATGAGAATTGGCCGGATCGACATAATTGTGCGTCTCGAAAAGGACGACTAAGACACTAGAGCATTTCTCACAAAAGTGGATACCGGTTTTGTGAAAAAGAAATGCGACAAAAAAGGGATAGAGCGCGGTTTTGATTCAATCAAAACCTGAATCGCTCTAATCTGGTGAGCGTTGTCCCGATCACTTTTCGTAGACCTCGCCCGGATAGACACCGAACAGCGTTTCCTGTGAAACGTAGCCTTCATAACCACTGAACGCCGCCAAACACCATTTGCCATCGCAGGACTTCAGGTCGCCCAACGCGCCAGAGCCAATACGTGCGACCAGTTCTGCCGATGCTGAGGCGCCGGTGTGGAGCCGCATGGTTTTATCGCTGGACCATGGTGCAGCAATAACCGTGCGTCTTCCCGTCAGCAATGAATGATAGACCCAGCCTTCGGCACCCTCACTGTCGCGGATGCGGCGCCAGTGATCAAATTCCGCAATGATTTCCACCGGCAGGCTTTTCTGCGTGAAAACCCATACAACCCCGTGTTCATTGGATGGGCCCCGGCGCACATTGACGCGTTCGGATTTCAGGCTGACAAACCGGGGCAAGGGCAATCCGGTCTGGGTATTTACCGGCCTGGCAGCAGGTTTTTTATCCTGTGCGGCGTTTGCGGTACTCAGCGTTTGGGGATTCTGGTTTTCGGTGAACGCGAACACGATGCCGCCTGCCACGGCAACAGCCATTGCAGCAAACAAGACCCGTCCTATGCTCAATCGTCCCAAAGGTTTTGTCCAAACCAGGCAGAATGCCTGTTCATTGACTATAATATGCGCTGCAAACACGATTGCATCAACCAGCAGAGTTTACATGGGCGCTCACGCAACATAAACAAGAATGGACAAGTGATTTGCAAGGGCTGGCAAACCGACCACCAGTTCATGAACTCATAAGTAGGATCAAAATGGCGTTGAAACAGCAAAAATATGCAAGGAAAAGCTTGCCGGACGGGCTGGTGGCCCGATCAAGAGCTTTGACACGGCAGATTGCAGCGGTTTCATCGTCCGGAGGATATGATCAATTTGCTCGCTTTAATCGTTGCAAGTTCTTGAAAACCAGAAGGTTTCCCGCGAACTCGCGCCTTGTATCCGGGGAAATTGATTCATACCATATTGACCCCGTTTATGAGTTCATGACCTAAAGCCCTGATTTACGATTTCGCCAGGAGTTGCCCCAAAATGTCAACGCGCAAGCCAACTGTTATTGTTACCCGCAGACTGCCGGATGTTGTTGAAACGCGCATGCGCGAACTGTTCTCAACGACGCTGAACGAAACCGACGCGCCGATGAGTCAAGGCGATTTGGTGGAGGCTGCCAAAACGGCCGAGGTCCTGGTGCCTACGATCACTGACAGGATCGACAAATCCGTCATCATGCAAGCCGGAGAC
>JBPCWM010000025.1:0-2757 GCA_051009515.1 Rhizobiaceae bacterium | reverse complement strand
TTCCTGTCGCTCTGCGTTTCCAATAACTTTCATTGCTGCGCCGTATGACCTGAGTTTGTCCGTCACAAGCACATGAGGGCGACCATAGCGTTTCATTGATTTCCTGAGGAATTTCAATGCTGCCTTACGATCGCGGCGTTTGGTGACATAGGATTCAAGAATTTCACCTTCATGATCGACAGCTCGCCATAGATAGTGAGTTTCTCCATTGATCCGAACAAAGACCTCATCCAGGTGCCATTGCCAGTTGGAATAAGCTCGGACCTGATGCACTCGTCTTTTGCGGATTTCAGCAGCAAAGACAGGACCAAACCTATTCCACCAAAACCGAACAGTTTCATGACTGATGTCGATACCGCGTTCATGCAGCAGGTCTTCAACGTTGCGGAGGGAAAGCGGAAAACGAACATACATCATCACAGCAACGCGGATGATCTCCGGTGACGTTTTGAAATAGCGAAATGGGGAGAGATTTGTCATCCATTCACGCTAGGTGGCGCGAATGCAGTAGGCAAGAAAGTTCCTCTGACACCGCCGTTTTGACGAATGACTGGATTGCCGCCAAGAGCGGACCTTGGCGGAAAACAGGTCCATGACCGGCATGCGGACAAACCTGCCTGTGGTTTTGTGCGAAAGAGGCCAAGCTTCCGGAGCTCACCGATTGTCACCCGAATATCAGCTGCTGCTGATCAGTTTGAGCAATCACCGGCTTCTAAGGCTCCAATACGCGGAGACCGCAGGCGCAAACCTTAGCCATCCCAAAGAGATCCTACTTTCCTGTTTCAGGATATGGAAACTCCTTGTTGAACTGCTTGCCAGCCTGTTCATAAATTGGTTGCAGCACATCATCCACATCGAATTTACCATTGGCGATGAAGTCCGTATAGCCAATCGCGTCCGCAGGAACCCCGCTCCGTTTTGAAAAGGTTTCACGATCAGCCATATTTGGCAATTCAGCAGGAGCGGCGAGCGGTGGTGCCCATGTGGCTTCCTCTGTTACCGCCATGCGGACACGAATGTCTTCCTTCGTCACATTCCAGACCATGAAGTCTTGAGCCAGACTCAGCGGTCCATCGTAGGTGGAGCGAATTCGCTCATAGATAGACGTTGCTGTGTCAAAGTCGTTGAAGAAATGATACGCTACCGCCATACGTGGTTTGATCGTACTCATCACCTTACCAAAGGCTTCCGGTGCTGTGTGAATTTGCGTGCCAACCTGCAACGCTTGTTCGGGAGTGAAACGCATCTTGCTGATCAGTTCAGGAACAGCGACAAAACATTCGTGGATTACCAGATCGGCATCCTTTGAAAACTTGTTGAACCATTTGTTGGGATATGTGTCGCTGGAAAACACAAACTTCAACTCGTTCCATTCCAGCGAGAAACTTACGGACCCATCGATCGAATGGATCGCCGGAAATGACCGAATGACCACACCGTTTGCTTCATAAACCACCGCATTCTCTGCCTTGTAATCGAATTCGGTGACTTCCAACGTATAGCCACGGAAGTCGACTTGGCCAGCACGCCCTGCAAGATCCCAGTTGAGCATTTGCAACATTCCCTTTAGGGCATGCGCTGTTCCCAGTTCAGGAGAAGCTGCGCTTGGACCCCAGACCCGCAACGGGACGTTTCGCCCCATCAGCGCTCCACCGATGAACAGATCGTGCAGGCTGCCGAAGTGGTCTGTGTGTAGATGACCAATAAAAACCTTGTCTAGATAGTTGTAGGGGATCTGTAGAGACGAAATGCGCTCCGCCGCGCCGCTGCCTATGTCGAATAAAAATTTGTCACCGTTGCCAAGTTCCACCAACCAGCAAGCAGCCGCTTGTGCCGCCCGCGTGGTAGGCATACCCGTCCCACAAGAGATGACGCGCATCTCGTCGGGCTTCAAGTCTTCAGTATTTGGATAATAGGTATCACGCAGTCGATCTCTAACACGAGTCGGGGAGATGTCGGACTTGATTTCCTGTGCAATGGCGGAACCGGGCACATTTTCAACAATGTTGTTCCGCACCTCTTTCACGTCTGGATGGGGCGAGTACATGAAGGCACCCATTCCAATGCCAATGGCTAACAAAACACCGCCATACAGAATTTGATACTTCATTTTTCCCCTCCATAGAAGCAAAAGACTCGTGATCAACTCACATGTTAAGTTAAGAGTAATCGAGCATGAACACGACATTTTTTCAAGGTGCAGATATTGTAGCTGGCTATCCAATTCAGGCATCACCGCTACCAATTGTTCTGCAGGCGACTTTGCAAAGTCGGTAAATATGGGCTCGATGCAGACCTTGATGCAAGTTTGTAACTGAACAACTCCAATGACCGAGAAGCGGACAAATTGCCATTTTCTATTTTGGCTGTTGTTCTGCTTGCGATACGTCAGTCACCGTCGCTTTATACCAAGATCGGTCACTATCGTTGCTTGATTTTAAGGCCAGAACAAACTAGCTTCGTAGATGGTACACCAACTGAGGAAGGTCACTTCTGCCATAGCTTGTGGCTGCTGGTCACCTCTTGGCAAATGATTGTCGTCAAATCCTTTCTTTTCATCATTATTGCGCCGGCGACGTTCGTGGTCCTGGTGCCGTGGCTTATCGCCAATTACGGGGACTCGGACCAATTGATCACCGATTACTGGCGTTTTGTGGCCGCGCCATTATGGACCGTTGGTGCCGCCGTCCTAATCTGGTGTGCTTGGGAATTCGCGATGCGGGGTGAGGGCACGCCTGCGCCAATTGACGCCCCAAA
>JBPCWM010000024.1:0-8961 GCA_051009515.1 Rhizobiaceae bacterium | reverse complement strand
AATCTGTTGTGGGGAAAGCAATCGAACAGACCAATGTGCGGATTGCTGAGACACGCCAAATCACCGTGCCTTTGTTACAGCCATCTGAATCCACGGATATTTTTCTATCTACAAAATTCATTGGCGGTTATGGCTGGCTTTTTCCAAAACGCACCGTGGCCAATATCGGCCTTGGGCTGCTCCCGGATTATAAACACTGTTTGAAACCGCTCCTGGCGGATTTGCATCGTGATCTGGTGGCATCAGAACGGGTAGGTGAAACGGTTTCCCATCACACAGGTGGTGCAATTCCGGTTGGTGGTATGCTTAAGCCATATGGTTTTCTCGGCGAGACAACCGTGCTTTTGGCTGGCGATGCAGCCGGGTTGACAAATCCAATGACAGGGGCAGGAATCAATGCTGCAATTGTGTCAGGCCGTCTAGCGGGGCAGAGCGCTGTGGAGGTACTTGCTGCTAACTTCGATGCCTGCGAGGATTATCAAGAAGAGTTGGAAGATCTTTTCAAGCCATCTTTGGACCGGGCTCTGAAACGCCGTAAAGCGTTGCTTGGCCATTACCGAAACGGCATGCCGAATGGCGCGCAATTGCGTCAAAACTGGATAGCCTATCCTGAATATTGGGCTGCTTAGAGAGAGGGAGAGCAAATCTCATGACATGTCTAAAGCCAGAGGGAACCATTCCAGGTGGAAAGAATACGTTCGGCATGGATTTTAATGCCGCTGAAGTCATGACACCACGAAAGCCTGATCAAACGCCGAGCGCTTTGAAGAATGGTAGCCGGGTCAAGCAAAATGATGTCCAGCCTGAAGGCGTATATCTTCCCAACTACAACATACTGACACCGCACATGCGATCACCTGAATATGTGCAGCTTTCAACCGCTGCTGCAATTACCCTTGGCGTGATGAAGGGTCGGATGCACAGATGTAGTTGCACCAGATGCCTGAATTTGTTGCTGACTTATCCTGAAGGGTGCCGGGCCAATTGCGCATATTGTGGCCTTGCACGTCATCGCGAAGCACAACGCGACTATGCCGACAGGAACTTTATTCGCGTCGATTGGCCAGCGGTGCCAATGGAAGAGATCGTAAATATCGTTTCCAAGGATGGAGAAAACACGCCATTTCACCGCATGTGTATTTCCATGATCACCCATCCAAGGTCAGATCAAGATACTGTATCGGTATTAAAAACGTGGACAGATAAGGTTGACCCTTCGACAATCCCTGTCTCCATATTGTCTAATCCAACCACGATGTCGCGGGATGACGTCAAGCTTCTCCATGAAATGGGATCGGATATTTTTACCGTTGCGCTCGATGCAGCAACGCCGGAAATTTTTGACAAGACGCGTGGCAAGGGCGTGCAGTCGCCTCACAGCTGGAATAAATACTGGGAAATTCTGCTCGATGCCCGCGATGTTTTTGGCCCTCAAAAGTTTGGCGCGCATATCATTATTGGAATGGGGGAAACGGAATTTGAAGCTCTAAACCTTGTCCAGAAACTGGTTGATATCGGTGGGCACAGTCACATGTTCTGTTTCTTTCCTGAAAAAGGGTCGCTTATGGATCATCTTCCCGCCACGCCCCGCGATCAGTGGAGGCGTGTGCAACTGGGTCGTTATTTGATCGATTACTACGATAAACGTGTTGATGATATGTCGTTTGATGAGAGTGGCCGGGTGTCGGACTTCGGCATGCCCAAGGCTGAACTGGAAGCGATCATTGATTCAGGTATTGCTTTTCGCACCTCCGGGTGCCCTGGCAAGTTTGCTGAAGATATTTCAGCATGTGACAGACCCTATGGTGATTCTCCGCCGAGCGACATCGCGAGTTACCCGTTCCAGCCTCAGGAAGTAGACATACGAAAAATCCGCCAGCAGCTTGATATGGAAAAACCTGGCGAGACGTATTTAGAGGGAGAAGATCTGGAGATGGTCGATGTCTGAGGAGTTTCGCGTAATCGACACCGGCATCAGAGATGGCCGAGAACAGATCGCTTTCGACCAGGCCATGATTGATTTGCATGCTGCGGGTAAGATCCCCGACAGTGTGCGGTTTTTGAGGTTTCCGCCAACTGCGCTCATTGGTAGGCATCAAGCACTTAGCCAAGAACTCAAACTGGATTTTTGCCGTGACAATAATATTCGCACGGTGCGCCGTATCACCGGAGGCGGAGCTCTCTATTTTGACGAGGGTCAGCTTGGGTGGGAATTGATTTTTCATCGTTCAACGCTTGGTATCAGCTCACTTGCAGACCTGGCACGAGAAATTTGTGAAGCGGCTGCACTGGGCTTGTCGAAGCTTGGCGTTGACGCCAAGTACCGGCCCCGCAACGACATCGAGGTGGATGGGCGAAAGATCTCTGGAACTGGCGGTTTCTTTGATGGTGATACGTTATTCTATCAAGGCACGGTTCTGGTCGATATGGATGCAGCAACCATGGTAGCCGCCCTGAACGTCCCAAAAGCAAAACTTGAGAAGAAAAATCTCGATTCCGCAGCGCAGCGCATTGTTACTTTAAAAGAGCTTCTGGAGCAGGCGCCCGCAATCAAAGAAATTCAGGATGCATTGCTAGACGGTTTCGCGGAGAGGCTTGGTATCAAGCCTGAGCGTGGCGACATAACCCAGGAAGAAGAAGAGCTCACAAAAGCGATTTACGATGATGAAATTGGTACCGATGAATTCGTTGCCGAGATTGATGACCCTACAAGTGAAGCAGATGTTCTCTCTGCCACCCACACCGGGCAGGGCGGTTCGGTGACCGCACATGTGCGGGTTGAGGGTGCGGGTCAAAACCGTTTCAGGGAGGTTCTCATTACCGGTGACTTTTTTGTGACACCTCCGCGTATTGTGCTGGATCTTGAGGCTGCTCTGCGTGGGACGGCTGTTGGCGAGGTTCGCAGTACGGTTGAGGATTTCTTCAAAACCGCTGAAGTCGGATTGCTCACAATTACCCCGGATGATTTTTCCACTGCGATAGAAAATGCCGCAAGTTGACGCTTTCTCGTGTGGAAAATCGATGAAATCCCTAACCGTCATTCAGCACACATCTGCAGACTATCTGGGATTGATTGAAGATCACCTGGAAGGCCGCGGAATAGGCTTCAAATATGTGCGACCTTTCACGGAAGGCGTTAATGTTCCCAAATTTGAAGAGGTTGCCGACGGGCTTGTCCTGCTCGGCGGCGGTCCTTGGGGCAGCGCAGGGTCTAGGGATGTTCCGACATTGGAGGAAGAAGTCAGCCTCACGCGTGCATGTCTCATGCATGGGCTTCCGGTGCTCGGGTTTGGATTGGGGTCTCAAATTCTTGCAATTGCCGCAGAGGGCGGTTCTGAGCTTTGCGATCTGCAGTTCACATGCGAAACGGGATACCGGTCTGAGCCAGATGCACTAAGGGGGTATTTGCCAGAGATTTTTCCAGCAATCACATACATGCGCGATATTCCTGTTCCCCCAGATTATGCGCAAGTGCTGGCGGCGAATGAAAGGGACCGCCCATTGATCTATCAAATTGGCGACAACTCATTTGGGTTTTCGTTTCATCCCGGATTTAAACTGGCAATCGCGGAAGATTTGATAATGGAGTTCGAAGAAAGCCCAGCTGAAACAGGACCGGTGTTGCAAGGCCTCAGGCGCCAGAAACAAGCAATAGAAGACGCTTTGATCCCTGTAATGACAGGTTTGATCCAAAAAACCGGATTGATGTCTTGAGAATATAAAATCTAAATTGTGCACCATGAGCTGTGTCAGTTGCATACTTTATAATATTCTAATATGATGCTGGCAATATCTAGGGAAAGGGAGAACTTTGGCAGAAAAGCTCGTAATCGTTATGGCCAATACTGACCCAAGGAATGGCGAAGAGTTGGGAGCACCAATATTTCAGGCCACAGTTGCCGCAGCGATGGACTACGAAGTTGACGTCATCTGCACAGCGACATCGGGCAGGCTTATGAAAAAAGGCGTTGCTGAAAACCTTGTCGTTAAAGAAGGGTCGCCCAAGTCTGTCTACGATTTCATAAAAGATGCTCATGAAGCTGGTGTGAAATTTTTCTGCTGCTCCCCAAATCTCGATCTATTTGACATGGACAAGGACGATCTCATCCCTGAATGCGATGGGGTTGTTGGTGGTGCCCATCTGATCGAACAGGTTATGGAAGAAGATTGTAAGGTGATGACTTATTGATCTCTGAAGGAACTGTACGCCATGTCACAATTGACCACGAGAGTGCAAGATCATATCGGAGACCCGGTCTCACCGCAGCCACTGGTTGATCGCGATCAACTGGAGGAAATCTTTCAAGATATTCAAGATGACCTTCGGTATGATCACGAACTAAATGGATGCTTGAATTGTGGTATTTGCACTGCCACTTGCCCCGCCGCCCATTACTATGATTTTAGCCCGCGAGAGATCGTTCAGTTGCTCTGGACGGAGAATCTAGAGGGCATCTACGACGCTATGCAGGAAAAAATTTGGGCGTGCGCGCAATGTTATACGTGTGCGGCGCGATGCCCGTTCGGAAATTCTCCGGGTGGCTTGGTTATGTTAATGCGGGAAACCGCGATTAAACACGGCATGGAATCGGCAAAAAATGTTTTGCGACCCTTCAGCCGGGTAATGCTGAAACTGATTTCGACCGGTAACCAGCTTGCTCCAGACATGATCAATGCTGAACATTTCGCAGACTGGGGCCCCAATATATCTAAAATCGATGCGCCTCTGAAAACGCTTCGCAAAGCGATTCCCATGCCAACCCTCAACACGACTGCAACGGCATGGGAAGTAAATTTGAAGACGTCGATTGAGCTTTACACGATTTGGGAAGAAACCGGCGTTTTGGAGCAGTTGGAGACAATCGATGAAAATCTTTTCGATGTCATTGTCGATATTATGGATGAGAAGCGTGATGACTGGGAAGATTTTCTGGATGAAGAAGATGATGATTGATCACATGCTTGGGAGAGTGAGATGAGCGATTCAACCAAAGACGGTGAGCGGTTTACTGGCCACGGTTCTGAATGGCGAGATGCCAATCTCAGTCAGGAAGAAGCCTTGGTCGCGACATCCTGGGTAGAGCAAAAGATCGATAAGCGATCGATGCTGACCAACAAGGATCGCGTGGAAGATGTGCGCGACATCATGTGGCAGCTGGAGAAGGATGGCGAAATAGTTGTCCACCGTATTTCAGAGGGCCACAAACCTAAGCAAGCAAAAACACTTTACGGTTGGGATAAACAAATCCCTACTGATCGTCTTTGGCATCACAAGTCGTGTGGTCAGTGTGGAAATATACCCGGTTATCCCGCATCGCTTTTGTGGCTGATGAATGAGATCGGTATACAATATCTTGATGAGACCGACCAGACCTCATGCACGGCGTGGAACTATCACGGCTCCGGCATTGGCAATCTGGAAAGCCTGGCTGCTGTATTCCTTCGCAATTTCCATCAGGCCTACGTCGCCGCAAAGGCTGAAGGCCTGCCGGATGGCTATTATTATCCTCTTGTTCATTGCGGTACCTCTTTTGGAAATTATAAAGAAGTTCGCGGATACTTGCTGCACTCAGCGGAGTTACGAGATCGGGTCAAAAAGATTCTGGGAAAACTAGACCGTCTTGTCGATGGCAAGTTGCTGATTCCAGAAGAAATTGTGCACTATTCAGAATGGGTGCACATGATGCGCGGCGAGATCGCCAACAGACAGGTGATTGACTGTTCAGATGTGCGCGCAACGATCCACCCGGCGTGCCACGTTTACAAGATGGTGCCCGAGGATGCGATTTATGATGACACCATTTTGGATGGAAACCGGGTCGCAGTTTCTACCGGCATAATTGAAGCGTTGGGTGCGCAGGTAATTGATTATTCGACTTGGTATGACTGCTGCGGGTTTGGGTTCCGGCACATTATTTCAGAAAGAGAGTTCACCCGGTCTTTTGCAATCGACAGGAAGGTTAAAGTTGCGATCGAAGAAGCAAATGCCGACGTGATGATTGGTCATGATACCGGTTGCATTACCACCTTGGATAAAAATCAATGGATCGGGAAAGCGGCTGGCAAGGAAGTAGATTTGCCTATTCTCGCGGACTGTCAATTTGCAGCGCTCGCTTGTGGCGCCCATCCATACAAAATCGTTCAATCACATTGGCATGCATCCTCCACCGAAAAACTGATGGAGAAGATCGGTATTGATTGGAAAGCAGCCAAGGCAGAATTCGAAGAATATCTAAAGGTCGTTGAAGAAGGCCAGCAGGACAATCTCTATGATCCTCGCCGCATGGTCACTTCGGGGCCGGGTTTTAAAGGAGTAACAAAGCGAAATGAGTAATCCTGTTCTCATCGTCGGGGGCGGGCCTGCGGGTCTGGCTGCTGCTCATTCTTTGGCGTCAGTTGGACAGAACTGCGTGTTGGTCGAAAAAGAAGATCAGCTGGGTGGTGCGCCGATCTTGTCAGGTTACGCCAAACTTGTCCCTTCCGGGGAATGGGCGAAAGACGCGATTGGAGGGATGGTCGATCGGGTCGAAGCCAGCGGGTTAGTCGAAGTTAAGACCGGGACGACCGTCGCGGAATTTTCGGGCTCACTTGGTCAATTCACAGCGAAACTGTCACAGGGTGGGCCAATTGATGTGTCGTCTGCAATCTTGTGTACGGGCTTCACCCATTTCGATTCGGTAAATAAGCCCGAATGGGGGTTCGGCACGTTTCCTGATGTGGTGACCACAACACAAGTTGAGCAAATGATCTCTTCAGGTCAGGGCGTGCGATGCCCATCAGACGGACGCAAACCTAAACGCGTTGCGATTTTACTGTGTGTTGGATCACGTGACCGCCAGATTGGCAGAGAGTGGTGTTCCAAGATTTGTTGTACGGTTTCGGCAAATATTGCGATGGAAATTCGCGAAGAACTCGAGGACTGCCATGTATACATTTACTACATGGATATTCGCACTTTTGGTCTTTACGAGACAGGCTACTACTGGCGCTCTCAAGAAGAATTCAAGGTTAAATACATCAAGGCGCGCATTGCCGAAGTCACCTCAGATGGCGAAAAGCTTATCGTCAAGGGTGAAGACACGCTTGTCAAACGCCCGATTACCATTCCGTTCGATATGGTAGTGCATGCAATTGGCATGGACCCGAATGTTGACAATATGCTGCTGTCGACGATCTTTGATGTTGAATTGGAACCTCACGGCTTTGTTGGCAAACAAAACTCATATGGCGCCATGGGAGCGACGTCGCGCGATGGCGTATTTGTAGCCGGGTCCGCTACCGGACCAGAAACGATCGATGATTCAATTGCCCAAGGCCACGCGGCCGCTATGTCGGCCTATGCAATTACCCAAAGCGTGCCGCAGGCAGCAGAATAGGTTAGCAGTGGCTTTCTTTGTCAGCAAATCTCCAAGCACACCACTTGAACCAGAAGGGGTTCAACTGGATCTTAGTGGTGCTTTGCTGTCAAAGGCGCTTGGAAACTTGGTCTCTGGCTGTGAAGCCCTCGGCGGTATTGAACGGTATGCGGAAGTGCTGGCATTAAAAAGCGAGATGTTTAAAGATGCGCTCGGCGATGGCCGTGTCAAATATCTGGATATCGATCAACTTATGGGCCTGTGCGTCTTCATGTCGACAGTCCGGCGGCGTATTGGGCCTTATCTTGACCCAACTGGTTTTGAACAGATAAAGTCAGCGCTTATAAAATTGTTTGAGGGTGCGCAAGATACCACGACCACGGATGCTCGTCTGGCAGCTTTTTGTGATGCTTTTCCAAAAGATAAGAACCATCGCTGGGTGCGCGACTTGGCGGCTGAGATGCTCCACAATACAGATGTTGAGCGCTACCCGTTAATGTGCCGTTGGGTGTGGGACGCAAAGGCAAATACAGGTGTCATTCGTGAAATATGGCATGGTGATGCGGTTGATCATATGACGATCCCGGTATCGGATGGGTTTGAAACATTTGTTATTTTAAGACAAGAACTTAGCCAATATTTGACAACTAACGGTTTTTACAAGAACGTAATCTACTTTGTGGATTTACTGTGTGCGCAGATTTATGCGGAATACATATGTGCACAGGGCGGCAGCTACCTCAGGACAGACTTCTCTGCGCCAGAAGATCCGATGGAACACACCAGGCGGGTTCTTGGATTGAACGGCGTCAAGAATGGGTCAGCCCGCACTAGGCTGCGCTCGGTAGATGGTGATGCTTATGTTCTAGAAGACACCAAACTAATCGATCAAGGAAGTGCATTAGATGCCAATTCATGAGGAAAACCTGATCAGGCCAGAGAATCTGAAGACTCATGAAAGCCTCGTAATTGACGGTATTGATGTGTCCGGGCACTGGAGCACTTTCATCGAATCCCGGGTTGTAACCGACTACAACGAGAGTATGGAAGAAGAGATTGCGGCACTTCCAGGTGGAGAGAAAATTCACCGGTGCTGGCAGTGCGGGTCTTGCACCAATTCATGCACCGTCAATGCGATTAATGCTGATTTTAACCCAAGATACTGGATCTATCTCATCCGCATGGGGATGGAGAGTGAACTGCTTCGTGACAAGGATCTAATTTGGCAATGCGTGTCTTGCAATAAATGCACCTACGCCTGCCCAAGAGATGTGGAGCCTGAGGGGGTTATGAAAGCAACCGCGCACTGGCTGGAACTAAAGGGGCACACCCCCAAATCTCCATCAACTATTTTCGACGAGGTTTTTGCCAAGCAGGTGATCGAGACAGGCAAAATTGAAGAAGGCCGAACAATTCGTGGATTTTTCAAAAGAACAAATCAAGACATGATGCAGGATTGGCTTATCGAAATGGTCAAGCGACTCGTGGCGAAGCTACCTGTCAAATTATTGATTACGATGGGGCTCGCCAACGTGTTGAAACCGCGAACAAAAAATTGGTCTAAGGCGCGCGATGCACTGCAAGAATATGTTGACGAAAAGAATAG
>JBPCWM010000023.1:0-3347 GCA_051009515.1 Rhizobiaceae bacterium | reverse complement strand
GTACAGTGTTGCTGTTTCAGTAACACAGCCTGACTGGACCATCGCTTGTGTCCACCTGCGACAGGAATAGCCTGGCGTACTTTGACCTGCTGGTTTGAAATGCGGTTGTATGGCAGATCGGGTGGAGCCCTTGAGTCTTCATTTGTAACTCCATGCACAGACTCCCTGGTATCACCGTGGAAAGTTGCACTGCGAGATATACTGCTCAGGCCGTCAGACCTTCCGGCTCTTCCAATCCATTTGCTCTGCTGCAGGCTGTCACCGTATTGGCCAGCAAACAGGCAATTGTCATCGGACCTACTCCGCCGGGAACGGGCGTTATGGCGCCAGCCTTCTGCGATGCACTGGCAAAATCCACATCACCCAACAGCTTCATCTTGCCTTCCCCTTTTTCCGGTGCAGGAACGCGATTGATACCAACATCGATTACCGTTGCGCCCTCACCGATCCACTCGCCGGTTACCATCTCAGGGCGCCCGACTGCTGCAACAACGATATCAGCGCGTTGACAGACTTTCTCAAGATCCTTAGTGCGGCTATGGGCAATCGTCACCGTGCAGCTGTCTTTTAGCAGGAGATTAGCCATTGGCTTGCCCACAATATTTGATCTTCCAATCACAACCGCATTCTTGCCACTCAGACTTTCACCAAGGCCTTCGTAATGGGCCCGTAGCATCATCAGACATCCAAGCGGTGTACAGGGAACCATTGATTTTTGACCCGTTCCCAACAAGCCCACGTTGGAGATGTGAAATCCATCAACATCTTTGTCCGGTGAGATCGAATTGATCACCAAATCCTCATCCAGATGGTCAGGCAATGGCAATTGGCAGAGAATTCCGTGCACGGCCGGATCATTGTTCAGCTTGTCGATCAGTGCCAGCAAATCTTCCTGGCTGGTCGTCGCGTCAAGTTTGTGCTCATATGAATTCATGCCGACTTCGACAGTCTGTTTACCCTTGTTACGCACATAGACCTGGCTGGCAGGATCTTCACCCAACAAAACCACAGCGAGCCCAGGAACAAGCCCGTGCTGGCTCTTCAAACGGGCGACATGTTCTGCCACCTTTTCACGAACATTCGCAGCAAAAGCCTTGCCGTCAATAATTGTTGCGCTCATCACTTTATCCTTTTGATGAAAACCCTTCACCGGGTTTCAAGTAGTCTTCGCGTATTGGAGCAAATATGTCGAGAACCCGTACCCCGTCTTCGCCAGCTTGCATGGTGTGAGGTACATTGGGCGGTGTACGAAAGAAATCCCCTTGGTGATTTCAAACTTAATTTCTCCCTGAAAGCGCACCGCGGACCCTTCCAGAACAATTCCCCATTGCTCTTCCGGGTGGTGATGCATTTCACCCTTGGCATGCGGTTCAATGGTGACCACAGACAACATGGATTTCTCTCCACTGAAAATCTGTGTGGTCATGCCTGCGGCAAGTTTGCGCATGACCCCGCCTTGAGGGTCATCGAGTGAATAGCATTCGACTTTGTCGCTCATGTGAAGCCTCCTTGGCCCATGGCTAAACCGGGGTATTCACGATTTCCCCGTTGATTGCGACACTCAAAGGCGAAAAACCAGCAAGGTCGGATTGGTTGGGCAGGAATTCACGTTGAATAGTCTCAATTCAGCGGTTGATACCTGAACCAGGGAAACATTGCAGTCTTCCCGGCACCAGTAATATCGAATGCAAACGCGCCCACAAATGCGCCGGTGAAGGACGCGTGCTCCCCTCTCCCCCCTTCATCAGATATGACGCTGGCGTCCAGCACGGGACCTATTTTGACCCAATCAGTCGAATTTGGAAGTTTGAAGTAAAATTGCAGGTTTTTCTGTCTCACTTCAGCGGCGAGATAAACCTCTCCGTTTCCCGGAATCGCGACATCGTCGGCCAGTAGAAAGTCCAGGCGCCCGTCCGGCCAATTTCCGGCACAACTCAGCAGGGTCAACACCCTGCCCTTCATCTCGTGATGCGTAACGGCCAGACAGTGGAATTTCGTTCGATTGTAGTAGTGGGTAAGACCAGCCACTTGTTGATAGGTGTCAGGTTGGAATGTCACCGCCGTCTCTGCCCGAAAGGCCAAATGCTCCTGTCGGCGCGCTACGAGGGATTGTTCAAACCAGCTGCCAATAGACTCCCTGCCCCGAAGCAAGAGACCATCATGAGTCATGCTGAATATTCTGTCTGGATAGGGTGTTCGCAACCACTGAAATTGGATGGGCAGTTCACCTGTCCTGAAGTCACTATGAATCAAAACCGGCGGCCCTGGCTCTGGTGCGCCATCCGGTGCTTCGACTTCTATCCGCGGCAACAGCCCACCATGCTCAAGATACAGCCAGTCGTCTTCCCGCCAGATACATTTTTGTATCGCGGTTTCACGTCCCAGCGGCGAACGGCGTGCAGATTCCAAAGGCCTGGAACACAGATGCGTGTGATATACTTCACCCGACAAGGTTTCAACGACCTGGCCGTGCCCTGCCCTTTGTAGCGGATGCCCCGGATCGTCCTTCGAAGTCATCAGGAACGTGTCCGGATGCAGTTCATAGGGGCCGGCAATATTGCGTGATCGCAGCATCGTCACCGTGTGCTGATAGCCGGTCCCACCTTCAGCAACCGTTAGATAGTAATACCCGTTGCGCTTGAAGAGATGTGGGCCCTCCACCAGTCCGTGAGAACTGCCCTTTGAGATATTGCGCACTTCACCAATCAACAGTTCTTCAACCGGGTCAAACTCTTGCAGAAGAATCCCGCCAAATGCCGGATGTTTGGGGTTTCCGCCAACGGAGTCCGAGCGGTGGTTCCAGATCATATTCAGGAACCATTTTCGTCCGTCATCATCATGAAACAACGAGGGATCGAAACCTGAGGAATTCACATAGACCGGGTCGGACCAAGGGCCTTCAATATCGGATGCCACAACTATGTAATTGTGCGTATCCTTGAAATTGCCATCGAGACGTTTGACGTCGGTATAAACCAGCCAGAACTGCCCATCACTATGCGACAAACATGGGGCTCAGATCCCTCATGAGTCCGGATTTCCACGCATATCGAGCTGGCTAGCCCGATCAAGCGGACGCTTGATCAGCTTCCAGTTCACGAGGTCTCGCGAATGATGTATCTGAACGCCGGGATACCATTCAAAGGTCGATGTTGCGATATAGTAGTCTTCATCCACCCGACATATTGAAGGGTCGGGGTTAAAGCCTGGTAGAATCGGGTTCACTATCATTTGTCTTCGCCATCCATGATTGACGCCAAGCCCTGTTGATTGTTTTGATCCGCTGGCCTCACTGTCCCTTCCTGGTTGGGGCGAGCATGGATCGTGCCTCTCTCCTGTCGAGGGCT
>JBPCWM010000022.1:0-4566 GCA_051009515.1 Rhizobiaceae bacterium | reverse complement strand
CGAGCGCACTGTCGGGCTGGTCAGTCCAGTGAAGCAACTCATCATTGCAAGCTGCCTCGTGAGTCGCCTTGAATCGTCGCGCGATCTCGGAATCAAATTCAGGATCTTTTTTCCACCACTTCTCTGTTCCTGCATGGATCCAGAAATCGAGAATATCTTTTGAGGATGCGATTACCATTTGACTCTCTCTACAAGAGAAACCACAAGAATTGATCCAACCCATAACAACACCATCGCGTTGGTGCAATTGTCAGCCTGATGGGGGGACATACCAGCAAAATCAAGCGCGCGTGAAAAAGAAAAGGCACCCCATGGACACCGAACTCGATTTAAGGGGGTTGAAATGCCCATTGCCGGTGTTGAAAACGCGAAACGCATTGCGAAAACTTGAAACCGGCGCTCGAATTTGGGTGGTGACCGACGATCCGCTGGCAGTTATCGACATTCCCGCCTTTTGCAATGAATCCAACCAGCTGCTTGTTGAGCAGGCACCCGGGAATGGAGACAGTAACCGCTTCCTGATCGAGCGTCAGAAGAACCGGCCCTGAACCGAAGTCACAGAAAGCCTGTTCAGTTGCTATCCATGGAATGGCCGGGCACGGCCAGCGGGTTGTCTTTTAGAGCCTGGCGATCGGCGGTATCGATGCCGGTATGTCCGACAAATGCATCAAACAATTTTTTCACAAATGTTTCCGACAAGTCCCGCGTGATCATGACCAATCGGGTACGTCGATCCGGTGAAGGCCAGTCCGGCAAAGTTGCAGGTGGGTGAAATACCTTTTGCACACCGTGGATAACGACCGGGCGACATGGATCTTCTTCGATACGAATAATGCCCTTGACCCGCAAGAGATTTGGACCATGAGCCGAACGCAACAGGTCAAGAAAGCTGGTCAGTGTTCCGGCATCAACCGCATTTTCGCTGATCAAGGTAAAGGCGCGAATACGGTTGTCATGGCGGTTGACGTCATGGTGGTTGTGACCGTGATGTTGCTCAAGAGCTGCATCATTCAACCAGGCTGAAACGTCAGCCGTTTTGGTTTGCGGATTATAAAGGCCGCAGTTGAAGAGATCGGCAAAACCAGGAAGTCCGTTGGCACAGTCCAATAGCCGCGCCATTGGGTTTAGTGCGTGCAGGCGCCCCAACAGATGGACATTTTTTTGGCCCGGTTCTGATTTGCTCAACACCAGTCTGTCGGCAACGGCCACCTGTTTGACAGCTTCTGGGTGGTTATCAAGCGTGTCCATGCCGTTGATTGCGTCAACCACCGTCACTACACCGTCCAGGCGGAGGATATGGCTCAACACTGGATGTCCCATAACAGCTTGCAGAATGGGTGCGGGATCTGCAAGTCCGGTGGATTCAATGACAATACGGGCTGGTTTCGGAACCCGATTGATCAGCTTGGAGAGGGTATCGATCAGATCGCCGCGAATCGTGCAGCACAGGCATCCGTCAGACAGTTCCACAATGCCTTCATCCGCGGTTTCAACCAGCAAATGATCAACTCCAACATTCCCAAACTCATTGATGATGAGTGCAGTGTCTCTTAATTCGCCTCCTGCGAGCAGATGATTGATCAGTGTGGTTTTTCCAGCGCCCAAGAATCCGGTTATCAGGCTGACGGGGGTTGGATCAGTCATCAGCTTTGTGGCCTGAAATTGGGTAATGGTATGCGTCTGACCACCACCGGTAGAGGATTTGATGGAGCAGTTGATTGCTGAACAGTTGATACGACCTGATCGGGTCTGAAACTGGGCAGCGGAACACGACGCAGATTGGGTGGTTTTTGCGCTGGTGCCAACAACGTTACAGTAAGTGGTGACCGTTTGATGTCTCTCGGTTCGAGCCAGGGAGAATCGATGACTGCCTGTCCGGCTCCGGGTTCGTAGCGGGCTGCGCGGGCCTTCTTGGTGCACAATATGGAGCGCATGTTGCGAGGGCCCGTTGGAATACTGCCGTTCGGTTTCAGTTCTCCAATTGCTGTTCCTGCAGCCAAAGGCTGTTGAAAACCGTCGGTCAAAAGCTTGGCTACATCTACGGCTCTGCTGGTTTGGGAATCTCGACCCAGCACAATCGCGGCCAGGCGTCTTCCAGACCGGGTCGCAGCACCTATGAAATTGTAACCGGAGGCACAGACAAACCCAGTCTTGAAACCATCGGCACCGCGATAACGCTCAAGCAGAAGATTGTAGGAATAATAGATTCGTTGAATTGTCTTGCCATTCTTGGACCGGCTGGGAGCTAATACGGACGGTGACTCAAAGAGGTCTTTATATTGCGGAAATTGCCGGTGAATGGCCCGTACAAGAAGTGCCATGTCGTGAGCCGTCGTGACCTGTCGACGATCATGTAGTCCATGTGGATTGACAAATCTTGTGTCCGCCATGCCCAGGGCCCTGGCATCGCGGTTCATTTTCGCTGCAAAAGTTTCAACTGAACCGGATACGCTCTCCGCAATTGCCACCGAAATGTCATTGGCAGACTTGATTGCGAGCAGTTTGAGCGCGTCGTCCATAGTCATGGTTGTGCCTGCTGGATAGCCCATCTTGCTGGGCGGTTGGCGCGATGCGTTTTTGCTCATGCGAACAGGCTGGTTGCCTATGATCGTGCCGTCCTGAATTGCCTTGAACACCGTATAGGCAGTCATGAGCTTGGTTAGCGAGGCCGGGTGCCAGGGATCAAATGCCTGTTGGTGAGACAAGACCTGTCCGGACTCCAGGTCAAGCACGAGGTGAGGTGCGGCGTGCAGCGGTTGGGTCACTATCATGCATATGAGCAGCAGCAACGGCTGCAGCCCAAATTTGCGCTTTTCGGGCACGGTTTCAGTTCCCCTTGAACACAGATTGTAGTGGCATTCTAACATCGCAATTATGGCATTGTCAGGAAGACATAAGCGGGTTCAGGGCTTGCTGCAATGTGGAAGCTGCTGATTGCAGGGAATGACGCTTGTTCACGCTGTTTCGGGCTGCGGTGCCAAGGTCCTGACGCAGGCTTGGATGAGAGATCAGGTTGGACAGGTTGTTCCTGAATGCATCCGGATCAACTTCTGCTGCCAGCAGTCCGGTTTGGCCGTGATGTACGGTAAGCGATACTCCCATGGAGTCCAGCGCGGCAACAGGCAGCCCCATCAACTGAGCTTCCAGATAGACCATGCCAATTGGCTCCTTCCATCCGGGCCAGACGAACAGATCTGAACGAGCCATGTGAGCCAGGACCTGCTCATGGGGAACTGCACCGGCAAAGATATATCTGTCCGGATTTATCGAGCTGAAGAATTCGCGAATTGCCAGCTCCTCAGGTCCGCTGCCAATGATCACAAGATTCCAGTGCAGGGCCTGCAGTTGGGTAAGGGCTTGTGCCAATATCCGGTAATTTTCAACCTTTTTGCCCGGCCGCATCATGCCGACCGTCACCAATGTGGGCGCGCCAGCGCGCCAATTTTCTGGATGGGTGACATCTGGCAACTGCGCAGGAATGTCTGTATCGATAAAAGGAGCCAGCATCTCAATGGAAGCGTCATCCCCCAGCAATGTTTTCAGATAAGTCCGGTCGGTTGGCTTTAAAGAAAGGTGCAAATTAGCTTTCGATATGCTGGCTTGCGCCTCGTCCCGCCAGGTTTTCCAGCGATCCCCACCGCTCTCAAAGCCCTGGCCGGTGCGGGCAGCCTCCACGGTTACATATGGAATATTCAGTGCTGAGCAGACCTTCGGGCCAATCCAGTCCGGCGCCTTGCAATAGGGGTGATAAGTGATCCACAGATCAGGTGGCGCGTTGCGCAACCTTGAAATGATGCTTTCAGCCTCCTGCAAGGCTTCCAGTTTGCGTTGCTTGAGGACTGTGTCAGCTTCACGCTTTGAATAGGCGATGAAGCGGCTTTCCAGATCGACTTTGAAACCCGCCAGAGTGAGCGCCTTGATCAGGTTGCGTGCAATAAGGCGATCTCCGGACGCGATTGCATGATCCGGTGGCTTGATGGTTGCATAAAAACCAATGCGTTTCATCGGGTCTCCAGAAAGGTATGCAATTGTATTGCGGTATTGTCTACGCCGCCAAAGTCGATGTCATGATTGAGGGTTAGAAGGTCTGTTGCACGGTCCATTGCTTCAAGCAGGGAATTTGGTGTCAAAACGGACTGTGGAACGCAAACACCATAACCGGCATCATCCAGTAATTGTGCCCGGCGCAATTGTTCGGTTTGCCCCTGCGTATCGTACGGTACAA
The DNA here is from genome assembly GCA_051009515.1 of Rhizobiaceae bacterium. Classification (GTDB taxonomy): domain Bacteria; phylum Pseudomonadota; class Alphaproteobacteria; order Rhizobiales; family Rhizobiaceae; genus Pseudahrensia. Next base: position 341 of record JBPCWM010000022.1, on the reverse strand, counting down.
ATACAGCCCGACAGCCGCTTGCCCCATGAGCCGCCAGGGCATCCATGGCCGTGTTGTATCCACATTGCGAAATGCTCAGTCCGGCCTGTTTCATGTGTTGCGACAGGTTGGACAAATAACGCACCAATTCAACATGGGAAGGGCAGGATTCCTGCAATTGCTCATAGGTGGATTGCGGCAGGTTCGGTCCTGTTGACAGGCACCAGTTCAAGTCCAGGCGCTGGTGCGCAGCATCCATAGCCACCAACATCAGTTCATCGCCAAATGCCCCCCCTCCGGCAGACACCAAAACATCATATGTTTGTGCGGACTTTTCGGGAGACTGTTGCGGCACCACAAAA
>JBPCWM010000021.1:0-4325 GCA_051009515.1 Rhizobiaceae bacterium | reverse complement strand
GGTTCGCTTTTTTCACGAGCATGTTCTGGTCAAGGAACCGGGCAACGCGTCGGCAACACCCTGGCATCAGGACATGCCATACTACTGTGTCGATTGCCTCCAAACGATTAGTCTGTGGGTGCCGCTGGACCCGGTCGGGCAGGAGGAAAGCCTGAACTTTCTCAAAGGGTCACATCAACATAAGACGACCTATATGCCACGCCGTTTCAAGACACTGGAGCCTCTGGAAGGTGACACGACGGAATATGAAGCCTTCCCGCCAATCGACGAAAACAGCATTGATATCGTGTCATTTGCAGTCAATCCCGGTGATGTTCTGGCGTTTGACTTCCACACTTTGCACGACGCACCTGCCAATCCAACCAACACTCGTCGCAGAGCTGTGAGTTTCCGGTTCGTCGGAGAGGACGCACGCTATGTGGCGCGTCCCCATGATGTGTCTCCCCCATTTCCCGATCTGGGCCTGAAACTCAACATGAATGACCCGTTGCCGGAAGACTGGTTCCCAACCGTATACAGAAGCTGACTATTTCTTGCTGGCCTCCAGCCGGGCGAGCAAGGAGCTTGTATCCCAACGGTTGCCGCCCATGCGCTGCACTTCGGCATAGAATTGGTCAACGAGAGCGGTTACAGGCAGCGTGACACCCTGTGCATTGCCTTCTTCAAGACATATGGCCAGGTCCTTGCGCATCCAGTCGACAGCAAAACCATGCTCATAATCACCGGCATCCATGGTCGCGTAGCGATTTTCCATCTGCCAGGATCCGGCTGCGCCTTTTGAAATGACATCGACGACCTTTTCAATGTCGAGGCCGGCAGCCTTACCGAGATGCAGGGCCTCTGCCAGTCCCTGAACGAGGCCTGCAATACAAATCTGGTTCATCATCTTGGTGAGCTGTCCTGCTCCGATATCTCCCATCAGCCCAACCATTCTGGCGTAGCATTCAATTACGGGTTTGGCCTGATCAAATGTTTTTTGATCACCGCCAACCATGACGGTCAACACACCGTTTTCAGCACCTGCCTGACCACCGGAGACTGGCGCATCGAGAAAGCCAAATCTTTTTTCAGTGGCGACTGCGTGGAGCTCGCGGGCGACATTGGCGGAAGCTGTTGTATTATCCACAAAGATGGAGCTGGCCTTCATGGCATGGAAAGCACCGTTTTCACCTGTAGTTACTGAGCGCAGATCATCATCATTACCAACGCAACAAAAAACAAAATCTGCACCTTCTGCCGCTTCAGCCGGGGTATGAGCGAATGATCCTCCGTATTCTGCCGCCCATTTTTCAGCTTTGGACGTGGTTCTGTTATAGACGGTTACATCATGGCCGCCCTTGGTTTTCAGATAGCCCGCCATCGGGTATCCCATTACGCCAAGTCCGATAAATGCTGTTTTTGCCATGGATGAAGTCCTTTGATCTTGTGTTTTTTTACGGTTTTAGTTGGCTTGCTGCCGCGGTCAACCGTGAAGGCGATGATTCCGACGATCCTCAGGTGAAGCTGTTGAACGGAATGAAGGAAACCAGCGCCCCTTTTTGAAGACTGGTCACATGTTCTGGAATCTCTATCAGACCGTCCGCTTCCCGCAGCGATGAAATCAGACCGGACCCGTCTCTCCCGAACTTGTCGACAATCAATGTTCCATCCGGCGCGGTTTGCAATATTCCACGCAGGAATTCACGACGATCAGGCTTTTTTCTCTTAATCTCAAATCCAGATGGAACCTGGAACCTGTGGGGTGTTGACCATAGGCCACCTGCCAGCTTCAGGAGGGCAGGGCGGGTGTAGAGCAGAAAACACACCATGGCCGCGACAGGATTGCCCGGCAGGCCGAAAAACAGACAGTCGTGGTCTTCTGTGGAGCGTGGGATCTGGCCGAACACCATTGGACGGCCAGGCTTGATTGCCAATTGCCAAAGATGCCGCTTGCCCAGTTTTTCAAGGGTCGTGACCATGTGGTCTTCGGCACCGCGCGACGCCCCGCCTGTTGTCAGGATCACATCGTGACTGGATGAAGCCTGTTTAATGGCCTGTTCTGCGAGTATGGCATCGTCACGAATTATCCCCATTGGGGTAATTTCAACCGGCAGAGTACTGCAAAGTGCGCTTAGCATCGGGATATTGGTGTCGTAGACTTCACCTGTGCGCAGCGGTTTGCTGTCTGCGGAAGGAATACGCATTTCATTCCCATTGGAAAAAAGCGCAATCCGCAATTTCTTGAATACGGCCACCTCTTGGCAGCCGATTGAGGCTAGTGCGGCAAGGTCTGCGGCGGCCAACCACCGGCCACATTTTGCAACGCGGTCGCCCGGTTGCAGGTCTTCTCCAGCCAGACGGCAGTTGGCGCCATTTTTGAGTTCAACCGGCAAGCTCACCGTGTCATCAGTTGCGGTACAGTCCTCCTGCATGGCCACTGTCTGTGCGCCGGCGGGCATTGGTGCACCGGTAAAAATGCGCACTGCAGTGCCCTTCATGAGGGGTGGCGGATCCAGATCACCTGCAGCTATGGTTCCTGACACCGGCAATGGCTGGTTAGGCAGATCGGCGCTGTCGAATGCATAGCCATCAACTGCCGAATTGGTGTGAAGGGGCACCATGTGCGTGGCCACCACATCTTTGCCCAAAATGCGGTTGTGAGCGTCGGTGAAACGAATTGTCTCCAGCGAAACAACACTCTCCAGGCGGTTTTGTAAAAGGTCCAGCGCTTCCTCATGCTGCAACCTGTCCTTGTCGTGAAGGAAACAGTCGTCGATCAGGGAAGGGCGGGCGGTCAAAATCTCAGTCCCGAGATTTGCGCAATGAAGTCGGCAATGTTGACAATATCGTCCAAGGCAAATTGTGGCAGATTGCATCCCTCATGTGGAGAGTCGGCTGCCAATGCCACGATCCTGTCATGGGTCTGCCAGAGCGGTGGTTCACTACTTGCGTCGCTCCGGAAGGTTTCGATTTTTTGAATCGAACTGGATTTAAACCCTTCCACCAAAATAAGGTCGCAGGGTGCCATTTTGGCGATCATAGTTTCCAGACTGGGCATTGCGCCATCTGTGTGCAATTCGTGCATCAATGCCCATCTCTTTGAAGAAACGAGCGCCACTTCATGAGCGCCGGCCTCGCGATGCCCAAACGAATCTGTGCCCGGCACGTCAATAGAAAAACTGTGATGGGAGTTTTTGATCGTGCTGACGCAAAGGCCCCGATTGGTGAATTCTCGAACCAGTGCCGACACCAAAGTAGTTTTGCCCGAATTCTTCCACCCAACTATGCCAAAAACCTTGTTCACAATTGGCCCGCCATCTGCTGTGCTATTGCCAAATCTTCAGGCGTGTTGATGTTGAAAAAGGGATCAGTTCCGGGCTCGTCAAATTCAACACTGTGGAGCCTGTATCGTTTTGCAAACTCCAAAATCTTGCGCTTGTCTTCCTTGACCAGAAATTGTTCCAGGTCATTTGCATGGGCAATGGGCCAAAGTCCGAAGACTGGATGAATGCGACCCACACTGTAGGCCATGGAAATGTCGTGCTCGCCATGCTGTGCCTTTGATAGCTTGTCAACGAGATTGGCGGGCAGGAAAGGTGTATCAGCGGCTGCAGTTGCCAGATGTGTTATCCCGTTCAGCGAACTGGCCCAACGCATGCCGGACAAGACCCCCGCCAGTGGCCCTACAAAACCGTCCACCGTATCCGCAATGACCGGCAGGCCGAGAAAATCAAAGCGTGCCGGATCTCCATTGGCGTTGAGAGCCAATTGATTCACCTGTGGCGCGAGTGCGTCGGCAACCCAAACAACTGGTTGTTTGCCGGCCAGTTCAAGCAGACTTTTTTCAGCGCCCCCCATACGGCGGGACAGCCCGCCGGCCAGAATAATGCCAGCAATTTTCATGCAGAAGGCTCCCTGGATTTCAGGCTTGTGGGGTCAGATTGAGATTGACTGCGGGTTTGGTCAAACACCACGCGATCTTCCCCGGCCAGAACCGTGAACCGTTTGCCCCTGGCCCTTCCGATCAGTGTAAGTCCGGATTGGCGGGCCAGTTCAACTCCCCAGGCCGTAAAACCGGACCGGGATATCAGGATAGGAATTCCCATCATTACAGTCTTGATTACCATTTCGCTGGTCAGCCGACCTGTTGTGTAAAAGATTTTGTTGGATGGGTCGATCCTGTTTACAGACATCCAGCCTGCAATCTTGTCGACTGCGTTGTGACGTCCCACATCTTCCATATATACAAGTGGTGTGTCGCCTTCGCATAGTACCCCACCCTTGCTTTCCCCCCCCCCCCCCTCTCTTCTCTTCTTCTTCTTTCTTTTTTTTTTCCTTTCCCCTCT
>JBPCWM010000020.1:0-4695 GCA_051009515.1 Rhizobiaceae bacterium | reverse complement strand
TGCTTACACAGGCTGGCTATAAATATCCTATCATAGTCAGGGCGTCGGCTGTCGAACAGGGCAGGGCCGGCCTGACAATCGCTTAAATGGATCTGATCTTCCGCAGAGTTCTTGAGATCAAACAGGCACTAGCCTGATTTTCGTCCCAAAAAAGTTGCTCGAACCGACTTTGCCATGGACCAGAGAGTATCATTGCGACGGATAATGCGTTTGAGCTCTAATTTGCCATTTTGACAAGCCAAATAGGCTTTTCCAAGCGCGGTCATGGCTTGTCTGGTTTCAAATAGCTCTATTGTTGTGTCGCACCAAGAGGATTTGTAACGTTCTTCCCCGCGACCGAGGTCGAATATGGACAACTTGCGTTTCACACATTCTTCCAAGGCCATGTAAATGATCATTTCGCCCGGAGAGATATACGCGAGTTCGTCCTGAGAATACGAGAGGAAGCATCCGGAAAACTGTTTATCGAAAACGCCCCCGGCGAGTGTGGCCCTTACTTTGCCCCCGATTTCCAGGCTGAACAGCAACAAATGCGGCTCTTTTTTGCCTAACGAACGTTTTGCAAGTTTGCGTACAAATAGATCAATGCTATTGCCTGAAAAGCGATTTACGATCCCCGCCTGACCAAGCCGAATGGCCATTTGTGAAAACGCAATGTCAATAACCTTATCCACGTCTTCGTCGGTATTTGCCACCCGCAGACTTGCGCCACCATATTTTGCAACCTTATTTTGTTGCCATCTGAACTTTTTACGTTTGCGTGCCCTATTTTTTCGATCCAGAGCTTTGTCAAATCCCTCCGAGATATCCAGAGCATAGGCGTGATTGTTGGACTCGCGTGAAGGCAAAAGTGCAAGCGGATTTTGCACACCTTGCCAAAGCCGTGGCTGACATGAAAGCTCAACCATGTCGATCAGCCCCAGTTGAGACAAAATGCCATCAAACAAGGTTCGCATATCTTCGCGCTGGACCGTGGTTGCGAAAGATTTGTCCACGAGCCCCATAAAAAAATTTGAATGGCTGTCGCCGAGCCACCTGACCAAGGTCAACGGGCCGCGCCTTACCAATCCTAAAGGAAATATAAATTGGGTATTTTTTCCGCAAACTCCGATAACGAGCCGAGGGAACATACCTTTGGAGGCTGCAACGGTTTCAACCCAGGTTTGGACCCAGTCATAACGTTGATATGCTGAACATATCCCTGTTTTTTCCAGTGCGCGCCAAGCGGATTCAATATCGCATAGCTGTTCATGAATCGTGATACTGATAGAACCAATGCTCTTGGTTTCGTACAGCTCAGATTTGAGGTCTTGATGCACCGATTTCATCTGCAATGAATCATTTACCTTAAAAACGTAATGTTGATGATCAACTAGACAAAGTGGCGGTGTAACACGGAAACTCAATAATTTGTATTCAAATTACTGCAGGAAGTTAATTATGCAAAAGTTACTTTATGTTGAGCTCTGAAACCCGCAATATCAAACGCATACTGGCCGGTATAAACTATTGCGGCATCGATAGGATTTATCAGCAATTGGGTTCTGAACTCGGTCTGATCCTTACTATGCATCATGTCAATCCGGACCCGGTGCCGGAATTTGCTCCCAACGCTCATTTGACCATACATCCAGCGTTTCTAGAGGCGGCGATCGAAATGCTGGCAAAGCGTGGCTTCGACTTTGTTTCCCTTGATGAAGCCGCGGAACGTATTGAAAACGGCAATCCGAACCTCAATCGTTTTGCAGCTTTTACCTTCGACGACGGATATAAGGATACCTTGGAATATGCGGTCCCTGTTCTGCGAAAATTCGATGTGCCCTATACAATTTATCTGGCTCCCGCTTTGAATGAAAGCACTGCACTTCTATGGTGGGAAAGCATTGAATCGTTGATCCGGTCACAAGATGGTTTCGTTCTCAACATTCCTGGCAGCCGAAGCGGCCCCCGCGAAGTGCGATGCTCTACATTGCGCGAGAAATATGAGGCCTTCTCATTTCTAAGGGACTATCTGACCCAACAGGTGCCGGAAGACGAACAGGACGGTGTGGTTCGGGAATTGTGCTGGCTGTATAAAATCGATTGCGATGCATCAACACGAGGACAAATTATCGATTGGCCGGAAACTCATTCCATGCTGAAGGATCCGAATTGCACATTTGGTGCCCACTCGCTTTCCCATCGGGCATTGGCACGGCTGTCAGGGCAACGGGCGCATGAAGAAATTGTCAGCGGAGTCGAAGTTATGACCGCAGAGTTGGGCACGAAACCGCTGCACTTTGCCTATCCATATGGCTATGAGGAGGCTGCTTCGAGCAGAGAATTTAAACTCACCAGGGACCTGGGTTTCAAAACTGCAGTGACGACACGCCCCGGTATGATCTTCCCTGCTCACAAGCATCATTTAACAGCCCTGCCGCGCATTTCCATCAATGGACTGTTTCAGCATATGCGCTATTTTTCTCCGCTCACAACCGGATTACCTACCCTGGTTCGAAACCGGTTCAAGCAGGTCAATTTCGGTTAGCTTTCCGTGGACATCCATTTGATGATGATCATCGCTGGAACCACCCAAAGCACCCCACTAAAACCGAAATAGAGCATATGTGCATACCAAGGAGCATCAGCCAGTGTGGCCGTCGCAATTGCAACCGCCACCAAGGCGTAGATGATCACCAGGAGTACTATAAAGAACATGCCGATCAGCTTTTTGGCACGCAGTGGCAGGGTGGTTCGCATATGGGCTACTTTAACTGGACTTTTTGGTGCATTGCATAATCAATTGTTGCGACGAACACCAGCATAAGAACAGGTAGCGACGCAAAGTCGCTGCCTGATTGAACAACACCACTTTACATGGACAGGCGAACGGGCGAAACAGGCGGAAGATTTGAATTGCAGTCCACCTTTTGTTCACACGTTGAAGCCATTGCCATGAATAGCCAGTCCAGCCCAGCTGTAGCGGTCGCCTTCGAACCTCCAGTTAAATTGCCTGAGGCCGATCAGTTCCGAGCAATCCGCATCTGGCTCTATATACTGTCTGCCCTGATTGTTATTATGGTGTTGGTTGGTGGTGCAACCCGGCTGACGGATTCCGGGTTGTCCATAACGAAATGGAACCTGTTGATAGGCTTTATTCCGCCACTCAATGCTGCCCATTGGCAAGCCGAATTCCTGCTCTATCAGACGACAGACGAATTCAAGATTCAGAACAGTTCAATGACCATGGACCAGTTCAAAGTGATTTATTGGTGGGAATGGGCGCATCGCTTTCTGGGGCGGCTGATTGGGCTCACCGTATTGGTACCAATGATTGTCTTTTGGAAAATGGGAAGACTTACCCCCTGGCTTAAAAAGGCAGCGCTGGGGCTTTTCGTTCTTGTCTGCTTGCAGGGCTTTATTGGATGGTGGATGGTCAAGTCCGGTCTGGTTGATCGTGTGGATGTAAGTCAGATTCGACTGGCAATCCATTTGACAACCGCTTGCATTTTTCTGGCCGCAACCATCTGGGTGGCGCGGAGCGTTGCCCCTCACACGGTTGCCGGAGATAATGCGGGGTTCGCGCAAACCGGCTGGCTGTTGCTCTTGATCCTGTTGCAGATTTTCATTGGTGGTCTTGTCGCAGGGCTGGATGCGGGCATGGCCTACAACACCTGGCCAGACATGAACGGTGAAATCATACCGCAAAGCCTTTGGGCAGCAACGCCTTTCTGGGTGAACCTGACCGACAACGCTCTGACGGTGCAGTTCTTTCACCGGTGTATCGCCTATCTACTTTGGTTTGCAGTTTTGGCGCATGCTGTTGTGATGCTTTGTGACAATCCATCATCACCCCATGCGCGCAGGGCCCTGTTGCTTTTTGTATTGGTAACAGTTCAGGCTCTCATTGGCATAACGACTCTTTTGCTTCAGGTGCCATTTTCGTGGGCGCTTTTGCATCAGCTTGGGGCGGTTGTTGTTCTGGCATTTGCGACCGCGCACTGGCGGGCACTGTCGCCGCCACAAATCGAAGTGCGCCGGCAACAGGTTAGGAATTCAGGCCCGGCCTATGGAGCAATCTGAACGCGCCTTTCTTGATGTTGAAGCATCGCTGAGCAACCAACGCTGGGTGGAACGCGCCAACCGTCAGCAACTTGGTCAGGCTGAACAGATGCATGACGAACACGGAATGGACCGGTTGATCGCGCGCATATTGGCTGGACGAAACGTTGCTGCTGAGGAAGCCGTGCCGTTTCTCAATCCAACCTTGCGTGACCTGATGCCTGATCCATCCTCGCTGACTGCAATGGATGAGGCAGCTGCACGTATAGCTGATGCAGTTGAACGCAAGGAGAAAGTTGCTGTCTTTGGAGACTATGACGTTGATGGGGCATCCTCATCTGCGCTGGTTTTCAAACTGTTCTCTCACTTTGGTCTGCAATGCGAAGTTTATATTCCAGACCGGATATTTGAGGGCTACGGACCCAATGGGTCGGCGATCGAGGAACTGGCGGCTCGCGGTGCCAATCTTCTGATCACCGTTGATTGTGGGTCGACAAGCCATGGGGCAATCGACAGAGCTAATCAGCTTGACATGGAAGTGGTGGTGCTGGACCACCATCAAGTATCTGACCAGTTGCCTGATGCCCTTGCCGTGGTGAATCCGAACCGTGATGACGACCTATCCGCGCAGGGTCATTTGTGCGCCGCGGGAGT
>JBPCWM010000019.1:0-17281 GCA_051009515.1 Rhizobiaceae bacterium | reverse complement strand
CCTTAAAGCGGCCAAACGGGCACGGCAAAAGGTGTGGGCAGTCAGGGGTGCGTCTGCATATCGCCGGCAAGGTCGAGCGATCCAGCAACGTCACGGCAGCCGTGAGAGCGGCGTACCTATGCGGGGCCGCGCGAAACCGGGCGAGCGCCATGATTCCAATCAGTTATCACTGAAGCTTTGATAAACAGACCACAGTTCGGTCAACCAACGCGTGTCCATGACTGCGTCATCATTTGACAGATTGCCACGCTGTGCTGATCTCGATCACAATGTAAAGTTCGAACAGAGGAAAACGGGCCGACGGGAGCGATTGATTGAGGGCTGTCCTGCAGCTGTGAACCGTGTTTCCGTCGTCACTCCCGCAATTGGAAACCTGGAATGGAACTCAAAATCGAAAATGTTAAATCCTATCCAAGGCCACCAGTGGTTGAGCGGGTGCCCCAGCGCGTCCGCATCAAACACATTGATCAATGGATCGTCGATACCGTGCAGGCATTGAGAGTTCTGGAGACCCATCACGCTCCCACCTACTATTTGCCAAAACGTGATGTATTGGTTCCGTTGCGCGCAGTTTCCGGCACAAGCCACTGCGAATGGAAAGGCGCTGCCAGCTACTTCGATTTGTTAGCAGGGGACATGCCCATTCCCCGCGCTGGCTGGTTCTATGCGCGCCCTGAATCGGGATTCCAATTGCTGCGTGATCACGTGGCAATCTACGCGACCAAGGTTGACCAGTGCTTTGTCGGCGATCAGCAAGTCGAGCCACAAGCAGGCGATTTTTATGGCGGATGGAAAACGCCTAATCTGCGCGGCATGGTTAAAGGCGCGCCCGGAACGGAACGTTGGTGAGTTCTGGGATCGCGTTGAATTCCGCTATCGATGGTCTGGTTTTTCACAACGCCACGACTGGACGCCACCGCGTTTATAACGCCCTAAAACGCTGCGACACTTTTGACCAAATCGATAGGCACGCCACGAACCTTTCTTAAAGGTTGTTTGAGACTGACGGCGGCCTATGCAATTGCTTCACAAATCCATCAACAGCCACCCGACAAACCCCTCTACTAACCACAATGGTGAGGAGTTGATATGAAACGGGACCACTTTCGAAGATTAATGCCACTCGTTCTTAGCGCCTTTCGACCACCTGCAGGCCCTCGTCCCATCATTAAGGGCTTGGTGTTTGGGATCACCGTTCACTCAGTTTTCGCACTAGCTGTCGCTTCTATGGTCTATTCCATGCATTTTGGAATGAGCACTGGATTGGAGGCGGTAACAGCAGATTCATCGGATACAAATCTGACTTATTCACAAGTCATGAGCGATGCGTAGGCCTGACCCGGAGCGTCGAAAGGCCATTCTCGATTGGAAGGCGGCCTTTGGTTCTCCACTTCCGCGGTACCTGTCTGGCGTGTTCATGCGCAAGGCCCTGACGTATCACATGCAGTATAAATCCTCCGGCGGTCTACCGGCATCCACCCGCAGGGCCCTCATGCAGATTGCTGCAGGCAAGTCGGTTAATGCGCTCAACCTTGGCGGGGTCAGCTCCGGTGCGCATCTGGTACGGGAAGGGCTTGCGACGATTTGGCGTCGTTTCTTGCACTCGATGTGCTGGTAAGTAATGCACTCATAATGAAAGGATCGTATTAATGAATTACACTGGCGTCTTTGACCAAACAAACGAACTGCCAACGCTGCTGCTGGTGGATAACGAAAGATCGTTTTTCCAGCGCCTTTCTCGGGCAATGACAAGCCGCGGTTTAAATGTATCCACAGCCGAAAGCGTGGCTGATGGGATGCAGCAGATCAAGCAGCAGGCGCCCGACTGCTGTGTGCTTGACATCAGGTTGAGTGATGGCAATGGCTTTGCGATTGCCGAAGCGCTTAAGGAGATGGGCGCGGCCACGAAGGTTGTCATGTTAACAGGCTTTGGGAACATCGCCTCTGTTGTCACCGCCATCAAGCTGGGCGCGATTGATTATATCGCCAAGCCCGCTGATGCCGACGATGTACGAGGCACTGGTTGGCAAGCCAACAGAGGAGCTCAAGGTACCCATTGATCCCATGTCGGCGGATCGTGTTCGTTGGGAGCATATCACGCGTGTCTCCGAGCTTTGCGATCGCAATGTATCGGAAACAGCGTACCGCCTCAGCATGCATCGCAGAACCCTGCAGCGCATCTTGAACAAGCGGGCGCCACGCTAGCGAACTGCACCGCATATCACGATTCTCAAGAACTAAATCATAGGCCTCGTCTTAGTGTTTCTCAGTAGATGGCTGCTCACTGAATATTCAACTCTCTATCTCCGACAGAAGGATTAATTACCGATGATGAAAGCAATCATTTTTGGATCGATAGGAACCATCGTCGAAACATCTGAGTTGCAAAGACGAGCTTTCAACCGGGCGTTTGAAGCGAACGGCTTGGATTGGTTTTGGACCCAGGCCACCTATCGCGAACTATTAGCAAGTAATGGCGGCTTGGACCGTATCGCAGAATACGCGGTTGCAAAACGGCAAAGCGTAGATGCGGAAGCATTGCATGAACGCAAAGGTCTGGAGTTTCATCGCCTGATGGGCACCGAGCCACTCTATTTGCGACCTGGTGTTGCCAACGTGGTCACGGCCGCCCGGCGCTTGGGAATAAAGCTGGGCCTTGCAACAGCCACGAGCATTCAAAACGTCGATACATTGATGCGCGAAACACCCGGGATCGAAGCGCATTATTTCGACTTTGTCGGTCACGCAGGACTAGTTCAACGTGGAAAACCACATCCAGACATTTATCACTTGGCCCTGTCTGAGCTTGGTATCGCTTCCAGCGATGCAATTGCTGTCGAGGATTCGGAAACGAGTATGCAGGCAGCCCTTGACGCTGGTCTGTCTTGTCTTGCGTTTCCGGGTGAAATGCATGCGCACAATGCCTTTCGCGGTGCCACATCTCGATTGAGTAAGCTCAGCTTCCAACAGGTTGTGGGAACGCCTGAACTCGTCTCCTCATAAGTAGTTTGCAGGCGTCTTATCAGCGCCTGTTTGAGATCACGGCAACGCCTCTCGTGAATAGGACAGATAAAATGATCACAGTATTCTATGATGGCAAATGCGGTTTGTGCTCCAAGGAGATCAAGCATTACAGAAAAATCGCGCCCACAGGCGTGTTCAACTGGCAAGACATCACTGCGTCGTCGCAAGACCTTAAGAAAGAAGGCATAGCCCTATCAGAGGGCCTGAGGCTTCTGCATGCAAAGGACAGCGACGGACATTTGCACATTGGAGTTGACGCTTTCATCCTCATTTGGCGGCAGTTGAAGAACTGGCGACTTCTGGCGACGATTGCAGCTCTTCCAGGCATTCGTCAGGTAGCAAATGTTGGCTATCGGCTTTTTGCCAACTGGAGATTCCAGCGCCTTGATCATTGCCAGCTTGCGGTAAGTCAGGAGCGATCGTCATGATATTGATCTTGGGCGCGTTTCTGGGTTTCTTCTCTGTTGCGTTTGGTGCGTTTGCAGAGCATGCATTGCGTGAAACCGTAACAGAAGAGCATTTTCGTTATCTCATGACGGCTGTTAGATACAATCAAGTCCATGCTGTGATGACTGCGGGTGTGGGCCTGGCCCTGCTCAATGGTGGTCGGCTGGCAGATCATCGGACCCTCTGGTGGAGCGCACTTCTCTTCATTGTCGGCACCATGCTCTTCAGCTTCAGTATTTACCTGTCTGTGTCTTTTGATGTTCCTGCACTTGTTTACCTCACCCCTGTTGGGGGAATAACGATCATGACGGCATGGCTCTTCCTGCTGGCAGCAGCCGTTTCTGCCGTCAGGCAAACGTGAAGTCTATTCTAAAAGAGCACATACGCCGTTTAGCGGAACCATCAGACTGACAAGGTAGAGTTATGTCCAAGAACACAGCGAAAAACATACTTGGTACGGCATTGGAGTGTTGTTGCATCGATCCCAAGACTGGCTTTTTCCGAGACGGATATTGCCATACGAACCAGATGGACCAGGGGTCTCATGTTGTGTGCGCAGTTGTGACGCAAGAGTTTTTGGACTTCACGAAGTCGCGCGGCAATGATCTCAGCACACCAATCCCCGAATATGATTTCCCAGGCTTGAGAGCAGGTGACGGTTGGTGTCTATGCGCATTGCGGTGGAAGGAGGCGCAGGAAGCAGGTGTCGCACCGCCCATAAAACCAAAATCAACTCAAGTCAGAGCGCTCGAGTTTATTGAACGAAAAGTGCTTGAAAAGCATTACATACAATAAAAACGTCAGGAAAACACTCCGTTAGACAATCGGCCTAATTTGTTCCGTGGGTGTTGAAGCGACACAAAGATTGTGGCAGAGCTTGAGTGGGACAAGCTGATACCCGGGGTGGGACCTTTATATTGCTGCTTGATCTTACCTAAGTGTAACAAGCACTCAACCGTCATGTCGTGTCGCACCGCGACGATTGGTGTTGAATTGAGGAGACAAAGCCAAACCAGCTTGTGCTCTTTGTTCACAATGGCCACGTGGGCAAACGCGGCAATTGATTCCAATTTCAGTCGCTCGCCCGGCACCAAGGCCAAGCTCATCAGCATAACCAATTGATTTTGCATGTTCGACATCGCAGCCGACAGCGATTGCGAGCTTGTTGTCTTGATTGTGACGCGTTGCAATGGGACGGTTGACGGTCCTTGCAAATATAATAAATTGGCTAGAGTCGGGCATCTCCACAAGCTGCGGCGTTATTCGGTCTGGGGTGCGAAAGCAGTTGTGTACATTCAGCCTTGGGCAAGCACCACCATATTCAGCCAGCTGAAAGTCTGTTGCATTGAGCCGCTTCGATACATTGCCAGCCCGATCAATGCGGAAAAAAAACAATGGAACACCGGCCTCACCCGGGCGTTGGAGGGTGGCGGCTCTATGACATGCCTGCTCAAAGCTTGCGCCAAAACGTGTAGCCAAATGATCAAAGTCATACTTGGATGCCAAGGCCTCTTTGAGAAACGGTTTGTAGGGCATCGTAATTGCCGCAGCGTAATAGTTTGCTAACTCGATGCGACACCTGGCGCGGCCGCGCTCGTCAGAAATCCCCGATTGGTCAACAATCGCATCAAGTTGATCTTTGTGCTCTACCAAACATGAAACATGCAGCAACTGAAATACACGATTGGGATAATCGAGTGCCTCCGAAAGAAGGATTTTACCTTTGGTAGAGTCGTAAAATCGAAGCGAGTTTTTGAGTTGGACGACAGGCGCAACGCTTACGTCCAACCCAAGTCGCTCTCGAAGATTTCTCTTCACCCACGAATAAATCTCATCACGGGAGGGCTCCTTGTCCCCAAAGAATTTTTCAGCCACCATCTCGAGGTCTTCAAAGTAGTTGCGCCGGCTACGGAAGAACGCATGCACCAATGCCTCAGGAGAAGCTGAAGCGATTTCCGATGTTGGTCGCTCTCCCTGTCCGCTCAAAAGATGTTCTGTCGTGGAACGGTACGACGTGTACAACAAGGTAAAGCTTTCAACGAGGTCAGGACAATGAGTCATAGCAGCACGCAATTGACTGAGGTCCGGGCGAACAGACTCAAATAATGGGTCATTGAATGTTGCGCGAAGGTCAGCAAGCCGTGACGTATTGGCATCGTCAGCTATGTCCCGCCAATCAACTCCATACGTTTCCAACAGTCGCAGTAAAACGGCAGCAGACACGCTTCTCTCATTGTTTTCAAGAAGGTTTACATAGGATGTGCTGATGCCAAGGCTCTTCGCCAGCACCGCTTGTGTTGCGCCAACTTCGCGTCGAAGTTTTCGAAGTCGAGGTCCAACAAAGATCTTCAAATTGAATGTTCCTGTTCAAATTTTACAAAGTTACAAAATGTATAATTGTAAAATTTGATATTTACAACTTGACCCCTATTCAATGTCATTTGGTCCATATTTATGAGAGCGTTCTATCTATAGACAAAAATCGCTATGGAGAAAATGGTAAAGATGGCCAATTACAGCAGCGCTTTCGAATTGAACATGAGAGAAATAGAAGTGATGGAGCAGGAAAACTCGGTTATGACCGACTACAATAAGTTCTTCGAATTAAACCCACGTGATATGGAAGTGATAGAGACCGCACTGAGGGCTGCAGAGACCAGAGATCAGTCTGGTCCTTTGAATTCAAGGTGTATCCATGATGTCTTAGGAAAACTTCACAACCAAAAACGTTTTTACCGACCCAAAGATGCGGTTTATGTGAGCGGGTGATGATGGAGCATTCCCTAGCCCAATACTGCTAAACCACAACCCCGTCCACAATAGGTTGTAACCAATTCTTACTCATCTTTCGCTAGCTCACGCACTAGAAACGCGCACGTGAGGGTCACCGAGAAAATTGCTTCAAACGAGTCATTGATCGAGCCGATTGGGAAGTCACCTATCGCTGAAAAAAACGCCTGTTATGTCATTTCCGGAGGATTACAATATGGCTTGCAAAATACTTATTTTAGGTGCGTCCTACGGCTCGCTGTTGAGCACCAAACTGCTTATGGCAGGTCATGACGTGACACTAGTTTGTCGGACAAAGACTGCCGAACTGATTAACGAACAAGGCACAGAAGTGCGCATTAAACTGCGAGATGAACCAGAACACCGCAGTTTTTATTCGTGTGAATTCCCAGGAACTTTAGACGCAAAGACCCCGGAGACCGTTGACCCTTCCAAGTATGATTTGGTCTGCCTGGGCATGCAGGAACCACAATATTCAAATCATACCTTAAGCTCGTTGCTTGTCCGTATCGGTCAAGCCGGACTCCCCTGCATTTCGATCATGAACATGCCGCCCCTTCCATATCTGCGCCGCATTCCAGGATTGGATTGCAGCATGCTGGAACCTGCATTCACCAACCCGTCAATCTGGCGTCACTTCCAACCTGGATTGATGACGCTTTGCTCGCCAGACCCGCAGGCGTTTCGCCCGCCGGAAGAACCTTCGAATGTGTTGCATGTTGGTTTGCCAACCAACTTTAAGACTTCCAAGTTCGAAGACGAAAAGCACAATCGGATGCTTTGCGCTTTGGCAAGTGACATTGACGCTGTTCGCGTCGATGGAAAAGACATTCCCGTGAAGCTTCGGGTGCACGACTCATTGTTTGTCCCGTTTGCCAAATGGAGCATGTTGGCAACGGGTAACTATCGGTGTGTCACCAAGGACCATCCTTATTCAATTTGTGACGCTGTTCAGTCCGACTTGTCCCTGTCTCGCAACGTTTACGAATTTGTCGATCATCTGGTTATGCGCCTTGGTGCTGACCCTGCTGACCTCGTGCCTTTTGAGAAATATGCCAGGGCAACTGAGAGCCTATTGAAGCCGTCATCTGCAGCCCGTGCAATCGAGTCCGGTTCTGAACTTATCGAACGGGTCGATAAGCTGATCATGCTCATTGGTCGTTCAATGGGCCTTGAACATAGGGCGATCCTTGAAACGGTTGCGGTCGTCGATGAACGTCTGGCAAACAACGGTCGACTAGCAGCATAATCACCTTAAATTAGGAGGAATTCCCATGTTGGACAAAGTCCACAGGTCTAATAGTTTTGGCTTTTTTTCAAGCGATGTAGCCGATACAGATCCGGCAATTGCCTCAGCTGTTGGCCGCGAATCCAATCGCCAGCAGTATGAAATAGAGCTAATCGCATCGGAAAATATCGTCAGTAAGGCGGTACTCGATGTGGCGGGTTCGGTGCTGACCAACAAATACGCTGAAGGATATCCCGGTCGCCGCTACTATGGCGGCTGCCAATATGTCGACGAGGTCGAAACCTTGGCAATCGAACGTGCATGCAAATTGTTTGACTGTTCCTTTGCGAATGTCCAACCCAATTCTGGCAGCCAGGCGAACCAAGGTGTATTTCTCGCCCTTGCAAATCCAGGTGATACAATCCTTGGAATGAGTCTAGACGCTGGCGGTCACCTGACACATGGCGCACGCCCAAATCTCTCTGGCAAATGGTTCAACTCAGTTCAATATGGTTTGCGGGAGTCTGATCACCGAATTGACTATGACCAAGTTGAAGCACTTGCATTAGAACACAATCCGAGGATTATCATCGCTGGCGGGTCAGCCTATCCCCGCAAAATCAACTTTGAACGTTTTCGGGCGATTGCAGATCGTGTCGGGGCATATCTTCTCGTCGATATGGCCCACTTTTCTGGCCTCGTCGCTGCTGGCTTACATCCCAACCCTTTCCCACACGCTCACGCTGCAACCACAACTACACACAAGACGCTTCGCGGACCACGTGGTGGTATGATCCTGACCAACAGCTCTGAGCTGTCCAAGAAGTTCAATTCCGCGATCTTCCCTGGTTTGCAAGGCGGCCCTCTGATGCATGTGATCGCTGGCAAAGCTGTGGCTTTTGGCGAGGCGTTGCAACCAGCGTTTAAGAATTACTGTCGGCAGGTCGTAATCAACGCTGATCGACTGGCAAATAGACTAAGTGATCATGGTTTTGATATCGTATCTGGTGGCACAGAAAATCACCTAATGCTTGTGGATCTGCGTCCTAAGGGTATCAAAGGTAATGAAGCTGAAACGGCGTTAGAGCGTGCCCACATCACATGTAACAAGAACGGCATACCCTTTGACCCAGAGAAACCAACCATTACGTCTGGGATCCGCCTTGGCACACCTGCAGGCACAACAAGGGGATTTGGGCCTTCCGAGTTTGAACTAATTGCAGATCTGATCACCAGAGTTCTGGAAGGCCTTGCTGCTAACGGAGCAGACGGTAACCAGGCTGTTGAAGAACAAGTCAAAGCAGAAGCAATCGCGATCTGCAAACGCTTTCCCATCTACTGACACCAACGATTCCACAAAACACCTAACTAAGGAATTCATTATGCCCGGATTTAAAGCTCTAGCCGTACCTGGCCCAACAAATATGCCTTTTGAGGTGCGCCAAGCAATGGACGTAGCGCTAGAAGATCATCGCGCACCAGATTTTCCAGAATTCGTAGTACCTCTGTTGAACGACGTTAAGAAGGTATTTAAAACCAAGACAGGCGAAGTCTTCATTTTCCCCGGATCGGGAACAGCAGGCTGGGAGTCAGCTATCGCAAACCTCATGTCGCCTGGTGAAAAAGTACTGACATCGATTTTCGGACAGTTCTCTCACCTATGGGCTGATCTGTGTGAACGGTTTGGACTGGAAGTCGACGCTGTTCAATGTGAATGGGGCACTGGTGTTCCTTTAGACATATATGAAGAACGCTTGCTCGCTGACGGCAATCACGAAATCAAAGCGGTACTCGTATGTCAAAATGAAACCGCAACTGGAGTGACATCCGACGTCGCTAGTGTTAGACGCGTTCTGGATAAACTTGGACATCCTGCTCTTTTGTTGGTGGATGGTGTGAGTTCAATCGGCTCGATCGATTTCCGCATGGACGAATGGGGCGTCGACGTGGCTGTATCAAGTTCTCAAAAAGGTTTCATGCTACCGACTGGGCTCGCCATCGTGGCCGTAAGCCAAAAAGCCATGCTGGCTAAGGAGACCAGCACAATGCCGGTCTGCTTCTTCGATTATGACGACATGAACAAGCACAATGCTATGGGTTATTTCCCATACACCCCGGCTGTGACATTGCTCCGAGGACTGCGAGCCTCGCTCGATCTGATCGAAGCTGAAGGGCTCGACAGTGTATTTGCGCGGCACAACCATTTGGCTGGTGGTGTTCGTGCTGCCGTGGAAGCGTGGGGATTAAACAACTGCGCCCGATCGCCCAAGTGGTATTCCGATACCGTCACTGCAATTTTGGTTCCCGACGGCTTTGACGCAAACGCTGTTATAAAAACAGCCTACCACAACTATGATCTCTCCCTTGGAGCAGGCTTATCCAAGGTAGCTGGTAAGGTGTTCCGTATTGGTCATCTTGGTTGGCTCAACGAGATTATGGTTCTCCAGGCTCTTGGTGGTGTTGAACTGGCCATGCGCGATGTGGGTATTCCGTTTGAACCGGGTGTGGGCGTTGGTGCAGCCGTCAGACATTTCAGCAATACAGCAGAAGAGATGCGCATAGCAGCTGAATAGGATTATCGGTTCAACTTCAGAATAACTGACTTCGGAGGCTGTGTATTGGCTATTACACAGCCACCTCTGGGAGTTTTACATGACCCGCATTGTTTTTTTGGATCGTGGCACAATAGGTCCGTCTGTTGAACTCAGAAGACCCTCTTTTGAGCACAATTGGACCGAGTACGAGCGGACAAGACCAGATCAGGTTGTAGAACGCCTCGAGGGCGCTCAGATTGCAATTTGTAATAAAGTGCCTATTGGCAAAGATGTTATTCAGCGTCTGCCGGATCTGCGGATGATTGCCATTCCAGCAACAGGATATGATGCGTTTGACCTCGAAGCCTGTAGAGCGCAGAGCATTGTTGTCTCAAATGTCCGTGGGTATGCCACCAACACCGTTCCAGAACACGCATTCGCCTTGATCTTGGCGCTTCGACGCGGCCTTGTTGGTTATCGTCAAGACGTAATAGATGGTGAATGGCAGAGAGCGGATCAGTTTTGTTTCTTCAATCACCCGATTAATGACCTAGCCGGATCGACGCTGGGGATCATCGGTGAGGGCGCTCTTGGTCAAGGAGTTGCAAAGCTGGGTCAGGCCTTTGGCATGCGAACATTGTTTGCAGCCCACAAGGGAGTTGCAGGCCTGGGGCCGCTTTATACACCCTTTGAAGAAGTCATTGAAGAGTCCGATGTAATCACGCTGCACAGCCCGTTGATGCCAACAACGCAAAACATGATTGCCGCCCATGAATTTGGTCTGATGAAACGGCAACCACTTCTGATCAATTGTGCCCGCGGTGGTTTGGTGAACGAGCGGGATCTTGTGACGGCTGTTAAGTCGAGTCAGGTTGCGGGGATCGGCTTCGACTGTCTCACGAGCGAGCCTCCGCGAGAGGGCAATCCACTACTTGAAATTCTCGACTATCCCAATGTGATAGTCACGCCACACACAGCTTGGGCGAGCGACGAAGCAATGCTTGGCCTCTGGAATCAAGTCATTGGGCATGTTGAAAATTATCACCGTGGGACACCTACTAATGCTCTGACCTGAAGCAAGCCTTTCGCTGGTGATGTGAATTCAGTCAATAAAGTCAAATCAGATTAATCTCTATCGGAGAAGGCAATAATGAACGATCATAGGTGCAGAATAATATCATTTACAAACCAGCTGATGAGTCCGAGTTCATCAGAGGTGGTGGAAGAAACTGCTCAGGAAAAGAACTGGATCGATAAAAACGGCAAGCCAACCCGATCGGGCATTGAGCTCGTCAGGGCCCTGGACGAGCAAGGCAACACCAGAAGCGTTTTTCGATCTTTGGTTTGATCTATTGCATCTTGAATGACTTAGTTTGGCGATGACGCTTCCGCCGTCAGGATCGAGCCTAACAAATAGCATCGGCAATCAATCTACTGCTTGCACCTTTTGGGGCTAGCGACAGGTCGCTGGCGGATCGGCAGTCAAATCCAAGACAGTTAGAAAGCGCGCGCAGCATACATTGGGCGTTTTCTACCCAATTAATAGCGGAGAAAAGTGTGCAGTGCTTCGCTTTATCGTATTGCATGACCATACTTCGTTCGCGCTGAAGCTATCCCGCCTCGAAGACAGGGGAGCTAACCCAGATCAGTGCAACTTAGAGCGCAAGTTCCTGGAGAATTCGGGGAATCTTTTTCTTCAGCTTAAAAAAGCCTGCCGTCGCGTGAGGCCATACCAGTTGATCATAGGTCCGTACTAGGCGATGCATTTCGAGACCTGCCTCTGCAAGCCCAGGCAGGGCATCATCCAGTCGCTTTCGAGCCGCGCCAACAGGCGGATAAGAAAGTACTATGGTTTGCAGATCATGTTCCTGCGCCCACTCCTTGAGAGCCATTCCAGGGGATTGATCCTCAATCAATATTACCTGCAATTGGAAATGTGCTTCAGCGCGGGAAGCGGCATCGCTGAGCAAATTGTTCCTGAATTCCAGTACTGCTGGTGACAGTTTGATGCTGCCGATCTCGCTGCTCGCGGACAATACAGCGATGACACTGGGCGGTCTTTGAAGGTTGAGCGACCCCGAGACGCAGTCTTCCTCGCTGATCAAAAGACCAAAGCGCCCCTCAGCCGGACATGGTTGAAACACTGGCAAGTTGGCACGTGGATACGTCTTGTTTTCAATCAGGGACTCGGCAAATGGTGAAAGCTGACCCTTCGGATCAAATCGTCCCTCAGTGAACCTTGAGATGTTGTCCGCTCGTGCACAATAGGTCTTGCCCTTGGTTTGAAGGCCAGCAACCCACCGCCAGGAAAGTGTATTGGAGGCGGGATCACCATCCAGCAAGTGTTCCAGGAAGAAAGCCGCACCCAATTGCCAAGGCAGTTTCAGCGTAAAAACCCAAATGCTGGCAAACCACATGCGCGCATGATTGTGGAGATAATTGTTGGCAGCGAGCTCCCTTGCCCAAAAATCAAAACAGTCAATGCCTGTTTTGCCGCAGATTGCTTCCTCATAGCTTTTGCACAACGGCGTGTCCGTTTTCAGATCTAAAAGAAGTGCGGCCAGATCATTCTCAAACTGTCCCCAGACACTGGGGTAATGCTCAAGCCAACCCTTGAAATACCCTCGCCAAAAAACTTCCTGTACAAACTTTTCCGCAGTCGATTGGCTGAAACGCGCCAGTGTTGCTGCCAGCACTTCGCGTTCATGAATTGCCCTGTGTCTTATCCAGGGTGACAGGCAGGACACATTTGTTCGATCGTCTGGTCCTAAGTCATGGTTCCTGCGCTGCGCGTAAATTCTTCCTGTGCTTGGAACAAATGTGTTCAACCGCGATATGGCTGACCGTCGATCAGGCTGCCACTTGGTCACTGCACCATCAAGAAAAGACAATTGGGTCACCTTTTTCGACCAGATCCTACGCAGGAAAATTCCTCCAGCAACTGGCGCAATGGCAATTGAGCGCGAAGCCTCCTTGCCAGCAGATACATGCCTGCAAACTTTCTCTGCAAATACAGCACATCAAACGGCGGCACATGAGTGAAGCTGGGGTCAGTCGCTAGATCCATTCCTCGCTGTTGCAAACTGAGCACCACCCCGTCCTTCCCAAAGTCAAACAGATCGTCCTTCAGGACAGTTCGGAAAAGAGTTTCAATCATGCTGATGATAAGAGACGCATGGCTGGAGTTCGTTTGCTGCGTAAAGAGGCCAACGTCCAATGCTGCTACTTCTAGGGCACCACGATCTGCATTTAGACCTGCGCGAAGAAGTTGTCTAAACCGTTCAACGGCATCTAAATCAATGGGCTGGGTGGCCCCAAAGTCAACCAGTCCAACTCTGCCGCTGTCATCATCGTAGCGAAAATTTGCAAAATTTGGATCGGTCTGTACCAGACCGAAATCAAACACCTCTTTTAGCGACAACCGCAATAACCGAGTTACAATTTTGTTACGGCGGTCCTGATCGAACCGCGCGGCCTCTTCAATCGGTCGTCCTGGAACATAGGACATGGCTAGGACTGTTGCTGTGGTTAAGTCATCCTGCACTGCGGGCAAATTGAACAACTGGCTTTGACCGATTAAACTTGTAAATTTACGAATATGGCTGGCTTCGATCAGATAATTCGCCTCTTCGCGTAGCTGTTCTTTGGCCTGCGACGCAAGTTCAGACAATCGTGGCTTGCTGGGTCCGAGACCAGACAGGCCCAGCAGTTTCACCATCCCCTCTACATCGCTGTCGATGCTGCGTGCCACTCCTGGATACTGGATCTTGACTGCAAGTTCACGTCCGTCTCGCAACTGTGCGCGGTGAACCTGACCAATCGATGCAGCGGCCATGGGCTGCAGATCAAATTGCTGGAAATTTGATCGCCAGTTTGCTCCCCAGGTGCTGGTTAAAACGGCTTGTAGTTGAGAAAGCGGCATGTGGTCAGCATCTGATCGCAGCCGGGCCATAAGAAGTGCCAGTTCTGGCGGCAGAAAATCTCCGGCATCCATGGAGATCAGCTGGCCCAATTTCATTGCGGGACCGCGCATTCTGGCCAATTCGTCAGTGAACCTCAGGATATTGGTCGGTGTGAGGAGAAGTTCACTTGGGTCAGGCAATTGTCCCCGACCCAACTGTGCAGCACCCTGCAGGATACCGCGCCCGGCAATGCCGGCAGCCATCATTCCCAGACCAGCAAAACGACCTAGAGGGCTCGAAGGAACAGGTGAAGATTGTCTGCGTCCCCGGCGATGGTCCATGGTTTTCCTATCTTGGTTCTAACCGCTCAACGAGGTCAAGCGTGATCCGTCGAGCGTTTGCGGTATTTGCTCTCCCGAAAGGTTGCGGAAACGCGCTTGCGGATCATGGAATCAGACTTCTACTCGTCAATCAAATTCCCGTAGCGGGATCAATCGCCGACAAGGCCTTTTCGATGGCGTTAGACAACTTTTTTGAGCCCGGCTGTGTCATCGTTGAGAACCAAGTGATCATTTTTCCATCCGGCCCAATGAGATATTTATGAAAATTCCAACGAGGTTTTCCAAGGGTGCCAACTTGGTCTTCAGCCCAGCTATAAAAAGGGGTCGCATCGCGCCCCTTTATCTTGGTCTTACTGGCGATAGGGAAACCCACCTGGAATTCTTTGCTCGTGAATTCCGAAATTTCCTCATCACTGCCTGGTTCCTGACCACCGAAATCGTTGGATGGCACACCAACGACAACAAAGCCTTGATCGCGATATTTCTCATAAAGGCTTTGAAGGGGCCCGTATTGTTTTGTGAAGCTGCATTCGGAGGCAGTGTTGACTACAAGAACAACTTTACCTGCAAAATCCGACAGGTTCATTGTACCACCTTTAGCATCTTCAAATTTGAAGGAGTGAGCTGTTGTCTGGCTTGGTTCTGAGGCGAATACCAATTGGGTGGCCGCAACAACCAAAACTAGGCTTGCAGGCATCAAATTTCGCATGTTTCACAAACCTTGTTTGATCCAATGTCTATCTTTGGATAAGTAAATATACCAAGCCAGCAGTCTCGCCAAGCGATCATGTTGTCGCAAGTGGCAAACTAACCACCAAGCCGTGCTGCCTTGCCTCTAACTCCGAAAGTTAGTTTTGAACTCAAACAGGCTACAGTCTCGGGCGATTGGCTGCCGTCCGGTTTGAGTTTGGGCTCGGCTCCAATGCCGGCAACTTAAACGGCTTGGCAATTTTTTGAATCGCCGATTTCTGAGGGAAAGTGTCGTTCTCAGATGTTAGAAATTTCCATCGTCATGCCGGTCTTTGCTGAAATTGTTATGGCCTCAAGCACCGCTGTGGGTGGTGTCAGACTAAACAAAAAAATCTCTGATGGACAAAGTGTATGGAATCTTCAGGCCGCACAGATCTGCCGCCACTCATTTAAGGCGTCGGTACGGTTGTGCTTGAAATTGGTCCGACTGCAGGAGTGTCGTTGCTGATTGAAGTGATTGTGGACGGAGGCATGAACGAATGAGAACTTCTGTAAAATTCCCATGCTCCGAAACCGCTGCATTGCCAATTCTCGTCGTCTGAACGGCTGGTGAGAAGCATGGTCGGTACCAGACTAATATCTGGAGATATGCGAGTGCCAATTCATTCGGATAAGGGCAGTCTGATCTGAATCTCCATCCAACGGTCAAACCAGTCGCCATGGTTCGGGACGCCATTCTGGACAGTACTGATCGGGGGAAAATTATCCTTAACCAATTCTGCGGGTCAGGATCCACGCCGATTGCTGCGCACCAAACAGGACGCTTGGGTTATAGAATTGAGATTGACCCACAATACTGTGACGTCATAATTCGGCGAGTGGTTGAAAATAGTGCACTGACAACATCACTGGGCGAAATTGGTCCCGACGTTGACGCTGTAGCCGCTGAACGAGCGGCATCTCGATCTGTGCCTGTCCTGGAAGTGGAGGGCGCGTGATGAACAACAATGATTACAAAGTTGGTTATGGAAAGCCACCCGAAAATGCCCGTTTCAAAAAAGGCCAGTCTGGCAATTTGAAAGGTCGTCCACTTAAACGCAACAAACTGGAAATCGATGTCGACGCCATTTTGAATGAAAAGGTTCAGGTGAAAACAGGTGCAGGGGAGCGAAAGATTGGCAGCCGCGAATTGTGGCTCCGTGATCAGTTGGGCAAGGCCCTCAACGGAAACCTGAAGGCGGCATTATATGTCATTGGTGTTTTTGAGATGTATGGTGTTCTCACTGCCCCAAGTCAGCAATGCTGCGCGATTAAATTGGTGAGTCGGCGATCAGCATTTCTAATGATCATATTTTGAGAGTGTTGTGTAGCATCTCAACTAATCCAACAGCCGCCTTCACTCCGTCGATTACTGGAACCTTATGCTTCTGCGAAAGTTTCTGGGCCAGGTCAGCCATGCCGGCGCATCCCAAGATTATCGATCGGCAGCCATCCTGGCTCAATGCCGCTTCCATTTCCAGGCTTAACTTATCAAATGAACTTTCCGGTTGATCTTCGAAGGCGAGAACCGGAATTTCGCTGGCTCGCACATGGGCGGTTTGTTTTGAAAACCCATAGGCGGCGATATTGGTCTCAATTATTGGACAGGAAACGGACAAGGTTGTGACAACTGAAAACTGCCCGCCGAGCAAAGATGCGGCATGATAGGCCGCCTCGCCTATTCCGACTGCGGGCATAGGACCTCGCCCTTTGAGCTCGACCACGCCGGTGTCGTCAAAGCAAGCAATTATAACCGCGTCATAGTGTTTGGAACTGGTCTTGCGGTCAAACAGCTCAAACAGGTGTGGCAAGGCGGCAAGGCCATCTTCTTCCCCCTGAATGGCTGCTGGGCTCTGTGTTGGATTAACGGCTTCGACAATTGTGTCAGAATTGGCCACCAGACGGGCACTTTCGGCAATCTTCTCGGTCATCGACGCAGTGCTGTTGGGATTGATGATCAGAATACGCATTGGCTCAGACCAGACCCTTGCCAGCATCTGACCCATGGTTTTCCTGACGCCTCCGCAACAGGTAGGCGATCAGCAGGAAGGCTAAAATGATTAGCAAGGAGAATACCGTGGTCAACGTTCCTAGAGCATAAAGAACCGGAGTCGTGACATTGGTCGTCATGCCGAAAATCTCTAGCGGCAGGGTGTTCTTCGAGCCTGAGGTCAGCAACGTACGGGCAAATTCATCATAAGACAGCGTAAAGCCAAACAGAGCTACACCAATCAGGCTGGGCGCAATAATTGGCAAAACAACATGACGAATGGTCTGCCACCAGGT
>JBPCWM010000018.1:0-19905 GCA_051009515.1 Rhizobiaceae bacterium | reverse complement strand
CAACCTCCTGTCACTTCATATGCTCTGAGACATGGTTGGTCACAAATCTCATGTCAGCCTCCCGCACAAGCCACTTCTCGGGCCATGTTGCTGGTCTTGTTGAAAGCCTCGCCGCTCCCGGAACAATACCGTTTCATGTGGCAGGTGCTCCATGTTGATGAATGATGCAAATTTCCTGAAGAGGCAAGTTTTTTGTAGACTTTTATGAATACTAATCTGTATACAACAATGAATACTTCGTTTCTTGACTCTACGATGGACCCCCTCACATGTCTGAACCCTCGAAACCAACAGCATCTCCGGCCAATCAGGACGCCAGCAATCAAATGACCGGAGCCGAGGCGCTGGTGCGCATGTTGCAGGCACATGGGGTGACGCACATGTTCGGCCTTTGCGGAGATACTACGCTGCCCTTTTACGACAGCCTGTCACGGTTGGATCATGGTATGTCCCACATCCTGACGCGTGACGAGCGCCATGCGGGTTACATGGCCGATGGATATGCAAGGGTCACCGGAAAGCCCGGTGTCTGCGAAGGGCCTTCCGGCGGTGGCGCGACTTATATTCTGCCCGGTGTCGTGGAGGCCCATGAAAGTTCCATTCCCATCCTCGCCATAACCACAGATGTCGCCACAACGTCCCGCGGCAAATACCCGCTGACCGAACTGGATCAGCAGGCTTTATTTCGACCGCTTACAAAATGGAACACCTCTCTCGACAATGCGCAGCGCCTGCCAGCAATGGTGCGCAAGGCCTTTCGTGCGATGACGACGGGGACACCTGGCGCGGTTCATCTGGCGCTGCCATTCGATACACAAAAGGCGTCGGTTTCCCCGGATGAGATATGGGCAGAAGAACGCCATCGCGCTTTCCCGGCAGACCCGCGCATGGCACCCGATCCCGATGCAGTATCTGCTGCGGCCGACGCCTTGCTTGCTGCAAACAGGGCCGTAATTGTGTGTGGAGGCGGGCCAGTCATTGCCGGAGCAGAAGCAGAATTACTTCGCCTCGCCAAGCTTCTCAATCTGCCGGTCGCGACCACGGTTTCCGGTCAGGGATCAATTGCCGAAACCGATCCGCTGGCAGTCGGTGTCGTCGGTTCCAACGGAGCCAGTCCATTCACAAAAGAGGTTGTCGACACGGCAGATCTGGTCATATTTGTTGGATGCCGGGCGGGATCCGTCACGACTGAACATTGGCGCTCCCCACATCCGGGCACACCCATCATTCACATTGACAGCGACCCCGAAGTGATTGGTGCAAATTATGCAACGCAAGTTGCCATCAATGCCGATGCCAATCTGGCTCTGGCGGCGATTGGCGCAGTGATAGTCTCCAGGATTGAAAGCGGCCAATCAACTGCGGACCACGATGGAGCAAACAGGGCCAGGCAAGCCTGGAAAAGAAAACTTGCCGCTTTCACACCCCTTGCCACAAGCCGTGAAACGCCGGTACGGCCCGAACGTGTTATTGCCGCGCTGCAGGCGCAATTGCCGGCTGATGCAATAATTGTGGCTGATCCCGGCACGCCTTGCCCCTATTTTTCAGCCCATTATCGCTGGCCACAATCCGGGCGTCACTTCATTACCAACCGGGCTCATGGTGCATTGGGCTATGCTCTGGCGGCGTCCATGGGGGCCCATGTGGGTCGTCCCGAAGCCAAGACAATTGCCGTGATGGGTGACGGTTCATTTGGCTTTTGTTGTGGTGAGTTTGAAACCATGGTCCGCCACAATATGCGGATCACCTCTATCGTATTCTCCAACTCAACCTATGGCTGGATCAAGGCTGGTCAGGATTCCGGCTTTGGGAAACGCTACTACAATGTGGATTTCAACCGGACCGATCATGCAGCCGTGGCCACCGCCTTTGGGGTAAGATCGTGGACAGTGGAAGACCCGCGTGACTTGGAAAATGTCTTGAAACAGGCATTGAACCACGACGGGCCAACATTGATTGATGTCATCTCCCAACCGCTTCATGAGGCGGCGGCTCCGGTGAGCGAATGGGTCGCGTGATGCTGGATCGTCTGTCTAAACTGGAACAGACCATTGTTGCACTGGACGTGTGGCATCTGGCGCTGCCGGTGACGTCCAGACGAGACCACGGCATCGGCACAGTTGCTGACAAAATTGAAATTGTCCTGGTGCGCCTGACGGCACAGGACGGTTCGGTTGGCTATGGCGAAGCTTCCCCGTGGTCGGTTTTTACCGGCACACCGGAAGCCAGCTATGCTGCACTCGACCGCTATATGCGGCCGCATGTTGTTGGGCAGGAAGTTCGCAATTTCATCGATACGATGGCACTCTGCCGCAAGATTGTGGTTCATTGTACCGAGGCCAAATCGGCGCTGGAATCCGCCTGGCTGGATTTGGCCGGTAAAATCCTGGGCAAGCCCGTATGGGCGATTTTGGGAGATCGGTGCAGGGAGCGTATACCACTCTCGGTCTCGCTGGCCAATCCGGAATTTGATGAGGACATTGCTCTTGTCGAGCGTCTGGTTGACGATGGAATTGGCCTGGTGAAACTGAAAACCGGATTTGCCGATCACAGCTTCGACATGATGCGACTTGGCTATCTGAAAAAGAATTTCCCAACGCTTGATGTGCGTGTGGATTATAATCAGGGCCTGTCAGTTGAAGACGCGCTGCACCAGGTCCCGGAGATTGATCAGTTGGACCCCGGCTTCATCGAACAGCCAGTGGCCCATCACGAATTTTCTACCATGGCGAAATTGCGCCAGATCACCCGGGCGCCGCTTCTTGCAGATGAAAGCGTATTTGGACCGGAAGACATGGAACGGGCGATCACTGAACAGATCTGCAATGGGGTTTCGGTCAAGGTCATGAAATCTGCGGGAATGATGCGTGGTATTGAAGTGGCAGAACTGGCCGGGTCTGCAGGACTTCCGGCCTATGGCGGAGACATGTTTGAAACCGGCTTGGCACATCTGGCTGGCGTACATATGATCGCCTGTGCCCGCAACATATCGCTGGGTTGTGAATTCTATCAGGCAGGATACTACCTTGAAGCGGACCTGCTCAGCACCCCGTTTCCTGTTGAGGACGGAGAGGTTGTCGTACCAGATGGGCCGGGACTGGGACACGAGGTCGATCTTGACCGGGTGAACCGGCTTGCTGTTCGCAGCAGTCCGGGCAGCAGTATGAAGTGACGGGAAAAATACAAAGACAAAACATCTATATTTTATTGACAAATTATTATTGTTGAGGAAAGATGAGTGAGGATTTGCCTTTGGGAGGGCAGTTATCGAGATGAGTCAGGCTGCAAAGAACAAGAAACATGTGGCGATTGTCGGTGCGGGGATTGTCGGAGTCTCTACCGCCATCTGGCTGCAGCGCGCCGGTCATCGCGTAACACTGATCGACTCCCGTGGCGTTGCAGAGGGCGCGTCCTATGGAAATGGCGGTGTCCTGGCAGCCATCGCGGTGGTGCCTGTGACGGTGCCGGGCCTGTTGTCAAAAGCCCCAAAAATGCTGTTCGGCAGGGACGGTCCCTTGTTTTTACGCTGGTCCTATCTACCCAAACTGGTGCCGTTTTTGCTGAAATATCTTGGTCACGGCAATGCCAGTGACGTTAACCGGATTGCAGACGGCCTGACACTTTTGTTGCAGGATACGGCAGATCAACATCTTGCTGTCGCCCATGGTACTGGCGCTGAAAAATACATCCACGTGGGTGATTATCTGTTCGGGTACGCCGATCGTGCAGCCTATGTAACCGACAGTTTTGGTTGGGACATTCGTCGCGCCCGTGGCTATGAGATTGAAGAATTGGATGCAGCCCGTCTGGGTGAAGTTGATCCGGCCATGGCCGGACGATTCGGATTTGGTGTGCGCTGCCCCGGCCATGGGCACATCAGCGACCCGGGAGCCTATATCAAGGCACTGTCGGCCCATGTCATGCAGCAAGGTGGTGCATTCAAACAGGCCGACGCGACCGGCCTGCTGAAAGATGGAGACAAGGTTACCGGCATTGTCACGTCAGAAGGGCAGATCGAAGCCGACGATGTAGTCATTGCAACCGGTGTCTGGTCGGGTCCGCTGGCGGAAAAACTTGGTATCAACCTGCCCATGGAAGCCGAACGTGGCTATCACATTGAATTTGTAAATCCTTCCATCATGCCACGTAATCCGATCATGGTGGCCAGCGGCAAATTTGTAATGACGCCAATGGAAGGGCGTTTGCGCTGCGCGGGCATTGTCGAATTTGGTGGCCTTACGGAAGAACGCAGCCGTGCCCCTCTTGAACTGCTCAAGCGGCAAACCCTTGCTCTGTTTCCGGAGCTTGAATACGACCGAATTGATGAATGGATGGGCTTTCGGCCCTCCACCAGCGATTCGCTCCCCCTGATCGGCGCAAGTGAGCGCTGCCCCAATGTCTGGACGGGCTTCGGCCACCAGCATATCGGCCTCACGGCAGGCCCCAAGACCGGTCGGTGGCTGGCACAATTGATCGATGGTCAACCTCCAAATGTTGATCTCGACGCCTTTTCACCCTTACGCTTCAAAACTTGAACATCAACGTTCATCAAACGGGAGACTAAAATGAAACTTTTTAAAACACTGATGGCAGCCACCGCGCTGACCGCCGTTACGGCAACAACGGCATTGGCAGAAAAATGGGATATGCCCATGGCCTATTCAGCCACCAATTTTCATTCAGCAGTCGGAGCTGAATTTGCCAAATGCGTAACCACCGGCACTGGCGGAGCTCTGGAGATTGTCACACATCCATCCGGCTCACTCTTCAAGGGTGGCGAAATCAAACGGGCAATCCAGACAGGTCAGGCTCCAATCGGTGAGCGACTCCTCTCAGGTCACCAAAACGAAAATGCCCTGTTCGGCTTTGACTCTATCCCATTCTTGGCGACGTCCTTTGATGATTCAGCCAAGCTTTGGAAAGCCGCCAAGCCGACAATTGAAAAACTGCTCGACAGCCAGAACCTTGTTCTGCTCTATGCAGTTCCATGGCCTCCGCAAGGCCTTTATTTCAAGAAAGAAGTCAACTCGGTCGCCGACATGAAAGGCGTAAAGTTCCGCTCCTACAACACGGCGACCGCACGGCTGGCGGAACTGACAGGCATGTTGCCGGTGCAGATCGAGGCTGCCGAAATCTCGCAGGCTTTTGCAACAGGTGTTGCTGAATCCATGGTATCATCCGGTTCGACCGGATACGATCGCAAGGTGTGGGAAAGCCTGACCCATTTCTACGAAGTGGATGCTTGGCTGCCGCGCAACTATGTGATGGTCAACAAAGCTTCGTGGGAAAGCACGAGCGATGCAACCAAGGCTGTCATTCGCGGCTGCGCTTCCCTAGCTGAATATGCCGGCAATTACCGTTCCAAGGAATATACTGGCTTCACCCTCAATGGTTTGCGTGCCGGAGGCATGACGGTGGGACCAGCAAACGAAAAGCTGGTCGAAGAGCTGAAAGAGATCGGCAAGACCATGACCGCTGAATGGCTTGAAAATGCCGGGGCGGAAGGCAAAGCCATTGTCGATAGCTTCAACTCAATGAAATAAATGCAAAGGCCCCGATCATCGATCGGGGCCTTTATTTTTTAACTCAAGCTTATCAACGGGTGGGGATTCCGATGGCAGCATATGCCCAAATTAGGCGTGTACTGGATGCACTCTACAAGGCAGGAGGTGTAATCGCCGCCCTGTTTCTCATTGCAATTCTGGCCCTTATCGTAATTCAGATGGTTGCCCGCTGGACAGGTGAAGTTTTTTCAGGTGCCCCCGATTATGCGGGGTATTGCATGGCCGCGGCATCGTTTTTTGCCTTTGCCTATGCATTAAATCATGGAGCCCACATCCGCGTCAGCATTTTGCTCAACTCTATGGGCACCAAGCGGTGGTGGGGAGAAGTATGGTGCTTTGCCATAGGGGCGGCCCTGTCTAGCTATTTTGCCTATTACGCTATCAAGGCCACCTATTGGTCTCGTTTGCTGAATGATATCAGCCAGGGGCAGGACGCAACTCCGATCTGGATTCCACAACTGTCCATGTCCATTGGCGCGGTACTGCTGGCCATATGTTTTTGGGACAATCTGTTTCGCCTGTTGCTGCTTGGAAGCCATGCGATCCAGTCAAATGCGATCAAGGAAGAGGGAGCGGAGTAGACCCATGGAACAGCTTGCACCCGTCATCATCTTTCTTTTTGTCCTGTTTGCGCTTTTAGGCAGCGGGGTATGGGTCGGACTGGCCCTGCTCGGCGTGGCCTTTGTGGGCATGGAACTGTTCACATCCCGACCACCTGGGGATGCTATGATCACGACCATCTGGACAGCATCGTCGTCGTGGACACTGACCGCTCTCCCGCTATTTATCTGGATGGGGGAAATCCTCTATCGTACCCGCTTGTCTGAAGACATGTTTCGGGGCCTGTCTCCCTGGATGGCACGTCTGCCGGGCGGACTCGTTCACACCAATATTGTCGGTTGCACCGTCTTTGCCGCCGTTTCCGGATCCTCTGCCGCTACACTGACGACAGTCGGCAAGATGTCCATCCCGGAGCTGCGCAAGCGCAATTATCCTGAAAGCATGGTGATTGGTACCCTGGCCGGAGCTGCCACGCTGGGCCTGATGATCCCTCCCTCGCTGACCCTGATCGTTTACGGCGTGACCATCAATGAATCTATTACCAAGCTCTTTATGGCCGGTATTTTTCCCGGTCTCGTTCTGGCGCTGATGTTCATGGGCTACGTGGCGCTGATGTCGCGGCTTTCAAAGGATTTCGATCCTACACCGGAGCCCAAGATGACGTTCGCGGAAAAGGTGGCAAATTCGCGCTTCCTGTTGCCGGTAATTTTGCTGATCCTGCTGGTAATCGGTTCCATGTATCTGGGCTTTGCCACCGCTACCGAGGCGGCTGCTTTCGGTGTATTGGGATCGCTGGCGCTGGCAGCGGCGCAGGGGTCGCTGAATTTCAACACGTTCATCGACAGTCTCATGGGGGCCACGCGCACTTCCGCAATGATTGCTCTGATTTTGGCTGGCGCGGCCTTCCTCTCCCTCTCAATGGGCTTTACGGGCCTGCCGCGCGGACTGGCCGATTTTATCGCTTCCATGGAACTGTCACGCTTTGAGCTGTTGATGGCTCTGCTGGTGTTTTACATCATTTTGGGGTGCTTTCTCGATGGCATTTCATCGGTGGTTCTTACGATGGCGGTTGTGGAACCGATGATCCGTCAGGCGGGGATCGATCTGATCTGGTTTGGCATATTCATTGTTGTTGTTATCGAAATGGCACAAATTACTCCTCCGATCGGGTTCAACCTGTTTGTGCTTCAGGGCATGACTCATCATGAAATGAACTATATCGCCAAAGCGGCGATTCCCATGTTCCTGATTATGGTATTGATGGTGTTTGTGCTGATTGGATTTCCGGATCTGGCAACATGGCTGCCGGAAAATATTCGCGCACGTCCGGGGAGTTAGTCTGCTGATTTCCCCGCTCGGGTTTCTCGCCCGCCATGGCAGGCTGGTTTTGGTGGCCGGTCTGCTGGCGGGCATTTTGCTGCCATCACTGGCAGCAACCATGAAGCCCTATCTCACCCATATTGTTGCAACGACCTTGTTTCTGGCGGCATTGCGTATCGGACCACGTGAAGCTCTGGGGAGATTGCGCGATGTGAAGGAAGTAGCAGGACTGATTGGTATCTATCAGATCATAGTACCGCTCGTTTTCTGCTTCACCCTTCCGTTCACCGGCTTGTCTCCCGTCCTGGTAACTGCAATCACGCTGATGGCGGCAGCGCCTTCGATTTCCGGCTCCCCGAATATCACAGCCATGGTGGGGCATGACCCGGCTCCGGCCATGCGCATGCTGATTGCCGGAACGGCATTGGTTCCGGCAACAGCATTTCTGGTTTTTCTGTTTGTACCGGCCTTCGGCTCGGCCTCTGCGGTTGCACTGTCAGCCCTTCGCTTGTTGGTAATTATTGCAGCTGCAGCGGGTTGTGCCTTTCTGTTACGCATTTACGTGTTTCGCGAGGCAACACAAAAATTTACTACCAGTGTGGATGGCTTGTCTGCACTGGCGCTGGCGGCAATCGTCATCGGACTGATGACGGCCATAGGTCCGGCCCTGCGTAGCGATCCACTTTTGGTGCTTTCCACCTTGCTGATTGCCTGCATTGCCAGTTTTGGCTTGCAGATCGGCGCTTACCTTGCACTGTCAAAAAACAAGGTTCCCGGAGTTCGGGTTGGTTATTCCATAATTTCCGGTTGTCGTAACAATGCGTTGTTCATCACTGCCCTGCCTGCAACAGTGACAGACCCGCTTTTACTCTATATCGGCTGTTATCAGATACCAATGTACCTGACCCCTCTGTTGCTCAAGAAACTTTATCGATAGGTTCGCGATGAAACCCGGGAGACCTTGAATGAATTACACGCCTGCATCGCTCAAACTGTTTGCCAATACTGTCCTGCAATCCTTTGGATGTCAGAAAGGCGAAGCTGAGATTGTGTCCGACCATCTGGTCGAAGCCAATCTGGCAGGCCATGATTCCCACGGTGTCGGCATGTTGCCCATGTATGGGGCGCAGGTGAAGGACGGCAATCTGGTACCCAATCAAACTCCGGATTTCGTCCAGCGCAACGGCGCTGTTTCAGTTGTGGATGCAAAGCAAGGGTTTGGCCATCGCATGACCCTGCTGGCGTTGGATCATGCAATGGAAACCGTAAGTGCTTACGGCGTGGCGGTTCTCGCTCTTCGCAATTCTGGTCATATTTCCAGGGTTGGCACTTATTCGGAATATTGTGCAGCTCGCGGTTATGCGTCAATTCATATGGTCAATGTGGTTGGGCATGAACCGATTGTTGCTCCGTTCGGAGCGCGTGAAGGCGGATTCTCCACCAATCCCGTCTCTATGGCCATGCCGGTAGATGGCAAGGCGGAACCTTTGCTGGACATGGCAACCAGTACAGTCGCCTTCGGTAAGGTTCGCGTGGCAAGCAACAAGGGCGAGAAAGTCGCACCGGGTTGGGTGATAGATGGCGAAGGTCTTGAAACGACGGACCCGGACCCGATGGCTCAGCACAAGATCGGGGCGCTCTCCGCATTCGGCAATCACAAGGGAAGCGGCATGGGTATATTTGCCGAACTCATGGCCGGAGCACTCGCCGGCACCAATACAATCGATACCGCCGCCAATTTCCCCAACGGGGTTCTCAACAACATGCTGTCCATCATCATGTATCCTGGATCCTTCGATGACCCGGCATCGGTGCAAGAAAGGGCACAGGGGTTCAACCAGTCAATCCGCGCAAAACAACCGGCCAAAGGTTTGAGCGAAGTTCTGCTGCCCGGTGATCCTGAAAATATCAGCCGCTCCAAGAGGGCTGTCGAAGGTGTGCCGGTCGACGATGAAACCATTCGTCAAATCATGGAAATTTCCGACCGGTTTGGCCTTGATGGATCAACGGTTGCAAAACTGCTCGTCAAAGTCTGAATGGCCAATACAATTTAATTGAATATCAGGTGGAGAGGGGCTTAACTTTTCATCGCTCTCTTGTTACGTTTTCGACAATCGTGGACGAAAAAACTAAAATTGGATCCGCAATTGCTATAATCCGTCGCAAATAGAAGCGACAAGATGTCTGAAAAATACAAAATTCGAAAAATAAACAACTTCAATGGGAGAAAAGAATGAAGTTTTTTAAACGCAACGGGCAGCCAATGCCGAAACACGTCGTCGAAATGGCGCAAAAGGTGAAAAGCGGTAGCGACGAAGTCAATCGCCGTGAATTCCTGGCCATTGCCAGCGTGTTTGGTGCAACTGCTGCGACCGCCTATGCAATGATTGGCCTGCCAACACCTGCTGTGGCTGCAAGTCATGCCAAAAAAGGTGGTACTGTTCGCTATCAGACCGAAGTGCGCCCGCTCAAGGATCCACGCACCTATGATTGGTCACAGATCGCCAACTTCGCCCGTGGCTGGCAGGAATATCTTGTCCAGTACAACAACGACGCAACATTTCAGGGCATGCTTCTGGAAAGCTGGGAAGTATCGGAAGACGCCAAGACCTATGTTCTTAACCTGCGCAAAGGCGTGAAATGGAACAATGGTGAGGATTTCACCGCCGAAGACGTTGCCCGCAACATCATCGGCTGGTGCGACAAGACCATGGAAGGCAATTCCATGGCCGGTCGTTTTGCTACCCTGATTGACGCCAACACCAACAAGGCAATTGATGGTGCGGTAGAGGTGGTCGACAGCCACACAGTCAAGTTGAACCTGCCAAATCCCGATATTTCACTTATTCCGGGCATGGCAGATTATCCAGCTGCAATCGTGCACAAATCCTTCACCGCTGACACTGCGCTGACCAACCCCATCGGAACCGGCCCCTACAAGCCGGAATCACTGGAAGTTGGCGTCAAGGCCGTGCTGGTACGCAATGATGATCACAAGTGGTGGAACGATGGCAACGGTGCCTGGATCGACCGGTTCGAATATATCGATTTCGGAACCGAGCCAGCGGCTTGGGTTGCCGCGGCTGAGTCCGACGAGGTCGATACAACCTATTCACTGGAAGGTGAATTCATCGAACTGTTTGAATCCATCGAAGGTTGGCGTCGCGACGATATCGTGACAGCTGCAACTATCGTCATTCGTCCAAACCAGCAGGCCATTGTTGATGGCAAAAAGCCATATGAAGATGTGCGGGTTCGTCGCGCCATTCAGATGGCCGTTGACAACAAGGTGTGCCTGGAACTCGGCATCAGCGGATTGGGCATCACTGCGCAAAACCATCACGTTGGTCCCATGCATCCAGACTATAAGGACATCGGTGATGTGCCATTCGATCCTGCTGGCGCCAAGGCGTTGATGGAAGAGGCCGGCATGCTGGACTACGAGCATGAGCTGATCTCCATCGATGCCGGTTATCGCAAGGATACGACCGATGCGGTTGCCGACCAGATGCGTAAGGCGGGGCTGAAGGTAAAAAGAACGGTTCTACCAGGTTCCACATTCTGGAATGACTGGGCTAAGTATCCCTTCTCCTCTACCAACTGGAACCATCGCCCACTCGGCGTTCAGGTTCTGGCGCTGGCCTATCGTTCCGGTGAAGCATGGAACGAATCCGGTTTCGCCAACAAGGAGTTCGATGAGACACTGACTGCGGCCCTTGCCGTGGCAGATGTCGACAAACGTCGCGAGCTTGTGGGCAAGGTTGAAAAAATAATGCAGGACGAAGGTGTCACCGTTCAGCCTTACTGGCGCACACTGACCAATTTCTCCAAATCCAACCTCAAGGGAGCCCAGCATCACATTTCATATGAGTTCCACCCGGCAGAAATTTACTGGGAAGGCTAATCTTCTAACACTTAAAGGGGTCACGCATGTGACCCCTTTTTTTGCAACTGAATTCAGTTTTTCCAGAAACCGGCGCAGGGCAAGCCCTTGCAAGAATTCCCGTTTCTTGAAAAACTGAAAAAGACGAGATCACAAAAGTGACCGTCAAAGTCCAAAAATGGACAGCCACAAAATGTGGCAAACGGGGAGTGATATGGGTAGTTTTTTGCTCAAACGCAGTGGCGTGATGTTTCTCACGGCGATCTGCTTGACGTTTATTGTTTTTTTCCTGACCAATCTGGATCCGAACCTGGAAAAACTCACCAAGAGTGAGGGTAACCAGAGAATGACGGATGAACAGGTAGAAAACTGGCTGGTAAAAAACGGATACCGGCAGAACCTGTTCAAACGATATGGAGAATGGCTCGGCATCGCTCCCGGCTGGACCAGGACCGACCCGGAAACCGGCGCGGTGACGGGCCGCTGCATACGCGGCGGTATCGCTCCTGAGGAGGCGCCGACCTTCTGCGGCATTGCGCAAGGCCATTGGGGGCAATCCCTGGTGTTCAAGGAACCTATAGGTGGCATCATTATCAAAAAACTTGGGCTGACCGGCTGGCTCATGTTCTGGGTTATGGTCGCCATGGTACCCATGGCGTTGTTGATCGGGGTAGTGGCCGGAATGCGGGAGGGTTCTAAAACCGACCGAACCCTTTCGACATTTTCCATCATCACCACATCCACCCCGGAGTATGTATCGGGGGTTATCCTGATCGTGATCTTCGCCAGCCGACTTGGCGGGTTGCGTTGGTTCAAGGGAACATCGCAATCGGCCATGGAGAATATCACCTTTGAAAACTTCTTCCTGCCGGTCCTTGCCCTCGCTCTCTACGGCATGGGATATATCGCGCGGATGACCCGTGCTTCCATGGCCGAGGTCATGACCGAACAATATATCCGAACGGCGCGGCTGAAAGGTTTGTCATTCAGGGAAGTCGTTCTCAAACATGCCCTGCGCAACGCACTGATCGCCCCATTTACGGTGATCATGTTGCAAATCCCCTGGCTCTTGACCGGTGTCGTCATCATCGAGACACTGTTCAATTACAAGGGCTTTGGCTGGACGCTCGTTGCGGCTGTCGGCAATAACGATATCGAACTCATGATGGCAGCATCTGTTGTCGCGGTTCTCGTCGTTCTCATCACACAGCTGATATCGGATATTGGCTATGTCTACCTCAATCCACGTATTCGCGTAAGCTGAGGAGAGAGAACATGGAACGTCTCGGCGGTTTTGAAATCTTTATCCAGGCTATGTGGAACTTTCTTCCGGTCTGGATCGGGTTGATTGTCATTCTTGGAGCCTCAATTCGCTTTCGGTCCCGACTTGGGCTGTACGGCAAACTGTTTGACAGCCCGATCGGGATTGCCGGTCTGGTGCTTGTCTTGTTCTGGGTGCTGACAGCCATATTTGCGGATCAGATAGCCACTTTTGATGCGCTGGACCAGATTTCTGGCATGAAGAACAAGAAACCCGGCTGGCCAGTCTCTGGTCAGGAGGGTAAGTTTTATCTGCTCGGAGGCGACAATCTCGCCCGCGATGTGTTCAGCCGCATGGTGTACGGAAGCCGGGAGGTACTGGTTATCGCGCCAGCCGCTACCCTGTTTGCGTTCATGGTGGGTATTACTCTTGGCCTGCCCGCAGGTTTTTATGGCGGCCGAATGGACACGGTGCTGTCATTTGTCGCCAACCTGGTGCTTGCTTTCCCTGTGATCCTGCTTTTCTTCCTGTTGGTAACACCTGAAATTCGAGCCGACGGACCAGTCTTTGAATTGTGGGGTGGCCATAAATGGATCGCCTCAGTGCCTAATTTAATGGCCCTGTTTCTGTTCCTGTTCCCGATCATCTTTTTTGTGGTGCTGTGGGTATCACGCTATTCCACGCAGCCCCGGAAACTGACCATTTATCTGGCAGTCACACTGGTGATCGGGATTTGGGCCTATACGGGCCTCGTCTTCAATGCCGACCCCCTGGGCATTTTCTACATGGACCCGAATCTGCTTAACATCTTTGTGTCGGTTGTATTCGTGAACTCGCCAACCGTTTTCCGTATCGTGCGCGGAGTGACGATTGACATCAAAACCCGCGATTATGTCGCTGCGGCACAGACCCGTGGTGAACGACCATGGTATATTATGCTGTGGGAAGTCTTGCCTAATGCGCGTGGCCCGCTGATCGTCGATTTCTGCCTACGCATTGGCTATACGACCATCCTGCTTGGAACGCTTGGTTTCTTTGGGCTGGGTGTCTCACCAGAGAGCCCCAACTGGGGACAGACAATCAACGAGGGGCGCAAGTTACTGTCCCTTTATCCGCATCTGGCTCTGCCTCCGGCCCTGGCGCTCATGTCGCTTGTGCTGGGTCTGAACCTGCTGGCCGATGGCCTGCGTGAAGAATCGCTGAAGGATTGATCCCATGATAGAACCGATCCTCGAAATTGAAGATCTCAACATTTCATTTTTCGTTCGCGCGGGGGAAATCCCGGCGGTGATGGACTTCTCCTGCAAGGTCATGCCCGGCGAGGCCATGGGGCTGGTCGGCGAATCCGGCTGCGGCAAGTCCACCGTTGCGCTTGGAATCATGCGCGATATGGGCAATCGCGGGAAGATTGTCGGCGGCAAGATCAAGTTCAAGGGCCGCGACATGGGCGAGATGTCGCAAGAGGAACTGCGTGATCTGCGTGGTTCCAAGATCGCCATGATCTACCAGGAACCCATGGCCAGCCTCAATCCGGCGATGAAAATCGGCAAACAGTTGATGGAAGTGCCACTGATCCATGAAAAAGTCTCCAAGGAAGAGGCCTATTCCAGGTCACTGGAAATGCTTGAATCGGTCAAACTGCCAGACCCTGCCCGTGTTATGGATTCCTATCCGCACCAGATATCTGGCGGACAGCAACAACGTATCGTCATTGCGATGGCCCTCTTGTCCAAGCCAGACCTTTTGTTGCTTGATGAGCCCACAACTGCGCTCGATGTGACGGTGGAAGCGGGTATTGTCCAACTCGTGAAAGAGCTTGGTCAGAAGACCGGGACGTCCATGTTGTTCATCTCACACAATCTCGGCCTGATACTGGAAACCTGTGACCGCATCACCGTCATGTATTCCGGTGAAGCTGTTGAAACCGGCACAGTGCATGAGGTTTTCGATCGCATGCGCCACCCTTACACCCAAGGCCTGTTCAACTCGATTCCCCTGCCCGGTGCAGACAAGAATTCACGCCCGCTGATTTCCATACGGGGTCAGTTGCCTCTGCCCATGGAACGTCCGGTTGGATGTAATTTCGGGCCACGCTGCGACCACTATGTGGAAGAGGTCTGCAATGCAGGTCCGGTGTTCATGAATCCAGTCGAGGGCGAAGATCAGCACATGTCACGCTGCGCCCGTATCAACGATATCAACTGGCTGGCCGAACCGGAACGACGTCTTGTGGAAGACCCCGCCAAACCGGGCGATGTGGTTCTCGATATCCGCGACCTGAAAAAGTATTATGACGTGGCTGCCAATGCCATGTTTGGCGGTGGTGAAACACGAACAGTCAAGGCCAATGAGTCGATCACTTTCCAGGCAAGGGAATCCGAGACTGTAGCCATTGTTGGCGAGTCAGGTTGCGGAAAATCCACCCTGGCCAAAGTCCTGCTGGGGCTCGAAACCGCAACAGACGGCGATGTTATGCTGGGGGCGGTGTCGATCGGTGACACCGAGGTCAATGACCGTACGCGAAAGACGGTGTCGTCCGTACAGATGGTTTTCCAGAACCCATTTGATACACTGAATCCAAGCCATACAATCGGCTCGCAGATCATGCGTACGCTGGAAAAATTTGGCATTGGAGAGACCGAAGAAGATCGCAGATCACGCATGTTGGAATTGCTTGATCTGGTGAAACTGCCGCGCGCCTTTGCCGAACGCATGCCGCGACAGCTCTCCGGAGGTCAAAAGCAGCGCATTGGTGTGGCCCGTGCCTTTGCCGGCCAGCCGCAGGTTGTTGTTGCTGACGAACCCGTGTCGGCGCTTGATGTATCAGTGCAGGCCGCGGTCACAGAACTGTTGATGGACATTCAGCGCGAAGCCAAGACCACCATGCTTTTCATTAGCCATGATCTGTCAGTTGTGCGCTATATCGCCGACCGGGTCGTGGTTATGTATCTGGGCCATATTGTTGAACAGGGAACGACAGACGATATCTTTTCACCACCCTATCATCCCTATACGGAAGCCCTGCTTTCAGCCATCCCGATTGCTGATACCAGCGTCGAAAAACAGCATATTGTTCTTGATGGGGATATCCCTTCTGCGCTTAACCCACCGTCCGGCTGCCCGTTCCAGACACGCTGCCCACGCAAGTCACAAGTGCCTGGAACGCTGTGTGAAACCGACCTGCCACCCGTGCGCAACGTTGGCGGGGGCCATCAGATTAAGTGCCATCTGGCCGAAGATATCCTGGAAGCCATGGAACCAGTGATCGTGCTAGGTGACAAGGAAAAGGCTTCAGCAAAAAAGAGCAGTACTTCCAAACCGGCTCCGGCCGCCAGGCTCGTTTCAGCACCAGCCAAATCAAAATCCAAAACCGCGGTGACGCCTAAGAAGAAACCTGCAGCTTCCGCCAAAAAAGCCGCTTCCAGCAAAAAGAAGGAAGCCCGTCCCGCCAAAATGCGCAAACCGGCCAAACCCGATAACCTAAAGATGATCTCCGGTGTCGGTCCCAAGATCGAGGGAATTTTGAACGGATTGGGCGTTTATAAGTTCGAACAGGTCGCGAAATGGAAAAAAGCCGAACGCGATTGGGTTGACGATCACCTGAGATTCAAGGGTCGCATCGAGCGCGAAGACTGGGTGCGGCAAGCCAAGGCACTGGCCAAGGGCGGTGCTGAGGAATACATGCGGGTGTTTGGCAAAAAACCCCGCTGACGGAGGGGCCATGACATACCGACCTGAAGTTCTCGATGCAGATGTTCAGGCGATCACTGCCTGGATGAAAGACCGTCCTGATACCCAATCCGTGGCCAACTTTGTGCCCGGGCCTGGCATTCAGAAACTTGCGTTGACTTTTGATATTGCCCGTTTGCGCGATGCGCTGGACATATGCCTTTCACGCTCCAGCTTCAAAGGCGACATGCAGGACCAGGGTTTTGCGGCTCTGCCGCTGACCCAGCGGCCTGGCCAGACTGAATGGACCAGCAATGACCTCTCCGGCAGATACTGGCTGCGGGCGGATCACAGATATGTTGAGGAACCGCGCGAGGATCTGGTTGAAGAAAGCCAGTTCAGCCAATTCAACCCGGAATTTGCTGGTACCTATTTTGAAGATGTGCATCGCGAACTGACCCGACGCTTTCCAATCGGGCGCATGCGGGTTCTCTCCAAAGGGCTCTATAACTGCAATTCATGGCATCGTGACCCTGAGCCGCGCCTGCATATCCCGGTGATCAGCAACCCCGGTTCGCTGTTTGTGGTCAATCATCACGTCACTCATTTACCCGCCGACGGTTCGGTCTATTTCACCGATACACGAGGCTATCACACGGCCCTGAACGGAGGCGATACCCATCGGGTGCACATCGTCGCCGCCTTGGCATATGACCAGATTAAGTCATGAGCGATACGATGGATGACCCAATCGAATTCATACTCAATCTTCACTATGATAATTTGCCGGACGATATCGTACGAGCGGCCATCAGAGCATTGACCGACACACTTGGTGTCGCTGTAGCTGGTTCAAAAACCCAACTCTCCACGATCATTCGAAACCATGCTAGCGAACACTTCGGTGCCGGGAGCAATATGCCAGCCTCACTTTGGAGCGATGGCCGGCCAGTCAGTGCTGCTGGTGCGGCGCTGGCAAACGGTATGACCATTGATTCAGTAGATGCCCATGACGGCCAAAAACTGACCAAGGGGCATGTGGGCTGCGGAGTTGTCCCTGCCCTGATCGCGCTAACCGAGTCTACCGGCCAGACCGATGTTGAGGAGTTTTTGACTGCGCTGGTGATCGGTTATGAAATCGGCTCCCGCGCTGGCATTGCTTTGCATTCCTCAGTC
The DNA here is from genome assembly GCA_051009515.1 of Rhizobiaceae bacterium. Taxonomy (GTDB): domain Bacteria; phylum Pseudomonadota; class Alphaproteobacteria; order Rhizobiales; family Rhizobiaceae; genus Pseudahrensia. Next base: position 2,471 of record JBPCWM010000018.1, on the reverse strand, counting down.
ACGGACTACCATACTTCCGGTGCCTGGGTCGCTTTGGCCACTGCGGCCCTTGGCGCCCGTTACTTAAAACTCAATCGCGAGCAAACCCGCCATGCGCTTGGCATTGCCGAATATCACGGTCCGCGCAGCCAGATGATGCGCACAATCGATCACCCCACAATGGTCAAAGACGGATCGGGTTGGGGGTCAATGGCGGGGGTCTCTGCAGCGTTTCTGGCCCGTGATGGTTTTACCGGGGCTCCGGCAATTTCAATGGAAGCGCCACAAGTGCATTCCATTTGGGCCGATCTGCAGTCTCATTGGTATATCACGGAGCAATATATCAAACTCTATCCCGTTTGCCGCTGGGCTCAGCCCCCGGTTGAAGCAGCGCTTGCCCTGCAAAGGGAGCACGGCTTCGCGGCCAGTGATATCGCATCGATTGATGTGGAAACATTTCATGAAGCCAAACGGCTTTGCACCCGGCACCCCAAGACCACAGAGGAGGCGCAATATTCACTGCCTTTTTCAGTTGCAACTGCGCTGGTGCATGGGACCATCGCACCTGACCACATTGACGGCGAGGCGTTGAGCGACCCACTCTCTTTGGCCGTTCAGGACCGGATTGAGATCAGCGAATCTTCCGAGTTCAATTCTGAGTTTCCAAAACGCCGCATCGCGCAGGTAAAGATCACCCTGAACGATGCAACGGTCTTTCAGTCGCATCCCACCGAAGCCCTGGGCGACCCCGAAAACCCCGTTGACCAACAGGCTATCTGGAAAAAATTTCGGTCTTTTACCCATCCCGTCATGGGGGAGGAAAAGGCAGCTCACCTGTTAGCGCAGATCGACCGCATCAACACAGCGCCATCTACAGCGGAGATGGTACGGTCACTGGCCATCAATCACAATTTATAGGCGGGCAGCGAGTAAAACGCATCTCTGAGTGCATCTCCCCAACCATCGGATATGGTGCGGTAGAATGCATCGTCAGTTTCGATGCGTTTTTCGACACCAAGCTTGTAAGAGTCCGAATCGTAAATTTGCAGATCAATCGGCAGGCCAACTGACAGATTGGCTTTGATGGTGGAATCGAACGAGACAAGCAGCAGTTTCACTGCGTCTTCAAAACTCATGTCGGGATCATAAGCACGAACGAGTATAGGCTTTCCATATTTGGTCTCACCAATCTGAAAGAACGGTGTTTCCGGAGTTACCTCGACAAAATTGCCTTCGGGATAAATAAGAAACAGGGTTGGTGCCGTGCCCTTGATCTGGCCGCCCAGTATGATGGTGGCCTTGAATTTGGAGCTTGCGTCCTGGCCGGATATGGCGCTTTCCTGAATGACCTCCTTGAGTGTGGCACCGACCAATCGGGCCACTTGGAACATGGAGGGTTCATGGAGGATTGTCGGACTGCGGTCGGCCGGTGCCTTGGAGCGTTCTTCGATCAGGCTGACCAGAGATTGGGTTGTAGCAAGATTGCCTGCGGTCATAAGCGTGATCATACGCTCGCCGGGCACCTCCCAGGTGAACATTTTTTTGGTCTTGGAAAAATTGTCCACCCCCGCATTGGTGCGGGTATCCGACATGAACACCAGACCACGACTTAGTTTGAGACCAACGCAATAGGTCATTGAAAACTTCCAGAATTGGCAAATGCCAATGTGTTTCGATTCTTTCTTATTACTGCTGCACCTGCACAGAAACAATCATCGATTCACCAGAAGTCCCCAACCTCATGCCGGAAACCGGCGCAGCCCCGCGATAGTCTAGCCCTGTTGCAATTCGGACATAGCGTTCATCAGGCGAAATTCCGTTGGAAACGTCAAATCCCACCCAGCCAAGACCATCAATATGAGCTTCTGTCCAGGCATGGCTCGCGTCCTGATCAATGCGGTCGTTCATCATCAGATAACCGCTGACATAGCGAGCAGGAATACCCGCAAGTCGCGCTGCCGCGATAAAAATCTGGGCATGGTCCTGACAAACGCCATGCCCCCCCTGCAAAGCCTCCTCAGCACTGGTCGTGGACCAGGTCTTGCCGGATTCATAAGTTACCATTCGACAAATCTCGGCGGATAAATCATGCAGGCTGGCCAACAAATCCGAGTGGTCGATCACTCGAGCCAGTTTTCGAATCCCTTTTCCGGGCATTGTGAGTTCAGAGGGTTGCACAAAATGCCAGAGTGGGGCCTTGCCGTAGACCGGACCCAAAATGCCCGTTGTGCTCAATGTCTCCACTTCACCGGAAGCCATCATCTTCAAACTGTGGCTGCCGGGCACCATGCTCACCAACATGGTGTGATTGTCATATTGATCGGAATAGGTCAGCTCACTGCGACCACCCTCAATGTCGACTTGCCAGGAATGGATTTTCTGCTGTGAGGTATCATGCGGCGTCAGGCGCACTTGCTGCAGCGCGTAGTCGACAGGGCTATCGTAGCTGTATTGAGTTGTGTGGGTTATCGTCAGTCGCATGGTCGGGCTCC
>JBPCWM010000017.1:0-19430 GCA_051009515.1 Rhizobiaceae bacterium | reverse complement strand
TTTTCTGATAGTCTGCAAAGCCCATCACGTGCAAATCACACTCCCGGTAGCGGCGGGCGGCGAACGGCGAGCGGCGAGCGACGGGAGGAGGGCGGCGCCTAGCAGCATCCAAGGTCAAAACAGGAAATAGCGCTGCGCCATCGGTAAGACGTCCGCTGGTTCGCAGGTGAGCAATTCGCCATCCGCACGGACATCATAGGTTTCCGGATCAACCTCGATTTCCGGCGTGGCATCGTTGAGAATTAGCGATGACTTGGAAATGCCACTGCGGGTGTTTTTCACTGCAAGCATATCTTTTTCAACACCAAGATCTTCACGCAAAGTACTCTCGGCCGCAGCTTTAGAAACAAAGGTCACGGAAGAATTGGTCAGCGATTTCCCAAAGGCCCCAAACATAGGGCGCATGTGCACGGGCTGGGGGGTGGGAATGGATGCATTGGGGTCTCCCATCGGAGCGGCAGCGATTGTGCCACCAATCAGCACCATGGCCGGCTTTACACCGAAAAAGGCAGGGTCCCACAAAACGATATCGGCCCGCTTACCTTCCTCAAGTGACCCGATTTCATGGGAAATACCATGGGCGATAGCCGGGTTGATTGTCACTTTGGAAATGTAGCGCCGAACGCGATAATTGTCATTGTCACCGGTCTCTTCGGGCAATGCTCCGCGTTGCTTTTTCATCTTGTCGGCGGTTTGCCAGGTGCGGATGAGGACCTCGCCAACTCGTCCCATCGCCTGGGAATCGGAGGCAATAATTGAAAAAGCACCCATGTCGTGAAGAATGTCTTCGGCTGCAATTGTTTCCTTGCGGATACGGCTCTCGGCAAAAGCGATGTCTTCGGGAATTGAACTGTCTAGATGGTGACAGACCATCAACATGTCCAGATGCTCTTCAAGTGTGTTCACCGTATAGGGCCGGGTTGGATTGGTTGAAGATGGCAGAACGTTCTGCAGCCCACAGACCTTGATGATGTCCGGTGCATGTCCACCACCGGCCCCTTCGGTGTGAAAGGCATGGATCGTCCGCCCCTTGAAAGCGTCTACGGTGTTTTCAACAAAACCGGACTCATTAAGCGTATCAGTGTGGATCATCACCTGAACGTCATGCTCATCGGCAACCGAGAGACAATTGTCTATGGCCGCCGGTGTCGTGCCCCAATCCTCGTGCAGCTTCAGTGCACAGGCTCCTCCAAGCACCATTTCATGCAGGGCTCCGGGCAAGGATGCATTGCCTTTGCCCGACAGGCCAAGATTCATCGGGAAAGCATCAAAACTCTGGATCATCCGTCCGATGTGCCAGGCGCCAGGTGTGCAGGTGGTGGCAAGTGTTCCATGGGCAGGACCGGTGCCTCCACCCAGCATGGTGGTCACTCCCGAATGAAGGGCTTCTTCTATTTGCTGCGGGCAGATGAAGTGAATGTGGCTGTCAAATCCGCCAGCGGTTACGATCTTGCCTTCGCCGGCAATAGCTTCCGTGCCCGGCCCAATAATGATGTTGACCCCGGATTGCGTATCTGGATTGCCGGCCTTGCCAATCTTGGCAATACGGCCATCCCTCAATCCGATATCGGCCTTGTAGATGCCGGTATGGTCGACAATCAAAGCATTGGTAATCACCGTGTCGACGGCGCCATCGGCGCGGGTCACTTGTGACTGACCCATTCCGTCGCGGATCACTTTGCCGCCACCGAATTTCACCTCTTCGCCATAGGTTGTCAGGTCTTTTTCAACCTCAATGATCAGATCCGTATCCGCAAGCCGCACTTTGTCGCCAGTTGTGGGGCCATACATTGCGGCATAGTCGGAGCGTGGCAGAGTTGCGGGCATGGGGCGTGCTTTCTATTCGTCCAAAAGGCTTTTTAATTGTTGTATGCGTTTCTCGGTCATGTCGGTCCGACAAGTCTGGTAGATCAGTGGTTCAATGGATCCGCCTCGATATTTAAAGGCTTCGGTCGCACAATTGGTGTCACGGAATTCGATCCACGCGCGTTGCGCCTTTAATACTGCATCTGGCCAACCCTTCCACTGCTCAATTTGAGTAGTGTCGCGATCTTTGATCTGTGAAAATACGAACTTCCAGGCTTGGTTGAGCGCAGTATCGGCTTTTTTGAAATCAACACCGGCGCAATAATTCATGCCTTGCTGGGGCAGATTGCCGGAGTCAGCGCAATTCCACTCCTGAGCATACAAGTTTGGCGTGGCAACGAGTGCAGACATAGCCAGTATCGCAACTCGTCCTGTCACAGCGAACCCATGATCTGCTGATTGAACCCGTAGGCTTTTCGGTGACCTGCCAGCGGAACAAGCTTAACATCGCGTTCTTGTCCAGGTTCAAATCGAACCGCGGTTCCTGAGGCAATATCAAGCCGCATGCCGCGTGCCTGCTGCCGGTCAAATTCAAGCGCAGGATTGGTTTCAAAGAAGTGATAATGGCTGCCAACCTGTATCGGTCGGTCGCCGGTATTCGCTACTTTCAGCGTCAGGGCTTCAGCGTCCTGATTGAGCAGGATGTTTCCCTCAGCAGTTATGATTTCTCCCGGAATCATGGATTTTTCCTGTGCTGTCTTCTATCGGATTGGTTCATGGACGGTGACCAGCTTGGTTCCGTCTGGGAACGTTGCTTCGACCTGGATGTCGTGGATCATTTGCGCAATGCCCTCCATCACCTGATCGCGGCTTACAACATGGGCACCGGCTTCCATCAGTTCGGCAACGGAGCGACCGTCTCGTGCGCCCTCAACAACAAAGTCTGTAATCAGCGCAATGGCTTCAGGATGATTGAGTTTGACTCCGCGGGCGAGGCGCTTTCTGGCGACCTCTGCAGCCATGGCGACCAGGAGTTTGTCTTTTTCTCGCGGCGTGAGTTGCATGCTTCTTTCCTAAAGTGTCCAGATTTTAGGCAGCGACGCCTCAAAGTTGAGCAACCGAATAAGCGGTACCAGCTTCTTGCGCAGCATATAGCCATCTGTTGCTATCAGTCTTGCAAGGAGCTTGCCATTCCATGCGCTTGCTCCGTCACAATCATCAATCAAGCCTCTTACCTGAGCCAGATAACCTTCGGAGCGCGGTGAAACCATCAACAGGGTTGCCATGGCCTCGCAGCCATTGGTTACAAATGTTGACTTGATGTGGTCTGCGATCGACCCCGAGAGCTTGAATTCTTCGCCATGGAGCAACTGCGAACCGCGATAGATTCGCCAACTGTCGTGGAGTGCACCTGATATCACCTGTTCTCCCATGGCTCGTCGTCCAAAGATAATTGGCTCAACAAACAAGCCTTCACTGGATTCATCCAGATCAGCCCGTATTGAGCGTGTGAAATTTCCCCGATCGAATAAAATGGTTTCCTGTGGAAGCCAGGCCAGTCTTCCATGCGGACCAATGCGCAATTCGACAGTGCTTTCAGCTGTTCCCGAAACCGACTTGTAAACTCGCTCGCAGGCCTGACTGGTGACGGTAAGGCTGGCTGCGCCGGCAACATCGAAACACCAATCAAGACGATCACCTCCAGTCAGACCACCAGATGAGTTGATCATCACGCTTTCAAGGTGGCGATGGCCAGGATTAGAGTGACCTGACCGCGGCATCCTGATCTTCGCGCAACCGGACTGATAAAGCCGTTCAATGTGAGACTGCCCGTCGCGCGCCGAGACCGCTAGTCGTGCCTCTCCTCTGGCCCGTTGGCGCTCGACCGAGAACGAGTCTATATCAAGTGCGGCTTCTGACATTCCCGCACCTTCACAGGAGGGACATATGTTTGGCAAGTATTTTTCGGTGCTGATCGGACAATTCGTTTGCCACTTGAAACGGCCTGCCAATGCGGGCACCTTCGTTTTTGGCCATTATGGCCAACAAAGACCAGTGCGCTCTGTTACTTCGTTATCGGCTTGCAGGGCTTGTAAACATTCAAACGGTGCGAACAGGCGCAGGCGGACCTGTCGTTTTTCCGATTGTAAGTTCTGCATTCCAAAGCTCACAAACTGGAGCACTTAACGGATTTGCAATTTGGGAAATGAGCATCTCGCCCACACGCTGCCCGGCAGTCTGGATTGAAGAAGATACGCTTGTTATGAACGGTGCCGAGCTTGACCCATCGCCGGGTTGCAGAAAAGACAGCTGATCGTCAAAGGTTGCCAGCGAAACATCCCTGCCCGGTCGCAGGCCGTGTTCGGCAATTGCCCTCAACCCACCCATGGCTGACAGTACACTGGAATAGATGAAAGCCGTCGGCGGGTGGGACAGAGCCAGTTTCTCGATTGTTGCCTCATAACCATAGGGCTCGTTCATGTCCTGGCTGGAAATCAGCGTGGTGTCGGGCTCGATACCACTATTGGTCAGGGCGGATTCATAACCCAGGCGGCGGCGGTGAGCAAAATTCATCGATTCAAGGCCGTTGATCAGCGCAACGCGTCTGTGACCGAGGTCAAGAATATATATTGTCAGTTTTTCAAATGCCGAGCGATTGTCGACATCCAGCCAGGAATAGGAATGTTCTTCACCGCCCGCCCGTCCATGGACAACAAATGGGATGCCGAGTTCATTCAAAAAATCAATGCGTGTTTCATTGACCATGGGACCGTGGACCACTACGCCATCAACACGGTTTCGGTTGGCAAAGTCGCGGTATATGTCTTCTTCCTCTTCGACTTCCGCTGCCCTGATTAGCAGGTCATATCCAGCTTTGGCATAGGCTTCACTGGCGCCGGCCAGAAAATCGGAAAAATGCGGATTGATCATGCGATGTTCCGAGACCGGAACGATATGTCCAATGATTCTGGTTTTGCCAGTGGCAAGACTGGAGGCGGTGGGGCTTGGGCGATAATTAAGGTCGGAGGCTGCCTGCCTGACCTTTTTGCGTGTGCGTTCGCTGACTTCCGGATAGCCATTGAGAGCGCGACTGACCGTCGTTTGGGACAGACCCAGATGAAGCGATAGTTGTTTCAAATTGACAGCGTTTTGGGGCACGGCATACCTGTTTGTTGCTCAAAGCGCTTTGGTTATGGGCACTAATTTAGTGAAATTTCAAGCCCCTTGCCGAGGGCCGAAGGTAAAAAGTCTATGTTTCTTATATGTTTTTCTTGACTCTGGTTACCGAAAGTGAATATGTCAGAATATCCAAAGCGCTTTGAATAAAGTTAGAGTTTTTGCATTTTTGGTGTTTGAGGTGAGGTGTGACAGCCCGGCTTGTCTTAGAGTTTGGCTTGTCAGGAGAACAATGAATGCGGAAGTGGCCTGTTGGCACGGGGCTTTCGCCGGGAGGAATTTATGAAGAATATTATTGCTGCCAGCCTACTATCCATGGCTGTGACATGCGGGTCGGCTTTGGCCGATGGCCATATCAAACTGAAATATGCACCGGGTGAAGATACGCGCTTCACATGGTCCAGCTATGACGAATTTGCAAAATCAACCGACCTGAGTGGCCAGACACTGACCATATTTGGACCGTGGCGCGGAGACGATCAGATTCTGGTAGAGAGCATGCTGGATTATTTCCGAGCAGCCACCGGGGCTGAAGTGAAATACTCTTCTTCTGAAAACTATGAGCAGCAGATTGTCATCGACACCCAGGCCGGTTCACCGCCGAATATCGCTGTGCTGCCACAACCGGGCTTGATCGCTGATCTGGCTTCCAAGGGTCTGCTGACACCACTGAGTGCCGATGATGCCAGTTGGATGAAAGACAATTACGCAGCCGGTCAGTCGTGGGTAGACTTGGGTACCTATGCCGGTGGGGATGGCAAGGAGGACTTCTACGCGTTCTCCTACAAGGCCGATTTGAAGTCGCTGGTCTGGTATTCACCTGAAAATTTTGAAGATGCCGGATACGAAGTGCCCCAAACCATGGAAGAGCTGAAGGCGCTCACGGACCAGATTGTTGCTGACGGCGATACGCCCTGGTGCATTGGTCTTGGCTCCGGCGGTGCGACTGGCTGGCCGGCGACCGACTGGGTTGAAGATATGCTGTTGCGCACCCAGCCACCTGCTGTTTATGACGGATGGGTCGGTAATGTGATCAAGTTTGACGATCCGCGGATCGTGGCCGCAATTGAAGAATTCGGAGCCTTTGCCAGAAACGACAAATATGTTGATGGTGGGGCCGCTGCCGTGGCAACAACTGACTTCCGTGACAGCCCCAAGGGCCTGTTTTCCTCTCCACCCAAATGCTTCATGCACCGGCAGGCATCCTTTATTCCTTCATTCTTCCCAGACGGAACCGTGGTTGGAGAGGATGTCGATTTCTTCTATTTCCCAGCCTATGCAAACAAGGATTTGGGTAAACCTGTCCTGGGAGCGGGGACCCTCGCCTCTATTGCTAAGGATTCACCAGCCGCGCGCGCATTTATCGAATGGCTGAAGACCCCGATCGCCCACGAGATATGGATGGCGCAAGGTGGCCTTCTGACTGCTCTGAAGAGCGTCAATCCAGAAGTTTATGCCAATGAGGCTGCCCGCAAACAGGGTAATATCCTGCTACAGGCAACGACATTTCGATTTGACGGATCAGACCTGATGCCGGGCAAAATCGGGGCGGGCGCTTTCTGGACCGGCATGGTGGACTATGCCGGTGGCAAGGATGCCAAGGAAGTGGCAACCGAAATCCAGAAGACCTGGGATTCCCTGAATTGATACTTGCCGGGCCGGTGGGGGTTTCTCACCGGTCCGCTACTGCAAATTCGGGAGCAAAGGATCATGGAACAGCTGTTTAGTGCCCTTGGAACGATGGTACTCGGCGTTGCCGGATGCGTGGCCTATTTCTTTTTGTCCAATATGGTGTTGGACAAGGCCTTTCCCATTGCTGGCAAGGAACCGGCTGAAATCAGCGCCAATATCAACAAGGCCAATGCGGTACGTCCCTGGCTGTTTCTCGGTCCGGCGATATTCTTTCTTACATTTTATCTCGTTTATCCCGTGGTGCAGTCCTTCTGGTTGTCCCTGAACGACCGCACAGGAGAAAGTTTTGTTGGTCTGAAAAACTATATTTGGATGGTCAACGATCCCCTGTTTCGCGAGAGCATGTTCAACAACATGCTGTGGCTGATCGTCGTGCCGACCATGGCGACCTTTTTCGGCCTGGTCATTGCTGCCCTTACTGACCGAATCTGGTGGGGCAATATTGCCAAAACCATCATCTTCATGCCGATGGCGATCTCCTTTGTAGGCGCCACGGTGATCTGGAAATTTGTCTATGATTACAGAAGTTCCGATTCAGACCAGATCGGGATCCTCAATGCGGTAGTCACGGCATTTGGGGGTGAGCCGCAGGCCTGGATTACCCTGCCATTCTGGAACAACTTCTTTTTAATGGTCATCCTGATCTGGATTCAGACCGGTTTTGCCATGGTAATCCTCTCGGCAGCCTTGCGGGGTATTTCAGAAGAGACAATTGAAGCTGCGGTCATTGACGGAGCCAATCCACTGCAGATCTTCTTTAAAATCATGGTGCCGCAGATCTGGGGAACTATTGCCGTTGTATGGACCACCATCACCATCCTCGTTCTGAAGGTTTTTGACATCGTTCTGGCCATGACCAATGGCCAGTGGAACACACAAGTGCTTGCCAATCTCATGTTTGACTGGATGTTCCGGGGTGGAGGTGATTTCGGTCGAGGTGCGGCGATCGCTGTTGTGATCATGGTGCTCGTCATTCCGATCATGGTCTGGAATATCAGACGCGCCAATGCGGAAATTGAGGGGCACTGACATGGCTGCATCTCCAACCAAATCACCGCTCACATGGGCAGTTCATCTTTCCGCCCTTCTGCTGGTTGCCATCTGGCTGTTGCCGACATTTGGTTTGTTCGTATCCTCGATCCGCACCAAGGACCAGATTTCGGTATCCGGCTGGTGGACTGCGCTGACCAGTTCAACACAGAATTCAATCAAAAGGGCACCCGGCGCTGATGGTCAGACTGAGCGCAATGGTCAGTTTGTCATATCCGGAAACCTGCTTGAAGGGGAGGCTGGCAAGGTTTCAGCGTTCGGATTTTCAAGTCGCGCGCCTGACAAGTTCAAGCCGGGAGAGGTTGCAGAACTCCGGGACGGATCTTTGCTGACAGTCGAGGCTGATGGGCAGTTTGAAATTGTATCAGATAAGAAATTCACCAAGTCGCGCGGACAGCGCATATTCATTACAGCCACAACACCGCCAAGCTTCACGACCGACAATTTCACCACAGTGATCAATGCTGAAGGGCTGGGCAGGAGCTTCATCAACTCCCTCACTGTTACAATTCCAGCAACGATTATTCCCATATTGATTGCTGCTTTTGCAGCCTATGCCTTGGCGTGGATGGAATTTCCAGGCCGCGCTATTCTCATTGCAGTGGTGGTCGGTTTGCTTGTCGTACCGCTGCAAATGTCGCTGATTCCCTTGCTGACGGCGTATCAGAAGATTGGTGCCTTTTTTGGGTTCCCCGGCAAGACCTATTTAGGAATCTGGCTGGCCCATACCGGATTTGGCCTGCCTCTAGCGATCTATCTGTTGCGCAATTACATAGCCGGTCTGCCGAGGGAGATCATCGAATCCGCCCGTGTCGACGGGGCCACGGATTTTGAAATCTTTCTCAAGATCATTCTTCCCCTGTCCTTTCCAGCATTGGCTTCCTTTGCAATTTTCCAGTTTCTCTGGGTCTGGAATGATCTGCTGGTTGCCATGGTATTTTTGGGCGCTGGTGACGATGAATTGGTGCTGACAGGGCGTCTGGTCAATCTGCTGGGATCGAGGGGTGGGGACTGGGATATTCTGTCCGCGTCTGCCTTCATCACGATCGTTGTCCCGATTATCGTGTTCTTTTCCTTACAGCGTTATCTTGTACGCGGTCTTCTGGCCGGTTCAGTCAAAGGCGGATGATGACATGAATGTCTTACATGATTTCAGCCATACCACGGCTGCAGGTGTCCTCACTGCCCACGAAACCAATCCGGATTGGTGGCGCGGAGCGGTAATTTACCAGATCTACCCACGCTCTTTTCAGGACAGCAATGGGGACGGGATCGGTGACCTGCGTGGCATTACCCAGCGGCTGCCCTACATTGCAGAACTGGGTGTTGATGCGATCTGGATCTCACCCTTTTTCAAGTCTCCCATGCTGGATTTCGGGTATGACGTGTCTGACTATACTCAGGTTGATCCGATTTTTGGCACCATGGCCGATTTTGATTCGATGATCGCCGAGGCCCACAGACTGGGTCTCAAAGTGATGATTGATCAGGTGATTTCCCATTCATCGGACCAGCATCCCTGGTTCGTCAAATCACGCAGCAGTCGTGATAATGACAAGGCCGATTGGTATGTGTGGGCTGATGCAAAACCTGATGGTTCCCCCCCAAATAACTGGCTTTCGATCTTTGGCGGCTCCGCATGGCATTGGGACACAAGCCGGTGCCAGTATTATCTGCATAATTTTCTTTCCAGTCAGCCAGATCTGAATTTTCACAATCCCGATGTGCAGGATGCGCTTCTTGAAACGGTGCGCTTCTGGCTGGACCGGGGGGTTGACGGTTTCCGCCTGGACACGATCAATTTCTATTTCCATTCGCAAGGCCTTGAAGACAATCCGCCATTGCCAATGGATCAGCGCAACAATTCAATCGCGCCTGCGGTCAATCCGTATAATTTTCAAAGTCATCTCTACGACAAGAGCCAAGTGGAAAATCTGGATTTTCTGCGCCGTTTCCGCGCATTGCTGGATGAATATCCGGCGGCAACCGCGGTTGGGGAAGTTGGCGATGCAGAGCGCGGATTGGAGATAGTTGCGCAATATACAACCGGTGATGATCTGGTTCACATGTGTTATTCTTTTGATTTTCTTGCACCTGATCCCATCACCCCTGCCAAGGTTCGCAGTGTGGTCGGCGATTTTGAATTAGCTGCCCCGGAAGGGTGGTCCTGCTGGGCCTTTTCAAACCATGATGTGGTGCGTCATGCATCACGCTGGGCTGACCAGATTGTGGACCGTGAAGGTTTCTTGAAGATGACTGTGACGCTGATCCTGTCGCTTCGCGGATCAGTATGCCTCTATCAGGGCGAGGAACTCGGGCTGACCGAGGCGTTGCTCTCTTTTGAGGATCTGCAGGACCCATACGGCATTCAGTTCTGGCCAACATTTGTTGGTCGCGACGGGTGCCGCACTCCCATGACATGGTCACATAATGCAGAATCTGGTGGGTTTTCCTCGGCCAAACCCTGGCTGCCGGTTCCGCCTGAACACAGCCATCTGTCTTCCAACCTGCAGGAGGGAGATGAGAATTCCCTGCTCAATCACTATCGCGCGGCGCTGAAGTTCCGTGCCAAGTATCCGGTGTTCCGTTCCGGCGATATTAGCTTCCTTGATTCAAACGAAAGCGTTTTGTCCTTTATCCGCAGTTGGAATGGCGAAAGCATCCGTGTGGTGATCAATATGAGCGAAGAGATTCAGACCATTAGCGCGCCCACGCCGGACTTTGAAGAGATCTCGTCACCCGGCGCTGGTGGAGAAATCAACAATGGGAATTTGATATTGGAGCCTTTCGGGGCCTGGTTTGGCAGCAAGAGTGACAAAGCCAAAGGAGGGAAGAAGGCATGAGTGGATTAAAATTGACCGGAATCAAGAAATCCTATGGCTCCACAGAAGTCATGCATGGTGTAGATCTAGAAATAAAGGAGGGGGAATTTGTTGTTTTCGTCGGCCCTTCCGGGTGTGGAAAATCTACCCTGTTGCGTATGATAGCAGGCTTGGAATCTATCACTGACGGCGAATTGCAGATCGACGGTAACCGGGTCAACGAAATACCACCTTCCCAACGCGGTATTGCCATGGTGTTCCAGTCCTATGCGCTCTATCCGCACATGACGGTTTACGAAAACATGGCTTTCGGGATGCGCATCGCCAAAGCCTCGAAGGTGGAGATCGAAAAGCGGGTGCAAAACGCTGCGGAAATCTTGCAGCTTGGACCCCATCTCGACCGACTGCCAAAAGCCCTGTCCGGTGGTCAGCGCCAGCGTGTGGCCATCGGCCGTGCCATTTGTCGTGATCCGAAGGTCTTCCTGTTTGACGAACCCCTGTCGAACCTCGACGCAGCGCTTCGTGTGGCAACGCGCATCGAGATCGCCAAACTGAAGGAGAGCATGCCTTCCACGACCATGATCTATGTCACACATGATCAGGTGGAAGCCATGACCCTTGCGGATCGAATTGTTGTCCTGTCGGCAGGCTATCTCGAGCAGGTTGGTGCTCCAATCGAACTTTATGAAAGACCGGCAAACCTGTTTGTGGCCCGTTTCATCGGTTCTCCGGCCATGAATATCGTCGAAGCTCAGGTCCAATCCACCGGCCCTGGCACCAAAGTGCAACTGGCCGGAGGCGGTGTGGCAAATGTCCCTATCAAATCCAACTCTGATATGAAGGACCAGGATGTTCACTTGGGATTTCGTCCCGAAGACATGACGGTCGTAACCGGCAAATCCAGCCTTGTGGAAGGCACAATCACATTGGTGGAATCGCTTGGTGAAGTCACCAATCTTTATGTGGAGGTGGAGGGGTCAGAAGAGCCGGTAGTGGCCAAAGTTCCAGGCACCTATGATGTCAAACGCGGCGATCGCATTGGATTGTCTACTGATCCTGAAAAGATGCACCTTTTTAATGATCAAGGCCAGTCCCTACTCTATCTTTAGACCATAAATTCTGTTGGGCTTTGGACAGCAATAACAGGCGGCTCTGTGTGCAGCCAGTCAGACGGTCTTGTGCCGACTGCCGACTGGTGGTGGATCATTTGGGTCACCTGCGAAACACTGGGCCACAGCCATCCATTTTTTGGCAGTCTCGCCAATGGTAATGATTTTTGTATCGGCCACATTGCGGGTCTGCGTGACCACCTGACAAAATTCGGTGGCCGTTCCTTCCACCCTGTTGTCGGGTTGGGGGTCATTAAATCCCCAAACTTTGCCAGATGGTGCGGTCAAAATTACATGGGGTGCAGGATCGGGCAACGGAAGTTTCCGATTAATAAAAGTCCAGCCAAAGGTGTTTACCCCCAGATGGGCAATATTCTTGATCCGGTCGGTGTCGATCCGCTCAGCAGAAAGACAGTCAAAGACTTCCTGTCCATGTGCCCAGGTTTCCATTTGTCGCGCGGTTATGGAGGAACGCGCACTCATGTCCGGACCGGCCCATTTCACACGCTGTTTTGCGTCGCAGTTACCATACGCTTCGGCGGTCCGGCGGCACTCTTCTTTCCAGGCGTCAAACAGCGCGCGTCCTGTCAGGCCATCAAGCCAGACATACTGCGCATCGAGCATGGAGCGACCCTGAGCAAGAGCTGCGCTAACCGGGGCAAAAAAGTCAGCAAAAGCCGTTGAATTCTCAAGCGTCAGCCGGGCGGCATGGTTGAACATGTGCAGGTGACCAATAACATCATCAATGCTCCAGCCTTTGAACTGGGTCACCTTGGCGAAGACACCATCATCTTGCCTCTCTAGCAGGTCAACCAGAGACTCACATTCCTGTCGAAAATCCTGCGCCTGCTGCATGATCATCATAGTGCGGTCAAATTCCGCTCATTAGGAGATATTTCATTTCGGTGAATTCCTCGATCCCGTGCCGTGATCCCTCGCGTCCGATACCGGATTCCTTCACACCGCCAAATGGCGCAACTTCAGTTGAAAGAATGCCTGTATTGATCGCCACCATGCCATATTCCAAGGCTTCCGCAACACGCCAGATTCGGCCGATGTCGCGGGCATAGAAATAAGAGGCCAGTCCGAATTCGGTCGCATTCGCCATGGTCACCACATCCTCGTCATTTGTGAAGCGATACAGTGGAGCAACCGGCCCGAAGGTCTCTTCATTGGTGATTTTCATATCAGTCGTGACTTCGGTCAGCACGGTTGGCTCATAGAATCTGGAGCCAAGCGCGTATCGTTTGCCACCTGTCGCAACCGAGGCCCCTCTTGATACGGCATCTTCAACATGGCTTTCTACTTTGGCAACAGCGGCATCATTGATCAGCGGGCCTTGCGTGACACCGGGCTGGTCACCGTGGCCAACCACCATCTTGCTAACCTCCTTGGCCAGCTTTTCAGCAAACTCGTCATAGACGGCATCCTGAACATAGATTCTGTTGGCACAGACGCAGGTCTGGCCGGCATTTCTGAATTTCGACAGGATCGCGCCCTGCACGGCAGCATCCACATCGGCATCATCGAACACGATGAATGGTGCGTTGCCACCCAGTTCCAGTCCCATTTGCTTGACCGTATCGGCGCATTGCTTGATCAGGATTTTCCCGACCGCGGTTGAACCTGTAAATGTCATGGCGCGCACGTCCGGGCTTGAGCAGAGTGCTCCTCCAATTGCGATGGCGTCACCGGAAATCACGTTCAATACTCCATCAGGAAGGCCAGCCTGCTGAGCCAACGCGGCCAGCGCAAAGGCGGTAAGTGGCGTATCCGGTGCAGGTTTGACCACAGCCGTACAACCGGCGGCAAAGGCTGGTGCAACTTTACGTGTGATCATTGCGGCAGGGAAGTTCCATGGTGTGATTGCTGCCACAACTCCAATGGGCTGACGGACAACGACGATGCGCCCATCGGCAAACGGGCTTGGAATTGTTTCCCCATAGATGCGTTTGGCCTCTTCGGCATAAAACTCAACAAAGGACGCCGCATAAAGGATTTCTCCTTTTGCCTCCGCAAGGGGTTTCCCCTGTTCCCGCGTCAAAAGGGCGGCAAGTTCATCGGCATTTTCCACCATTAGATCGAACCAGCGACGTAGGATTGCCGAGCGTTCTTTAGCAAGTGTTTTGGACCAGGTGGCGAAGGAGCGGGTTGCAGCTGCAATGGCCTGATTAGCTTCCAACTCTCCCATATTTGGAACCAGTGCGATTTGCTCGTCATTGGCCGGATTGGTGACGGCCGTCTCGCCGCTTCCCACCCATTTTCCGTCAATCAGACACTGATCCTTGTAGAATTTGCTCATCGCACTTGTCTTTCGTATTGGGCCGCTCCACAGGGGCCGTATCAGTTATTGTTTAGCCAGTCAGCAATGACGCCAACTTGCTCATCGTTTCGCAAAGTGGGTGTGTGGCCGGTATCGTCAAACTCCACAAGCGTGGTTTCTGGCCCGCAGGACAACATGCGCTCTGCCGTTTGTTCGGACAGGAAACTGGAGTCCTTGCCACGCAATATGAGGACCGGGCACGTAATTCTTTCCCATGTGTCCCACATGTCGACATTGAAATATGAAATGGAGTCTCGAAAGGCCTCACCCACACGGTTATCCACCTTCAGCCGATAGGTGCCCTGTTTGGTGCGTTTGCTGGAATAATGCGCCATATGCACCCAGTCAGCATCGCTCATGGGTGCAAATTCGCTATATATGCGGCGCAGATAGTTTGCTACCGCTTCCACACTGGCAAAGTCGTCAGACCGGCCAATATATTCTGCAATCGCCATCTGCGCTTCGCGGGAAACTTCCGGTCCAATATCATTGACCACAAGGCTTCGGATTGGAGATTGCGCCACAGACGCCAGGACCATGCCAATAATGCCTCCCATGGAAGTGCCGATCCAATTGACTTCGGTCACGCCAAGGCGCGCGATCAATGCATTCATGTCCGCATTATACTGCAGATAATTATAACCATCTTCGGGAATATGATCGCTATCTCCGCGCCCCACCACATCGGGGCAGACTATGCGATATTGGGTGCAAAGCTGGTTGGCCAGATAGTCGAAATCCCGTGCATTGCGGGTCAGGCCGTGGACGCAAAAAAGAGTCTCCTGGTGCTTGAACTGGGTCGCATCTCCCCATTCGAGATAGTTAATGCGGTGGAACCCATGGAATCCAAGTCCCAGATGATAGTGTTTTGAATAGGCCTTCGCAGGCTGTCTCTTGCGGTGTGGCATAATGAAATTCACAATCTGCTACTTCAGCGACTTCAGACGATCCTGCAGGGCGTCAATCTGCTTTTGAATTTGGTCCAGTTCGGATTCGCGCCGGGAATTTGTTCCCTCAGCTTCCTGCTGGTCATCAGGCTTGGCCGCATCCTCTTCACCCGAAGACTGGTTGGCAGAGCCGGTCATTCCAAGCATTGACCACGACCGCTTGAACAGTTCCATGTTTTGCCTCGCCAGGTTCTGGCTATACTCCATCATCGCCTTGGTGTTGCGATCAACAACGCTTTCGAATGTTGAATTCATGCGCACGCGCTCTGCTGCAAACAGATTGAGGGATTCCGTCAGATAGTCGGGCACCATCTGCCCGTAGGAATCGCCATACATGGCGATGAGTTGTTTTTGGAATTCCAGCGGAAAATGAAAGTTCGCCGGCTTCGTCTCCTGCTCAAAAATAATCTGGTTCAGAATTGTGCGGGTAATATCTTCGCCAGTCTTGGTGTCTTCGATGACAAAAGGATTCCCCGATTTCACCAGATCGATAATATCGTCCAGCACAATATAACTGGAGGTGGACGTATTATAGAGTCGACGGTTGGGGTATTTCTTGATCAGAATCCGTGAGTCGGTTTCCGTCGCACCAGTTTGCGATGATATTTTGGGTTTTTGCGGTTTCTTCGTCAATTTCTACCAACTTGCCGGTCAAGAGGGCTGCTTACAGCCAGCCAGCGGAAATTAGCGGTAAATTGTACATTTGAAAAGCAGTTTATTGCGGTGCACAACGCCAGCAGTCGCCAAAGGTTTTGTTGCAACCTGCCGTGATACAGGTAAAAAAAGCCGCTAACCCGGGAGGAGGAGGGTTAGCGGCTCTGTTTGCTGTCAGTAGGCTCTGGGAGGAGGATGAACCTACGAGCTGACTGCAAATCCTTTGGTATAGGCCAAACGACCGGCTTCACCGGTTTCTTTCAGCACCTTGCCGGAAAGCTCGGCGACGCTTTTGCTCTGGTCGGAAAAGCGCTCAGCAGCGGCTGCTGAGTTTGTAGTGGCTACTTTGTAGAATTCAGCTACATCGTTGGTTTTGTTGAGAGCTTTGATGCCATCAAAAGCTGCAGCAACGTTGGAAACGTAGTTTTCATACATTTTCTTGGCCATTGCTTCGCCGCCTTTGAATACAGCTGCATTGAATTCAATCATGCTCTCAACGGCTTTTTCAGTATTGGCGATCTGAGTGGTAAAGTACTCTTGCTGCTTTTCCATTGTTGGCATCTCTTTCACGGTCTCACTTGTTTTCTTGGTCATGATCGGTTCTCGCACTGCGGACGACGCTTACGCCCAAAATCTTTCTTTAAGCCGATTTCGTCTCGGCATGCTTAAAAGATAGATGAAAAATTGTGCATTGCAACAGAAAAAATGATGCACCGCACAAAAAATTCGATAATATTGTCGCTAGCACTGAAATTGTCTTCAGTTAGATCGTTGAATAAAAAGAGAAAAGAAGCCCGGATTGCATAAATTGCATTGCTGCCCTGCGGTCTGTACTGTTGCTGAAAACTGCTGCCTGTGGTGTTGCGGCCACAGTCGGCCGCCTAAGTGTGACAAACCGTCATATGTGTTGTGCAAAAAATGGCCTAGAGTGTTTCTACAGGCGTGCGCCGAATGATTGATGAGCAAGGGAATCAAATGTCGAATAAACTGAGGTCTGCCCAACTCCTGGTTAAATGCCTGGAGCATGAGGGTGTGGAATATATTTTTGGTATTCCAGGTGAGGAAAATATCGCCGTTATGGACGCGCTGCTGGACAGCCCGATTGAATTCATCATTACGCGACACGAGCAGGCAGCAGCCTTCATGGCAGATGTTTATGGGCGATTGACCGGGCGGGCCGGGGTCTGCATGTCAACACTGGGGCCTGGTGCCACCAATCTGGTAACTGGTGTTGCCGACGGCAATATGGACCGCGCACCCCTGGTTGCCATTGCCGGGCAGGGCGCAACCACCAGAATGCACAAGGAAAGCCACCAGGTGCTTGATTTGGTCAATCTGTTTGATCCGATTTCAAAATACAGCGTTCAGATCCGAGAGCCGGAGATCGTTCCCGAGATTGTGCGTAAGGCCTTCAAATTTGCGCAGGCTGAAAAACCCGGCGCTGCCTTTATCGATTTTCCTGAAAATATTGCTGATATGGAAGTTGAAGATGCTACACCCTTGCGGGTTCAGTCTCCATTGGCACCAACTGCAGCGGTGGGCAAATGCCGACAGGTCGCTGAAATCATTTCTGAAGCAAAGAACCCGATCATCATTGCCGGCAATGGTGTGATCAGGGCTGGTGCCTGTGATGAACTGGTTGAACTGGCCGAGACGATCAGTGCGCCCGTTGCCACCACGTTCATGGCCAAAGGCGCAATTCCGTCCTCGCACCCATTGAGCCTTGGCACGGTGGGGTTGAAAGCCCATGACCTCGTGGCATTCGGGATTGATGAGGCCGATCTCGTGATTTGTGTCGGCTATGACATGGTGGAATATGATCCGGCCTACTGGAATCCCAAACACGACAAGGCGATCATCCATATTGATGGAACGGCAGCAGAGGTCGACACCAATTACATTGTTGAAGCCGGTGTTATTGGTGATCTGAAAAATTCCATGAAACGTATTTCTGCCCGTTGCGAGCGGGAAGCCAGCCCGGCCATGAAAAAGCTGCGTGGCAAGATTGTCGACATGCTCAACGAACATGCAGACGACACGGAATTTCCAATCAAGCCGCAAAAGATCATTTGCGATTTGCGCAAAGCCATGAATCCCGAAGATATCGTTATATCGGATGTCGGCGCCCACAAGATGTGGATAGCCCGCATGTTCCAGGCGGAACGCCCCAATACCTGCATTATCTCCAACGGATTTGCTTCCATGGGCATAGCGCTTCCCGGAGCAATAGCCGCCAAACTGGTCTATCCGGAACGCAATATCCTTGCTGTTTGCGGTGACAGTGGTTTCATGATGAACAATCAGGAGATCGAAACCGCAGTCCGCCTTGGGTTGAACATCACCATTTTGATCTTCAATGACAATAAATACGGGCTGATTGAATGGCACCAGATGCGCGAATATGGCCGGGTGTCCCATATTGATGTGACCAATCCGGACTTTGTGATGTTTGCCAAGAGTTTCGGTGCAAATGGTTACAAGGTTGAACGGGCAGAAGATTTGCTGGGCACAATCAAAACCGCAATGAATGACGGTGGCGTATCGGTGATCGATTGCCCGGTCGACTACTCTGAAAACATGAAACTCACCAACAGGCTAAAAAGCCTGACCTCCTTTGATGAAGAATAGGACCCAAGATGCACGGATTTCAATTTCAAACGACCAAATCTATTCTCTGTGAGGTTGGCTCCACGGCCAAAATCGGAGAGCTGATGGCTCAAATGGGCTGTAAAAAAGTCGCCTTCGTCACCGACAAGATGATTCTGGAACTGGGTCTGGCACAGGCCGCGCTAGATGGTTTGAAGTCGGCAGGCGTTGCGCTTCACATCATTGACGATGTCGTGGCGGATCCGCCCGAAAGCATGATCCTGCAAGCTGTCGCAGAAGCAAAGGCAGAGGGCGTGGATGGTGTGGTCTCCGTTGGTGGCGGTTCGTCACTCGATACGGCAAAGTTGATTGCGGTGCTTGTCGATTCAGATCAGCCCATTGATGACATGTATGGCGTGGGTCTGGTTAAAGGGGATCGCTTGCCGCTGGTTTTGGCTCCAACAACCGCCGGAACAGGATCAGAAGTGACACCGATTTCAATCGTCACCACCGGAACAAATGAAAAGAAGGGTGTTGTCTCGCCCCAATTGCTCCCCGACTGGGCCATTCTGGATGCTGAACTGACCGTTGGACTGCCCGCACATGTCACGGCAGCAACAGGAATTGATGCCATGGTTCATGCAATCGAGGCATTCACATCCAAACACAAGAAAAACATTGTTTCCGACACTCTGGCCCGTGAGGCCCTCAATCTGCTCGGCACCAACATCCACACAGCCTGCACAAATGGTGAAGATCGGGATGCCCGCTCCAACATGTTACTGGGATCGATGCTGGCCGGCATGGCTTTTGCAAATGCACCGGTGGCAGCAGTCCACGCACTGGCCTATCCATTGGGCGGGCATTTCCATGTGCCGCACGGATTATCCAACGCTTTGGTTCTGCCCTATGTGCTGGATTTCAACATGAGCGAGGCGGCTGATCAATATGCAGAGATCGGCCCGATCATCTTTCCCGAGCTGGCTGGCAAATCAGCTGCGGAAATTGGACAGGGCATGGTCGACGGTTTCAAGGCAATGGGGCCGGAGCTTGGCATGCAGAGCAAGCTTGCCGAAGTTGGGGTCAACCACAATAATCTCCCCATGCTGGCAGAGGACGCGATGAAACAAACCCGCCTTTTGGTCAACAATCCGCGCGAAATGACCTATGATGCCGCCTTCGAGATCTACTCGCAGGCGCTTTGAGGAGACGACATGTCTGACACACCTCCGCCGAGCCCCATGCTCGCGGCCTGGCTGAACGC
>JBPCWM010000016.1:0-16601 GCA_051009515.1 Rhizobiaceae bacterium | reverse complement strand
GACATGCCGGTTGTGATGTTTGACGGCCTGAATACAAATTTTGAAATTCCGGCTTCATCCCTTTTGACCCTGGGGACTGAAGAGTATGAAGGGCGGCGCTTGCTGAATCAGCTGGCCGTTGATGCTCCCGACCAGCAATTTGCGTTCAGACTGGGAAATGTGTCCTATGCAGGCAGTTCCATAACCACAGATGAGGGGCTGCCAACTTCGCTGATGCTGCAATCGGGCAGGTCTGCATCGGGGATGGCAACCCGCTTTGGATTCAGCAGCGAGGGCTATAATCAGTCTTTCGGCGGGTTGGACAGGATTTCTTCGTCTAGTGCCATCGGATTTCTTGGCCTGACAGAAAACCTGGCCTATGTCGCTGTTGAGCAAGATTTGGGAACGGCTGGCCTGGACAGTTTTTCGTTCTATGGCTTCAGCGGGCAGGGCAGTTTGGAAGATAGCGGTTTTGTCACCGGTATCGGAACGCGACTGGCTGCACAATGGAATCAAAGCCGCCTGGAAGTCTCAACGAATTTTGCACTGGAAAACGGCTCGTTCATGGGTCTGTCTGGAACCAATGGCCTGTGGTTTGACGGGACCTCATCTGTCGGTTCAACCCGTCTGGCTGCGCGCCATCAACTGCGCCGGGATTTGCAACTTTCCGTCCAAGTTGAACTCGGCCTCACGGGCGCTGGATCAAACGGTGGGCTGATCAGCGAGACGGGCACTGCGCATTTTTCAGGATTTGAACTTGGATTGAAAAAGTCCGGTATTTTCAACGCCGCCGACGGCTTTGGTCTCTGGGCCAGCCAGCCCATGCGGTTGGAACAGGCCCCGGTCAGCTTTCGCCTTCCTTCAGGCCGCACGCGTGACGGGCACATTGTCTACAGCCAGTATGAAAGAGATCTTGCCCCGCAAAGCCGCCAGATTGACTTGGGTGCGACATATGAATGGCACAGTGCAGATCATGGATATTCAGCATCCATCGGAGTTATGCAGAGCTTCAATGCAAAGCACAAAGGTGGAGCACATGTCAGCAGCGTTGCAGCCTTATTGAGCAAGGCGTTCTGACGCTCATCCATTGGCAGGTTCAAAGACAGTTTCGGTTTGTGCCAATCTGCAGGGCCCCAAAGAATTGAGCATGGTTTTGCCATTTTGGCCACACCCTCCAAATATTGCTTCAAATGTCAAATTCGGCGCATGTTTGACTTGGCAAGGCGAGGGGCACCTGTTAAGCGATGCAGGTCCAAGAGCGGACAGGAGGGCCTCGTGGCGGAGTGGTTACGCAGAGGACTGCAAATCCTTGCACCCCGGTTCGATTCCGGGCGAGGCCTCCAGCTTCTCAAGCGTATTGAGATTGAAATCGGGAGTTTTATGCCGTGACTATAGATTACGACAAGGCACGCCAGACCATGGTGGATTGTCAAATCAGACCAAACGATGTGACAAGTCCTGCGGTGTTACGAGCTTTTCTTTCGGTTCCTCGCGAGGCCTTTGTCAGCGCAGCCCAAAAACCACTCTCCTATATAGATGAGGATCTGCCACTCTCCGAATTTGCGCCATCCCGTTACTTGATGGAGGCGATGTCACTATCCAAGCTGATTCAGCTTGCCGATGTTCAACCCGATGACATTGTTCTAGATGTTGGTTGTGCAACTGGATATTCCACAGCAGTTTTGAGCAAATTGTGCAGCTCGGTTGTGGCGGTGGAGAGCGATGAACATCTGGCCAATCAGGCCAGTCAGAATCTCATGGATCTTGGCTGTGACAATGCGGTTGTCACTAATGGGCCGCTTGAAACAGGTTTGGCCAGCGAAGGTCCATATGATGTGATCTTTGTTGGAGGCTCGGTTGAAACCTTGCCTGACACTTTCTCCGGTCAACTCAAAGAAGGCGGCAGGCTGGTGGTTGTCGAGGGAACCGGCAATTCAGGGGTTGCCAAATTGTATCAACTTGAAAATGGAATCCTTGGGGGGCAAACGGCGTTCAATTGTGCGGTCATGCCGCTGCCAGGGTTTGAAAAGGCTAAAGAGTTCGTTTTTTGAAGGCGGCGTGGCTTACAAACGTATTTTGCGTATTGAGCCGGCGCAGCATCCTGTGAAGTCGCGCATCTTACAGGCATGTTTTGTTTGTCTGCGAAACAAAAATCGTTACAGTATACCAGCACGTCGTTATGGTATCTGGGAAGTCGGTTGTTGCGAGTTGGAGTGAAGTGAGAAGTTCTGATGCGTTGGTGTAGTCTGGTCTTGAGCAGTGCTGTAGCGGTTTGGATTGCGAATTCTGCGCATGCGGAATCGATCAATTCCGCACTCGCGGCTGCTTATAACCATAATTCAACGCTCAATGCGCAGCGTGCGGCCACGCGAGCTGCTGATGAACTACTTCCGCAGGCCAAATCCGGCTATCGCCCCACAATTTATGGCGACGCAAATTTTGGTTTTGCGAGAACAACCAGCAACGTTACTGGAAATAGTTCTCTCAATCCATATGGTTTTGGTGTTACCATAGACCAAAGCATTTTTGATGGTTTCCGTACATTGAACAATGTCGGGATTGCGGAATCGAGTATCAGAGGAAGCCGTGAGACATTAAGGCGGGTCGAACAGGTTGTGTTGCAAAATGGAGCCAGTGCTTATGCTGATGTTCTGGCTTCCATAGAAATAGTAGCAATCCGTCAAAAGAACCTGGCGTTTTTGGCCGAACAACTCCGCTCTTCTCAAGCACGACTAGAAGTGGGTGAGGGAACGCGCACGGATGTAGCACAAAGTGAAGCCAGATACAGTGAAGCGCAAGCGACATTGGAGGTGGCAAAAGCCGAATTGGCCGCTAACCGAGCCAGGTATTTGCAGGTTATTGGGCGTAGCCCCAACTCTCTTTCCTGGCCAAGGGGCCCGGTCGCTCTGTACCCGCGCTCTCTCAATGAAGCTCAGAGAATAGGTTTGAATGAACATCCCGCGGTTTTACTGACGCGCTACGGAGTTGATGCGGCAGCCTATGTCGTAAAGCTCCAAGAGGGTGGCTATTTGCCGAATCTGACCCTTCGCGGAAATGCTAACCAGCGTTACAACAATGGCACAACTGGCTCGAGCAATTCCAGCGCTTCGGCGACCCTAAATCTTGCCGTACCACTTTATCAGGGTGGCCGAGTAAGTTCGCAGGTTCGCGAGGCTAAGCAGCTATTGTCACAAGCCAGGATCCAAGTAGATGAGGCGCGAGATCAGGTGCGAGCTGACATTACTAGCGCATGGCACGCGTTAGAATCGGCTCGCCTGAATGTAATCGCAAACCAGGCCTCTTTGCGGGCGGCCAGACTTGCCCTTGAAGGGGTCATAGAGGAACGAAATGTTGGTCAACGCACCCAGCTTGATGTCCTGAACTCCCAAAGCGACGTTCTTTTTGCGGAAGAAAATCTGGTTAACAACCGTCGCATACAGGTAATTGCGGGCTACGCTCTTGTTGCTTCAATGGGGCGATTGAACAGTCAGCGGTTGGGTCTTGCAGTGCGTCACTATTATCCCCGCGATCATTATGAAGCAGTGAAGGATCTGTGGATTGGATTGAGAACACCATCAGGCCGCTAAATATTTGAGAGCAGCATGAGTGAGCTGCACCTGTTCTGCTAATTGTCGTTATAATGAAAGCGCGAATCAGTTGTAGCCACTCGGGCTGCGCTCGTTGTCAGGGGAGCAGAAATGTCGATCACCGGTTCCAATACGGCATCAAATGCCTTGAAGTCACAAGAACCGGATGCCGACGAGCCTTCGATGAACGAAATTCTCGCATCGATCAAACAGATCATTGCGGAGGATGAAGCCGCAGAAATTAGTCTGCAGGATCGGGAGCAATATCAGCATCCATCCGAACACTCAAACAGCAACTTGGCGACCGATCTGTCGCCGGCCCCTGATGATCTGCCTGTAGCCGAAATTCTTGGAGTCGATACTTCAGTCATTGAGGAGGACGTGGAAGAGTCATTGATTGCCGGATTGGAAGCGGCGATGGAAGAGGTTTTGCAGGTTAACGGCGAGGTTGCTCGGGCTGATGCGGGCCTTGCGCCAAATGAATCGAGGATGGACCCGACTGTTCTGGATTCAGATATCGCCGATATTCTTGACTTGGAAGCAAAATCTTCGCCTGCACCAGTGTCCGAACCGGTTGAAGAGTTTTCCATAGCTGCAAATCTTGCAAAAATCAGTCCAGTACATGCATCTGAGTCTCAACGTCGAGAAGTTGATGATGAAAATATCGGTTCCACTAATGATGCGGAATCCGAAATGACTCTACCAGAGCCGTTTTCGGTGGGCGAACCGCAAGCTGTTTCAGTTGCTGTGTTGGCCGAACCATCGACTGACATTGTTGAAAAGGTTTCCGAAACTGCGGTGTCATCCGATGCCAAACAGTCATCAGAAGTATCTGTTTTTCCGCACGAAGACGAAGAAACCAATTCCGCAGATAAATTTGCAGATGAGTTGAGCAAGGTAGTGGAGATAATAGCGGCAGATGAGGGCGCACGGCCATCTTCACCTTATCAATCACCATCAAAGCCGCCGGAATTGTCGTTGCCGCAGGAAGCTTCTCCTTCACAATCTTCGGCACCACTGCCTCTGTCTTTGCAATCGCCGCAATCGCCGCAATCACCGCAGGCGCAAGCTGACGGTGCGCAGTACGATCAGGTCGATGAAGACAATCAAAAAGTTGCTAAAGCACCAATTCTCTCTCCCGGGGTGGAGGCCGTTCCAAGCCTGCACCAAAGGGCTGAGAAAGTGCGCCAGGAATTTTCCTCAGTTGCATCCGGGCTGTCAGCAGATGAACGGCTGGCCAATTATCGAGTTCGCAACAATCCTGACTTGCCGTCTTTGAGATTTCAAAAACAGGAAGAGGTTGCAAAGCCAGCTGATCCCGAACCCGTTGTCCAGCAAGTGATTGCTGAACCACAACCAGCCCCGGCGATGACCCCGGCTCCTGCACCGGAACCATCACCACCGGATCCATTTGCAATTGCTGAGGTGGTGGCAAAAAGCCTGATGGATGAAAAAGAAGCTGAGTTCGAGCAGATGGTAGCTAATATTGTACGCCCTACTATCCGCAAATGGCTAAGCGAAAATCTGCCGGGATTGGTGGAAAAACTGGTGCGCGAGGAAATAGAGACCGTGTCGCGGGGAAAACGCGCCTCATAATCCCCCCAAATTGCGGATTTTATTGACTTGACCACAGCCATTGTCTTTAGACAGGGCAAGATTGCATGAGGCCGTTAGGCCCTTTCCTTTCGAGATAGACGATGTTGGACAAAAATTACGACGCCGCGAGCGTTGAACCACGTATTGCAAAAACATGGGACGAGGCCAATGCCTTTGCGGCCGGAGCCGGGGCCAGAGAAGGGGCTGAGCCATTTTCTATTGTGATCCCACCACCCAACGTGACCGGCTCACTACACATGGGGCATGCATTGAACAATACGCTGCAGGACATCATGATCCGCTTTGAGCGCATGCGTGGCAAGAATGTGCTTTGGCAACCCGGGATGGACCATGCCGGTATTGCCACTCAAATGGTGGTTGAACGCCAGTTGATGGAACACCAACAACCAGATCGCCATACGCTTGGACGCGAAAAGTTCGTCGAAAAAGTCTGGGAGTGGAAAGAAGAATCGGGTGGTACGATCTTCAATCAGCTCAAGCGACTTGGGGCCTCCTGCGACTGGTCGCGTGAGCGCTTCACAATGGATGAGGGACTGTCGGAAGCCGTTCTGGAAGTTTTCTTGCGTCTCTATGATGAAGGGCTGATCTACAAGGACAAGCGCCTGGTCAATTGGGACCCTGTATTCCAAACCGCGATTTCAGATATTGAGGTGGAACAGAAGGAAGTTGAAGGCCATATGTGGTCTTTCGCTTATCCGTTGGTTGACGGCCCGGTGGATGGCATTTCGGAAATCGTTATTTCAACCACGCGACCGGAAACCATGTTGGGGGATGGGGCGGTTGCTGTTCATCCTGACGATGAACGTTACAAGAATCTGATCGGGAAACTGGTGAGGCTGCCCATTGCCGAGCGGCATATCCCAATCATTGCCGATGAATATCCCGATCCGGAATTTGGAACCGGGGCGGTGAAGATTACTGGTGCCCATGATTTCAATGACTACGAAGTTGCACGCAGGAACAATATTCCGCTTATCCCGTTGATGGATGGTGAGGCGAAAATGATCGTCACCCCTGAGAATAATGTGCCCGAACATTATCGTGGCGTGGACCGCTATGATGCGCGCAAACTCGTATTGAAGGAAATCGAAGAACTTGGATTTTACCGTGGTGTGGAAGAAAAGATCATTGCCCAACCTTTTGGTGACCGGTCCCATGTCGTGATCGAACCCATGCTGACGGACCAGTGGTACGTGGATGCCAAAACTCTGGCCGAGCCGGCTATTGCATCCGTGCGGGAGGGGCGCACGGAATTTGTACCAAAAATGTGGGAGAATACCTATTTCAACTGGATGGAAAATATCCAGCCGTGGTGCATTTCACGCCAATTGTGGTGGGGCCATCGTATCCCGGCCTGGTACGGACCTGATGGAAAGGTCTTTGTTGCCCGCAATGTCGATGAAGCGGAAGCAGAGGCTCGTGCCCACTACGGAGATGACGTTGACTTGAGGCAGGACAATGACGTGCTCGATACCTGGTTTTCGTCCGCCCTTTGGCCATTTTCAACTCTGGGATGGCCAGAGGATACAGATGCGCTGAAAACCTATTTCCCGACCAGTGTTCTGTCGACAGCTTTTGATATCATCTTTTTCTGGGTGGCACGTATGATCATGATGTCGCTGCACTTTATGAAAGATGAGAACGGCAAAGGTATCGAACCGTTTCATACTGTGTATATGCACCCGCTTGTGCGCGACAAGAACGGCGCCAAAATGTCGAAGTCCAAGGGGAACGGGATTGATCCGCTCGATTTGATTGATGAATACAGCGCTGACGCATTGCGCTTCACGCTGGCCATTATGGCGGTGCAGGGCAGGGACGTGAAACTTGATCCGGCCCGTGTCGGTGGTTACCGCAATTTTGGAACCAAACTGTGGAATGCAACCCGCTTTGCCGAGATGAATGAAGTTGCCCATGTGGAGGGGTTTGATCCAACTCAGGCGAAACTGACGCTCAACCGCTGGATCCTGACCGAACTGTCCGCGACGGTAAATGAGGTCACAGAAAATCTCGAAAAATACAGGTTCAATGATGCGTCTGGCGCGGTTTACAGATTTGTCTGGAATACGTTCTGCGACTGGTACCTGGAACTTTTGAAACCGGTGTTCAACGGTGAAGATGCAGCAACCAAGGCTGAGGCTCAGGCAGTCGCTGCCTATGTTCTGGACCAGATTTACAAATTGCTGCACCCCTTCATGCCCTTCATGACGGAAGAATTGTGGGCCGCAACAAGTTCATCACGCCAAACCTTGGTGTGCCATGCAGAATGGCCGCAGGCCAATGTAAACGACGAAGATGCCGCAGATGAAATTAACTGGCTGGTGACCGTTGTTTCTGAAATCCGCTCTGTCCGGGCTGAAATGAATATCAAACCGGGGCTTAAATTGCCGGTGGAAATTGTTGGAGCCAATGAACAAACGCGCGAGCGGCTCAAACTTCACGAAGCGGCACTCAAGCGGTTGGCGCGGATTGAGACGATCAATATCGCCGATGCGCCTCCAGAAGGTGCGGCCCAGTTAGTGGTCGGAGAGGCGGTTGTTTGCCTGCCTCTTAAAGGGGTTGTGGACTTTACGGCAGAGATCACGCGGCTTGAAAAAGAAATGGCCGGTCTCGACAAGGACATCAAACAATTGTCTGGCAAGCTTTCGAACGAAAAATTTGTTGCCAATGCACCCGCTGCCATTATCGAAGAAAACCGTAACAGATTGTCTGACAGCGAAGCCAAACGGGAAAAGGTTTTGGAAGCTCTTGAACGCGTAAAGGCCTTCGGCTGAGTAGAATCGGACGAAGCCTGCTACTTTCTGCGAATATTCAGACTGTTGAAGGTTTGCACTGACTCAACAGGTCGGGTGCCGTTGGTATATGGAGAAAAATGGTCTGAATTATGGAGTTTCGTCCCTCTTGTAGATGCCTCAACACCTTGCAGAAAAACGATAAAGCCGGTCTGTGTGGCATTTATGACACGTGGTGGTGTGTATGTCTTACCTATACGTAAAACAACTGTGCCTGAGTTGTGAATTATGACATAAATGAGACGAGATATGGCCGTTGTTATATGGCTGCAACAGGTTTTTGGGATTGGGGCACATGAAAATCTTCAGAAAATCAATTTGCGCATTGTCAGCGCTGGCAATTAGCACAGGTGCAGCTGTGGCCGGTGGTTTTTCCACTGAAGGTGTCAATCCAGGCGGAGCATTGTTTAACGACAAGAGTCTGGTAGTGCAGGGTGCACTTGGTTATGTCATGCCGAAGCGGCGTTATAAAAACGGAGTGGGTACTACAGGATTTGGAGGATTGCCAGGACCGCCGGTTGGGCTTGTATATCCTGGAACTACAAGCTCATCTGATGCGGCCAACAATTACTTGCTGCTGTCCGGAGACTTGAAATTTCGTGTAAACCAGGAAATTGATTGTGCTCTTCGTGTACATGAACCATATGCGATAGATCAGGAAGTAAGTCCTAATTACGCTGGCCGTTTTTATCGGACCTCTCAATTGATTGAGTCTGTTGGAATTGACGGTACTTGTTCCTACAAGTTCGCGATTGACGATCGTTCACGGGTGCGCATCTTGGCTGGTGTGCGTTCTACCGACTTGAAATATGACAGAACAAATGACCTTTTGTTTGGTGCTCTATTAACTCCAGCGGGGCTACTTGTCGCCGATGGTTCAAACAACTACGATGCAAAAGGAGATCGTGGATATGGATACAGAATTGGAGCATCCTACGAGATTCCAGAGATTGCATTGCGGGCACAGATTATCTATGACTCGGCGATCGACCTCGATGCATCCGGCACTCAAACCCTCATCATAGCAGCGAATCCACTCCGTCCGGCAGGAACCACTGTTTTACCCATAACTGCGAGTGTAGAAATGCCCCAAAGCATTTCTGCTCGCTTTCAAACCGGAGTGAACGAGACCACTCTCGTGTATGCAGGGGTGCGCTGGATGGACTGGAGCGTCTTGAAAACCCTCAATGTAATCGGCGGTCTTGCAGGGCCGGGTGGAGTAACTACCCTTGACAATGGCTATTCAGATGGCTGGACCTTCGATACAGGGGTGCAGAAAAAGCTGACCGAACAACTGAGTGCGTCGTTGGGATTCAAATGGAATAGTGGAATTGGTGGTGGGTACACCGATACCTGGGGCCTGTCAGCAGGAGTTGCTTATGATCTCGATGATAACTGGCGCCTTAGTTTTGGTGGTGGAGCAACGCTCCTCACCAGCAGCAATGAATTCAACACTTTGAGTTCTACTGGCGCAACCACCTTCCATAAACAGCCGAATGACTGGGCCTTCACGTTGGGCACGCGATTGCAATATGCAATCGACTAACACAACGGTAAATTCGAAAAAGGGCGGCGCTGGGCCGCCCTTTTTGTTTGTAGCGTCAATTGAG
This sequence comes from Rhizobiaceae bacterium, assembly GCA_051009515.1. Classification (GTDB taxonomy): domain Bacteria; phylum Pseudomonadota; class Alphaproteobacteria; order Rhizobiales; family Rhizobiaceae; genus Pseudahrensia. The sequence continues at coordinate 7,016 of JBPCWM010000016.1, read as the reverse complement.
TTAAGCTTTCAGCAGGAGGAAAAATCTGCTGTTTGATCCAGTTACATTGCCGGCCTGGCTGGTCGTATTCCTGGTGTTGTTCGGGGCGATTGGACTGCTGGACCGTATTATCGGACCGAGCGTTCGCTGGTTTTTCCGACGCAAGGCCAATCAGGCAATTGAGGAGATCAATACCCGCCTGCATCTTCGCATCCAACCTTTCAAGATGACACGTCGGCAAACGTTGATTGATCAACTCATGCTGGATTCGGAAGTCGTCAAGGCCGTTGAGGCACATGTAGCAGAAACCGGGATTCCAAGAGACGTGGCGCTGGCCAAGGCTGAACGCTATGCAAAAGAGATCGTGCCGGCGTTCAATGCCTACGCTTATTTGCGCATTGGAACGCGCCTGGCCCGCTGGGCTTCGAAATTTATTTATCGTGTGCGGCTGGGCTATCATGATGATGAAGCAATTGCAGCCATTGATCCCGAAGCGACGGTTGTTTTCGTTATTAATCACAGGTCCAACATGGATTATGTGCTTGTAACGTATCTGGTTTCGACCTCTGCGATCCTGTCCTATGCCGTGGGAGAATGGGCGCGCGTGTGGCTCCTGCAAAACCTCATTCGTGCCATGGGAGCATATTTTATCCGTCGTGAGTCGGGCAATGTGCTCTATCGGCGTGTGTTGGCTCGCTATGTCGCCATGGCGACCCAATCTGGCGTAACGCAGGCGATTTTTCCTGAAGGCGGATTGTCGCGGGACGGCTTGCTGCGTGAACCGCGCTTTGGTCTGCTGGGTTATATGATTGGCGATTTTGATGCAGAACAGCACCGCGATGTTGTTTTTGTTCCGGTCGGGCTGAATTATGACCGGGTTCTGGAAGATCGGGTACTGATCGGTGCATCTCACAATCCCGCCGGCGCGGCCAGGTTTCATGTCAGCTTCTGGACTGTCTTCCAATTTGTCGGGCGCATGATCATATTGCGGTTCCAAAAGCGCCTGTACCGGTATGGCTATGCCTGTGCGGGGTTTGGATTGCCCATTTCCCTGAAAGCCTGGTGTCAGACAAACAATATCGAGTTTTCGTCTGCATCATCACAGCAGGTGTTTGAAGGAGTTGAGAATCTTGGTCATGAGTTGATGGAAAAGGTTGGCGAAGTGGTGCCGGTGTTGCCAGTAGCGCTTTTGTCAACACTGTTTGAGCAGGTTGGAGAGGCAGGGCTGACGGAGATTGAGTTGAAATCGCGTACCTTTGAACTGTTGAAAGAACTGCGTTCTTCTGGAGCCCATATTCATTTGCCCCATTCCGATCTGGACTATGCTATTACAACCGGTTTGCGGATGCTCATTCTGCGTCATGCTGTCGTGTTGGCGGACGGAGTCTACCGGATTGGCGATGGTCAGCGTGATCTGATCGCCTTTTATGCGAATTCCATTCGCCATCTGCATCATAAATGACGCATCACACCCTTTAATTGCTGCATTCCATCCCCTATTTTACGCTTAAGGGATTCGAGTTGTGCTTTGTCACGATTTTCTTGTGTCGGAATGCAGCTTGTTAATCCTCTCTTAGTCTTCAACCTTTTTCCTGCAACAACAGCGATTCCCCGAAGAAAGGCGTCCTATGAAGGATCCCATCCACACCGCCATGAACCTTGTTCCCATGGTTGTTGAACAGACTAACCGCGGTGAGCGGTCTTATGATATATTTTCCAGATTGCTGAAAGAGCGCATCATATTCATCACCGGTCCGGTGGAAGATGCGATGGCTGTGCTGGTATGTGCACAATTGTTGTTTCTTGAGGCAGAAAATCCCAAAAAGGAAATCTCCCTCTACATCAACTCGCCCGGTGGGGTGGTTACATCTGGCATGGCGATTTATGATACAATGCAGTTCATCAAGCCTGCCGTGGCCACGCTCTGCATGGGGCAGGCGGCATCCATGGGATCGCTGCTTTTGGCCGCAGGCGCCAAGGATATGCGTTTTGCATTGCCAAACTCCCGAGTGATGTTGCATCAACCTTCTGGAGGATTTCAGGGGCAGGCTTCAGATATTGAACGCCACGCAGCAGATATTTTGAAACTAAAACGTCGTTTGAACGATATCTATGTCAAACACACTGGTAAGGACTACGATACAATCGAGAAAACACTCGACCGCGATCATTTTATGACCGCTGACGAAGCTGTAGATTTCGGGGTGGTGGACAAGGTTATCGCCTCACGCGCTGAAATCGAAGGTGGCGAGGCCGAGGCCTAAGAACCAAAATGCCATTAACGCAGAGCGTTAAGGGAAATTTGAATTGGTTGTTGCTAGACTTGCCAATATGTGGCGAAAATGGTGCAACTTGAAGAGACTCGGCTTATGCTACACTGAGTCTCGAGAATGGGCGGTCAAACGCTTGGTAAAAGGAATGTCATGAGCAAGGTTTCAAACACCAGCGGTGGCGGTGGCGATTCAAAGAATACGCTTTACTGTTCATTTTGCGGCAAGAGCCAACATGAAGTGCGCAAACTGATTGCGGGTCCAACTGTATTCATTTGTGACGAATGCGTCGAATTGTGCATGGACATCATTCGTGAGGAAAATAAATCCAGTCTCGTCAAGTCGACTGAAGGCACTCCTACGCCACAAGAAATTCTCGATGTATTGAATGATTATGTCATCGGACAGCCGCATGCCAAGCGTGTTTTGGCTGTGGCTGTGCACAATCACTACAAGCGACTCAACCATGCGACCGAAAACGAGGATGTTGAATTGGCTAAGTCCAACATCATGCTCATCGGCCCAACAGGTTGCGGCAAAACCCTTCTGGCACAAACATTAGCGCGCATTCTGGATGTGCCCTTCACAATGGCAGACGCAACAACGCTGACAGAAGCGGGGTATGTTGGCGAAGATGTTGAAAATATCATTTTGAAACTGCTCCAGTCTGCCGACTACAACGTTGAGCGGGCCCAGCGCGGTATTGTCTATATCGACGAAGTCGACAAGATTTCGCGCAAATCCGATAATCCGTCCATCACACGTGATGTGTCAGGTGAAGGCGTACAGCAAGCCCTGTTGAAGATCATGGAAGGTACGGTTGCATCAGTTCCGCCACAGGGTGGGCGCAAACATCCCCAGCAGGAGTTCCTGCAAGTTGACACAACAAATATCCTGTTTATTGCCGGTGGTGCCTTTGCCGGTCTCGACAAGATCATTTCGGACCGTGGACGCAACACCGGCATCGGTTTCGGAGCCAGTGTGGAAAGCCCGGAAGACCGTAAAACAGGGGAATTGTTCAAGGACCTTGAACCGGAAGATTTGTTGAAGTTCGGCTTGATCCCGGAATTTGTCGGTCGTATCCCCGTTCTGGCAACATTGGAAGATCTGGACGAGGATGCACTGGTTCAAATTCTTTCCGAGCCCAAGAATGCGTTGATCAAGCAGTATCAACGGTTGTTCGAGATGGAAGACACCAAATTGTCATTCCAGGAAGATGCGCTACGCGCGATTGCTCAAAAGGCAATTATCCGTAAAACCGGGGCCCGTGGTCTGCGCTCGATCATCGAAGCAATCTTGCTGGAGACCATGTTTGATCTTCCAGGAATGGAAGGCGTCGAAGAAGTTGTCATTTCAGAAGAAGTGGTCAACGGAAATACGCAGCCATTATATATCTATGCTGATAAATCGCATGAAGAAAAAGCGGAAAGCGCTTGATTTATAATTGGTTTCAAAAAAAGAAAAGCCCGCACAATTTGTCGCGGGCTTTTTTGTTATTCCGTGCTATTGTCGACTTGAATTCGGACCTGCAAGCCCCACATGCAGACCAACGAAGTCCGACACCAATACAACGAATCGACGCGTGAAATTAATTGTCGTTGATGCGGCGATAGTTGAGGTGTGCAGGGCTATATTAGGCGGCTATTCTGGCGCTACAGATTCGCGATGCGCGGATGCGGTCGCGAATAGATATGAAGGATAATCCATGTCAGACGACAGCAACAAAGATGCAGTCAAAAAAGCGATAGATTTCGATTCGGCGGGTGGTGTGTTTCCAGTCCTACCGCTGAGGGATATTGTTGTATTCCCACATATGATCGTCCCCCTTTTTGTTGGACGCGAAAAGTCTATTTCGGCCCTTGAAGACGTCATGCAGGACGATAAGCAGATCTTGCTTGTCACGCAGAAAAATGCGGGGGATGACGATCCTGCCCCATCAGCCATGTATGATATCGGCACGCTGGCTACGGTATTGCAATTGTTGAAACTGCCAGACGGCACCGTGAAAGTGCTTGTGGAAGGGTTTCAGCGGGCTTCAGTTACTCGGTTCACAGAGCGCGATGAATACCATGAGGCCTATGCAGTCCCCGCCCCAGATGTAGATGAGGACGAAGTTAAGATCGAAGCCTTGTCGCGGTCAGTTATCGGTGAATTCGAAAACTATGTGAAGCTGAACAAAAAGGTCTCACCCGAGGTTTTGACAGCGGTCACTCAGATTGAAGACTATTCCAAGCTGGCTGATACGATTGCATCCCACCTGTCGGTTAAAATATCAGACAAGCAGGATATATTGAGCTTGTTGTCTGTCAAAGACCGGCTCGAAAAAGTGCTTGGCATGATGGAGAGCGAAATTTCGGTTCTGCAGGTCGAGAAGCGAATTCGCGGCCGTGTTAAGCGCCAGATGGAGAAAACTCAGCGGGAATACTATCTCAATGAGCAGATGAAAGCCATTCAGAAGGAATTGGGTGACGGCGAAGAAGGCCGTGACGAAATGGCTGAGCTCGAGGAGAAGATCAGCAAGACCAAGCTCTCCAAGGAAGCAGCGGAAAAGGCTGATGCCGAGTTCAAGAAGTTGAAACAGATGAGTCCCATGAGCGCCGAAGCAACAGTTGTGCGCAATTATCTCGACTGGTTGCTGGGCATACCTTGGGGCAAAAAATCTCGGATCAAGACCGATCTTGCTGCGGCTGAAGATGTGCTTGATACCGATCACTACGGTTTGGAGAAGGTCAAGGAACGGATTATTGAGTTTCTGGCCGTGCAAACCCGTTCAACCAAGATCAAGGGCCCGATCCTGTGCCTTGTGGGGCCTCCCGGTGTTGGTAAAACCTCGCTTGGAAAGTCAATCGCCAGGGCCACTGGGCGTGAATTTGTCCGCATGTCGCTCGGCGGCGTGCGCGATGAAGCCGAGATTCGCGGACATCGGCGCACCTACATCGGCTCGATGCCTGGCAAGGTTATCCAGTCTATGAAAAAGGCAAAAAAGGCCAATCCACTTTTCCTTCTCGACGAGATCGACAAAATGGGTCAGGATTTCCGTGGCGATCCGTCATCGGCACTTCTGGAGGTATTGGACCCGGAACAGAACAATGCGTTTGGCGACCACTACCTGGAAGTTGATTATGACTTGTCCAATGTGATGTTTGTGACAACAGCCAATACGCTGAACATTCCTGGTCCCTTGATGGATCGGATGGAGATTATCCGGATTGCGGGTTACACCGAGGACGAGAAGGTGGAAATCGCGCGGCGTCATCTGATCCCCAAAGCAATCAAGAACCATGCTCTTCAGGATAAGGAACTCACGATCACAGACGATGCATTGCAGAATGTCATTCGCCTTTACACACGCGAGGCCGGGGTTCGTAACCTGGAGCGAGAATTGGCAACTCTTGCACGCAAGGCCGTGACGGAAATTCTCAAGTCCAAGGGCAAGAAGAAGACAATAAAGGTCACTGCAGAAAACCTCGATGATTATCTTGGTGTACAGCGTTTCCGCTTCGGTCAAGTGGAAAAAGAAGACCAGGTAGGTATCGTCACCGGTCTTGCCTGGACAGAAGTTGGCGGTGAATTGCTGACCATTGAAGGCGTCATGATGCCGGGCAAGGGCAAGATGACCGTCACCGGCAACCTGCGTGACGTGATGAAGGAGTCAATTTCTGCAGCTGCGTCCTATGTTCGGTCGCGTTCCGTGGATTTTGGCATCAAGCCACCGTTGTTCGACAAACGCGATATTCACGTTCACGTTCCCGAGGGCGCAACCCCTAAGGACGGGCCAAGTGCGGGAACCGCAATGGCCACGGCTATAGTATCCATGTTGACCGGAATTGCGGTGCGTAAGGACATCGCCATGACAGGCGAAATCACGCTGCGGGGCAGGGTGCTTCCGATCGGTGGTCTGAAGGAGAAACTTCTTGCTGCCTTGCGTGGCGGAATCACAAAAGTGCTTATTCCCGAAGACAATGCAAAAGACCTTGCTGATATTCCGGAAAACGTCAAAAATGCTCTGGAAATCGTGCCTGTAGCTCATCTGGATGACGTGTTGCCGCACGCGCTTGTTACTATGCCTGAGGCCGTTGAGTGGAGCGAAGAAGACGCAGATGCAGCGGCGCTGGCTGCGGCCAAATCAGACGGCGATAGTGAGGGCGATGCGGCGGCCGCCGCTAGGATCGCGCACTAATAAATCAGGGCCGTTTCTACAGGAATCACCCGCGACTCACGCTAGTTGCGGGTGATTCTTTTTGTGCATGTGAGCCGTGAATGCTGCAAATTCCGAATTTTCATGGGTCGATTTTGCGGAATCGACTAATATTGTTGCGGTAAATGCACCGAAAAGCCTTATTTTACGGGCTTTCGTATTGTTTCACCCATTCGAAAAGGCGAAACTGCCGCAACCTTGGTGAGTCGTGCGTACGAGGGAGTTAATATAACAAGGATGTCTCTTATGAATAAACAAGAACTCATTTCAGCAATGGCTGGTAAGGCCGACCTAACCAAAGAACAGGCGGGTGCTGCCCTTGAGGCGTTTATTGACTCTGTTACCGATTCACTCAAAGCAGGTGACGACGTCAGGCTGTTGGGTTTTGGTAATTTTGTCGTATCACGTCGTGCAGCCAAAATGGGCCGCAATCCACAGACCGGCGCACCGGTAGAGATCAAGGCTGCAAATGTTGCACGCTTCAAAGTTGGCAAGGGTCTCAAAGACAAGATCAATTAATCAACTTTAAAACCACTTTGAAAAGCCCCGTGTTCGCACGGGGCTTTTTT
>JBPCWM010000015.1:0-3073 GCA_051009515.1 Rhizobiaceae bacterium | reverse complement strand
TTTGATCGCGCCTTTCCTGCCCGCATACGGGCACAGAAATAGCGTCGATGAGGCTTTGCGCAGGAAGTTCGAAAACAAACAGGAAAGGTGGCCCATGGCCCTCTACGAACATATATTTATGGCTCGCCAGGACGTCTCGTCCCAGCAGGTCGACGCTCTTGTCGAGCACTTTAAAACCGTCCTTGAAGCCAATCAGGGATCAGTTGCCAAGATTGAGAACTGGGGTTTGAAAACCCTTCCGTTCCGCGTCAACAAAAACCGCAAGGCGCATTATGCTCTCATGAACATTGATGCACCTGCAGCTGCTATTCAGGAAATGGAACGCCAGATGCGTCTGCACGAAGACGTGCTCCGTTACATGACCATCAAGGTCGAGGAACACGAAGAAGGCCCATCTGCCATGTTGCGTCGCAACGACCGTGACGATCGTCGCGGCCCACGCGGAGATCGCGGAGACCGCCCACCCCGTCGCCCTCGCGAAGACGCTCCAGCAGCATAAACAAGGATCAAGATCATGGTTGCTATTGAACAAATGCCAACGCGTCGTCCGTTTCAGCGTCGTCGCAAAACCTGCCCGTTTACAGGCGAAAACGCGCCCAAGATTGACTATAAAGATGTCAAATTGCTGCAGCGCTACATTTCCGAACGCGGCAAAATCGTGCCCTCACGGATCACTGCTGTGAGCCTGAAAAAACAGCGTGAGCTGGCCCGCGCAATCAAACGCGCACGTTTTCTTGCGTTGATCCCCTACGTCATCAAGTAAGGCATCAACATTGCGCCCAGATAAAATGTCTGGCGCTAACTAACATGCTGACCCGGGGCAATCAGGCCCCGGCTCTAACTGCCCAAGGCAGGACAGCGAGACCATGACGAGCAGAACCATACTCATAGCTATTGTTTGCGGGTTGATAGCAGCGCTGCTGTTTCTCAGCCCGCTGACCCTTGGCGGCATGGGTCTGGTAATGTCCTCATTTACGGCCCTGCCACTGCTGATCGCCGTAATGGGGTTTGGAACCGTGGTCGGCATCATAAGCGGCGTGGTGGCCGCCGGGGCCGTGGCCATATTTTTTGGCCCACTCGGAGCCGCTTCCGTCCTGTTTGCGACCCTCGCCCCTGCCTTGTGGATTGGGCACAGCGTTGGCCTTTCCCGCAATGATAGCGGTGTTGAGGAATGGTTCCCGCTTTCGCAGATCCTGTTCCGTTTGACGATTATCAGCGCACTTATTGTCACCGCAATGGGCATCATAACCGGTTATTCCCAGGAATGGGCATTGAACCAATCACTGTCCATGATGGGTCAGATTACCGAACTTCAACAAAACAATGGCGACGGGGCACAATTGATTGATCAGGCCGCAATGGAAGCTCGCGCCCGCGATATCGCTGTGCTAATCCCCTACATGCTGCCAGTCTCCATATTACTGCTGATGGTGATCAATCTGCGCCTTGCTGAACGATTTGTGCGCAGACGCGGGTGGATGCTGCGGCCCAAGGATGACATCCCAGCAACCGCAAACATGCCATCCATTGCATCAGCCATCTTCGTCGTCGCTGCAATCATCAGCTTTGCAAACAATGATCTGGGCCTGATCGCCAAGGTAATAGCCGGTGCATTCGGTGGTGGTTTTGCACTGGTCGGCCTGGCCACCGTTCATTTTGTCACCCGCGGATTGGCGGCCCGACCTTTTATTCTCCCTATTGTTTATGCCGTGCTGCTGTTTTCCAAATTCGTGGCACCGGTATTTGCTTTCATCGGACTTGCCGAAAATCTGCTTCACATTCGCGCGCGCACAACGCGTCCGCCAAAATCAACATAGAATTTATAAAAAAGGAATTATCCAATGGACATTATTCTCCTGGAACGCATCGCCAAACTCGGCCAGATGGGCGATACTGTAACCGTCAAAGACGGTTATGCCCGCAATTTCCTATTGCCTCAGGGCAAGGCCCTGCGCGCAAACAAAGCCAATATGGCCCACTTTGAATCGCAGCGTGCCCATCTTGAAGCCCGTAACCTGGAGCGCAAGAACGAAGCGACTGCAGTTGCTGAAAAACTCAATGGGCAGACTTACGTTGCTGTTCGCTCTGCCGGTGAAACCGGACAGCTTTACGGTTCAGTAGCTGCTCGCGACATCGTCGCGACGTTGGAAGAAAACGGTTTCTCAATCGGTCGCAGCCAAGTTGAGCTTCGCGCACCGATCAAGATAATTGGTCTGCACTCCGTGATCATCGCCCTGCACCCGGAAGTTGATGCAGAAATTACCATGAACGTTGCCCGCTCCGATGACGAAGCCGTGCGCCAGGCTGCAGGTGAAGACTTGACCAGCCGCGACGCGTTTGACGATGTTGAAGAAGCCGAGGAAGACGAACTCAGCATCGAAGACATTTTCGACAACCCCGAAGATGCAGAACTTGCTGAAGCGGAAACCGCAACTGAAGAGGTCACGGACGAGCCAGTTGCAGAAGAAGCGCTAGCTGAAACTGCGGAAGTCGAAGAAAAAGCGGCCAGCTAATCTTCGCACATTGCCCGCATTTCCCAAGGTTTTTGCGGGCCAATAAACGGTACACCAATAATCGAAATAATTTTCGGGCGGCTCAAGGTGAGTCGCCCGCTTTCATTTGCAGTCGGATTTTGCCACAATATGTCAAGTGGATTTATCAGAATCACTCAATTGCCCCTGTGTCCTATTCACAGCCTGTGAACAGCAGGGAGAATTGGAAATTCCTGAAAAAAAAACTGTTCGACCGGTGTTGCCTGGAAAATTCGAGTCTATAGATGGTCCCCTGTTAAGCGTAACCACGATTCGATTTGAACGGCGCATACGGTGCGGCGAAGAGGAAACTTATGGCTGAAACTGCGGATAATGTTGTAGCAGGTCCCGGGTCCAATCCGGCCGCATACCGCACTGCACCGCACAATATAGAAGCTGAGCAGGCTCTGCTTGGGGCCATACTTGTCAACAATGATGCCTTTTATCGGGTTTCCGATTTCCTTGAACCGGACCACTTCTACGAACCGCTGCACCGTCAGATATTCAAAGTCACGTCCGACATGATACGCGCGGCCAAGCGT
>JBPCWM010000014.1:0-12514 GCA_051009515.1 Rhizobiaceae bacterium | reverse complement strand
CCTCAAGACAAGGTCACCCAAAACGAAGTCACCTTCGATGTAGCTGCATTTTTCTTGGCTGCCGTCAGGCAGCGTCGGTGAAATAATCCTGCAGCGGGCTGACCGTAATGTCACCATTCACCAATGCCTCAATAGCATCTACGGCTGCATTGCTGCCAGCGATGGTCGTATAGTAGGGGACCTTGTTCAACAGCGCGGCTTGCCGCAAAGACCGGGAGTCGCTGAGCGCCTGCTGGCCTTCCGTGGTGTTGAAAATGAGATCGATCTGGCGGTTGCGAATTGCGTCTTCAATATGAGGACGGCCTTCAAGCACCTTGTTAACTCGCTGGCACTCAACGCCATTTTCTTGCAGAAAACGCTGGGTTCCGCCAGTCGCCAAAATAGTGAACCCCAGTTGCTGGAGCTTGCGGGCACCGTCCAGAATGCGAGCTTTGTCATCTCCCTTGACAGAAATGAATACAGTTCCTTCGCGGGGCAAATCGTTGGAAGCGCCGAGCTGCGACTTGGCGAAAGCCATGGCATAGTCCCTATCCAGCCCCATAACCTCACCCGTTGAACGCATTTCCGGGCCCAGTAAAGTGTCAACGCCAGGGAAACGGGCAAATGGAAAGACCGCTTCCTTGACCGCAATATGGTCGATTTTACGGGCATCGGGCCGGCTTGGCAGGATTGCATCCAGCGTTTCACCAGCCATGATCCGTGCAGCTGCTCTTGCAATTGCAACACCGATTGTCTTGGCCACGAAGGGCACGGTTCTGGAGGCCCGTGGATTGACCTCCAGCACATATATCTCGCCATCCTTTATCGCGTACTGCACGTTCATCAGCCCGATAACCCCCAACTCCAGCGCCATGGCTGAGGTCTGGCGCTCCAACTCATCGAGCATCGCATCATCAAGGGAATGGGTGGGCAGAGAGCAGGCGGAATCACCAGAGTGAATACCTGCCTCCTCGATATGTTCCATGATACCGCAGACATAGGTTGTCTGACCGTCACTCAGACAATCCACATCCACTTCTATTGCATTTGTGAGATAACTGTCGATTAGCACCGGTGTGTCACCGGAAACCACGACAGCTTCTGAAATATAGCGTTCAAACTGTGAATCATCGCGAACGATTTCCATAGCTCGGCCACCAAGCACATAGGATGGTCGAATGACCACAGGATAACCAACCTCCCCCACAATCTCGCGCGCCTGCTCCACGGAGCGGGCGATCCCATTTACCGGCTGTTTGAGGCCCAATTGTTGCAAGAAGCTTTGAAAGCGGTCGCGATCTTCTGCGAGATCGATCTTGTCCGGCGAAGTGCCGAGGATTGGGATTCCGGCGGCTTCCAGATCCTTGGCAAGCCCCAGTGGTGTCTGGCCACCGAACTGCACAATTACGCCAAGGAACTCCCCCTTGCTTTGTTCAGTGCGAATGATTTCAAGCACATCTTCCGCCGTCAGGGGCTCAAAATACAACCGGTCGGACGTGTCGTAGTCGGTTGAAACCGTTTCCGGATTGCAATTGACCATAATGGATTCATAGCCTGCATCCGCCAGCGCGAAGGCTGCATGGCAACAGCAATAGTCGAATTCGATACCCTGACCGATCCGGTTCGGTCCTCCGCCCAAAATCATCACCTTTCTGGCGTTCGATATGCCAGCTTCACTGCGCGGACTGCCAGCAAAAGGCGTTTCATAGGTCGAGTACATATAGGCGGTGGGGGAGGCAAATTCTGCGGCGCAAGTGTCGATGCGCTTGAATACTGGATGCACATCCAGTTTCGCCCGGGTGGCAGCTACGTCACCCCTTGAACAACCCGCCAATATTGCCAGGCGGGCATCGGAGAAGCCGAGAGCCTTGAGTGCGCGCATATTGACACTGTCGCCCGGCAATCCATGCTCCGTCACGCGGGCTTCCATGTCGATAATGGCTTTGATCTGATCCAGGAACCAGGGATCAATGCGGCAAAATGTATGGATTTCCTCCAGGCTGGTGCCAACCCGCATGGCTTGCGCAACCTTTAGCAACCGATCTGGTTTGGGTGTTCCAAGGGCTGCGCGAATGGCATTGCGGTTTTCCTTGCGCCCCTCATCTGTGTCAGCCTTCTTGTCAAAACCATCGATCCAGATTTCATCGAGTCCATTGAGCCCAGTTTCGAGCCCGCGCAGTGCTTTTTGAAAGCTTTCGGCAAAGGTCCGGCCAATTGCCATAACTTCACCCACTGACTTCATTGAGGTGGTCAATGTATCGGAGGCCGAGCCAAATTTTTCAAAAGCAAAGCGCGGTATCTTGGTAACCACATAGTCGATGCTTGGTTCAAAAGACGCTGGCGTCGCACCGCCGGTAATATCGTTTTCCAACTCATCAAGCGTGTATCCGACCGCCAGCCGGGCCGCCACCTTGGCAATTGGAAAGCCAGTCGCCTTTGAGGCCAGTGCCGATGAGCGGGAGACGCGTGGGTTCATTTCGATCACAACCAACCGTCCGTCAGCCGGATTGACCGCAAACTGAACGTTAGACCCACCAGTTTCAACACCGATCTCACGTAGCACCGCAAGGCTGGCATTACGCATGATCTGGTATTCCTTGTCGGTCAGCGTCAGTGCTGGTGCAACGGTTATGGAATCGCCCGTATGGACTCCCATAGGGTCAACATTTTCAATAGAGCAGACGATAATGCAGTTGTCGGCGCGATCACGCACAACCTCCATCTCGTATTCTTTCCAGCCCAAAACGGATTCTTCCACCAGTACTTCATTGGTCGGAGAAGCCTCCACACCAGACAGAACAATGTCGTAGAGTTCATCCAGCGTGTAGGCGATGCCTCCTCCCTGACCACCCATTGTAAAAGATGGGCGAACAATGGCAGGCAGACCGGTGATTTCATAGGCATCAAGAGCCTGCATTTGGGCAGTAATTCTGTGCCGCTCCCGGCGAAACTGCTCGCCCGCATCCCACGATTTTTGCAGGTCGTCGCGGGTGTCTTTTTTGGCAAAATGCTGTTTTTCGTCTTCACCAAACTGTTTTTTCAATTCGGACGTATTCACAAATGCCGACGCCGGAGTGGCCAGGCCGATCTTGGTCATGGCCGTGCGGAAGAGGTCACGGTCCTCCGCCTTGTCAATGGCGGCAGCGTCTGCCCCGATCATTTCCACCCCATGCTTTTCAAGTACGCCCATGCGCTCCAGGGAGAGTGCCGTGTTCAGCGCGGTCTGCCCTCCCATGGTCGGTAAAAGAACGAGATTTTCATCAGGATGATCAGCGCGTTCCTTTTCGATGATCTTGGCGACAATGTCGGGAGTGATCGGCTCAATATAGGTTGCATCGGCCAGTTCCGGGTCCGTCATGATGGTGGCCGGATTGGAGTTGACCAGAATAATCCGATACCCTTCCGCACGCAGCGCCTTGCAGGCCTGGGTCCCCGAATAGTCGAATTCACAGGCCTGCCCGATGACGATTGGTCCGGCTCCGATGATCAAAATGGCGTCAATGTCTTGTCTTTTAGGCATAGGTTGGCCCTGGCTGGCTGAGGCTTTTGAAATGTCCTGCTCCCACACAAAAAACCGCCCAGCGATGACCGTACGGGTGCAAAACAAAATATTGTGGCTAAGGCGTCTCTATAGGGGAATGGGGTCTGTAGTGTAACCCCATCAACGTGCATTTTCGTGGATGATTTTCAAACTCATTGCAAACGGGCGGACAATGGCAGGATCGGATGGGGAATCGAACAGTTCATCAATACCAAAACAGCCAATTTTTCTGGTTTCACCCTCACTACAGTACATATTTATCTGTCTTGCGCGCGCCGATCTCGCCGCTTAAGGTTTCTTCGTATATGGGCAAATTTTACCAGTATTTGTGAGAGGAAACACCATGCGCTGGCGCGGTCGCAGAGAAAGCTCCAATATTGAAGACGCACGTGGCGGCAGTGGCAGGTCAGGTGGCGGTGGCGGCTTTCGTATTCCCGGCGGGCTTGGTCGCAGCCGCACAGGAGGCCGAAGCCCCATGCGCCGTGCATCAGGTGGTGGCTTTGGCACGATCATTTTGATCATCATCATCTTTTTGGTTCTACGCTCCTGCGGCATCAATCCTCTTGGTTCATTGCCGGGTGGTAGCGGTGGCGGTGTCAGCGACGGTGGTATCATGCCGCAGCAGACCGACCGGACCACCCGCACGACACCTATGCCGAGAACTCAAACCGGAAACGGACAGGTTTCGAGCAATGATGAGATCAAGCAATTTGTTGGCGTCGTTCTGGCAGAAACAGAAAATGTCTGGAACGGAATATTCCGACAGGAAGGCCGCGAATATCCAGAACCGAAGCTCGTTTTGTTCTCAGGGAGTATTCGCTCTGCTTGCGGTCAGGCGAGTTCTGCAACGGGTCCGTTTTATTGTCCTGGAGACAGCAAAGTCTATCTCGATACGTCCTTCTTCCAGACGCTGGAGCGGGATTTCGACGCCAGCGGTGATTTTGCCAATGCCTATGTTATCGCACATGAAGTTGGCCATCATGTTCAAAACGTGATCGGTGTCTTGCCGAAATTCAACCAGTTGCGCCGTTCCATGAGTCAGCAAGAGTCCAATCTGATGTCTATACGCGTGGAACTTCAGGCTGACTGCTTTGCGGGAATCTGGGCCCACTACACTGATCAAAAAGGCCTGCTTGAAAAGGGCGATCTGGAAGAAGCGCTGAACGCGGCCACTCAAATCGGTGACGATGCAATTCAAAAGCGTACCCAGGGCTATGTGGTGCCAGAGAGCTTCAACCACGGAACCTCCGCCCAAAGAAAAGCATGGTTTTCAGCAGGTTACGAGACCGGAAAGCTCAGCGAATGCAATACGCGGATATTTGAAGGCTATTAGGACTAGACGCGCTCGGCCAAAAGCTCTTCGCCCTTTTGTTTTTTCATCAGGTTGACGAAACGGCGGAAGAGGTAGTGGCTGTCTTGCGGGCCGGGGCTGGCTTCCGGGTGATGCTGGACACCGAACACTGGCTTCCCGGTGACCCGCAAACCGCAGTTCGAGCCGTCAAACAAGCTGACATGCGTTTCTTCCACACCCTTCGGCAGGCTGTATCCGTCAACGGCAAATCCGTGGTTCATTGAAACGATCTCAACCTTGCCCGTCGTATGGTCCTTGACCGGATGGTTCGCTCCATGGTGCCCCTGGTGCATTTTCGTGGTCTTGGCACCAAGCGCCAGAGCCAGCATCTGATGACCAAGACAAATGCCGAAGACCGGAAGCCCACTTTCCACCAGCTTTTGAATGACCGGCACAGAATAGGCACCAGTTGCTGCAGGATCGCCCGGCCCGTTGGACAAGAAAACCCCGTCTGGTTTCAGCGCGAGAATATCTTCTGCGCTGGTATTGGCAGGGACGACCGTAACCCGGCAGTCGAGACCGGAGAAAAGCCGCAAGATATTGCGTTTAACGCCAAAATCCATGGCCACGACATGATGGGCATATTCCTGACTTTGATCATAGCCTTCATTCCAGACCCAGGGCTTTTCGCTCCATTCTTCTTGTGTTTTGGAGGTTACAACTGGCGCAAGGTCCATACCTTCAAGTCCAGGCCATTCTGCGGCTCTGCGCTTGAGATCTTCAATGTCGAATTCACCGTCTGGATTATGCGCGATCACGGCATTGGCCAAACCGCTTTCCCTGATCAGGGCCGTCAATGCGCGGGTATCCACGTCGCAAAGCGCAATAATGTTGCGCGCCTTCAGCCACTGGTCGAGGCCTCCGTCTGCCCGGTAGTTTGAGGGTTCGGTAACAGGGAGTTTGAAGATGGCTCCCGCAACACCGGCCGGACGCTCCATGTCCAAAGTTTCCACATCTTCGCTGTTGGCGCCGACATTGCCGATATGAGGGAAGGTGAAGGTCACAATCTGCCCGGCATAAGACGGGTCAGTGAGGATTTCCTGGTAGCCGGTTATGGCCGTATTGAAGCAGACTTCCGCTTCAACCACTCCAATCGCCCCGGCTCCGGTACCTTCAATGACCGTTCCGTCCGAAAGCACCAAAAAGGCGGTTGGCTTGGTTGTAGTCCAGGGGGCAGGGGTTGGCTTGCTCATGATGCGCGGTCCGCTTGATAAATAAATCTGTTGATCAAGGCATCAAAACATAATGTCACATTCTGCAGGGCAGCCATGCGCAAAAGGCTTGTCATCCGTGCTTGATCTGCGGCTGTATAACACCCATTTCGCGGATACCAAGCCCCACATTGAAATTGCATGTTGAAAGCTGCCTTGCTAGTGTGGACAGCCTGAAATGGTTGAATTCCACCTGGGCGGCCTGAACCGCAGGAGAATAATGATGCGCACCAACCTTTTGGATGGCATGAAAGACGCTATGAAATCTGGTGAAAAGCGGAAACTGTCCACGCTTCGCCTGATCAATGCTGCAATCAAGGACCGCGATATCAATGCGCGTGGAGCCGGCAAAGAGCGTGTGTCTGATGAAGAGATTCTTGGCATTTTGACAAAAATGATCAAGCAGCGCGAAGAATCAGCACGAATTTATGAAGAAGGTAATCGTCTTGAGCTTGCTGCTCAAGAACGCGAGGAAATGGACATTATTCGCGAATATCTGCCCAAGCAGATGGATGCCGATGAAGTTCGTAATGCCTGCGAGATGATTGTCAGCGAAGTCGGCGGCGAAAGCTTGCGCGATATGGGCAGATGCATGAATGCCATCAAGCAGCGTTACCCGGGTAAACTGGACGTTGGTCAGGCCAGCCAAGTCGTCAAGGAACTGTTAGGCTGATGGCCTGACAGCGCTTGCGTGCCTTTGGCTGCAATAGCCTGTACCCTGTGAACAGCGGGTAAAGATCTTCCGCTGACTCGCGCAATCGACTCCTTGGACATATATTTGACAAAACACCTGGAGTTCGCATGCGATTTTCCCCTTCATTTCTCGACGAGATTCGCGATCGTATACCGATCGCGGATGTTGTCGGGCGCAGGGTGACGTTTGACCGCAAGAAATCAAATCAATCCAAGGGAGATTTTTGGGCCTGCTGCCCCTTCCATGGTGAAAAATCACCCAGCTTTCACTGCGAGAATCAAAAGGGTCGCTACCATTGTTTTGGATGCGGGGCGTCGGGAGACCATTTCCGGTTTTTGACAGAGCTGGATGGAATAAGCTTTCCCGAAGCTGTGGAACGTCTGGCAGATGAAGCGGGTATCGCCATGCCCGCGATTGATCCGCAGGCGGCAGCCAGAGAACAGCAAAAAGCCTCTCTTTATGATGTAATGCAACTTGCTGTTGAATTCTTTCAACAGCAACTTCACACGGCTGCCGGCGCCAAGGCCCGATCATATCTGCACGACAGGCGCCTCTCTCTTGCTGTTCAAAACGAATTTCAGCTTGGATATGCGCCTGCCAGCCGCAGTGCACTCAAGGAGTATCTGGCTTCAAAAGGCGTCGAGAAAGAACAGATTGAAGCTTGTGGCCTTGTGGTTCATGGTCCGGAGATTGCCGTCTCCTATGATCGGTTTCGCGACAGAATCATGTTCCCCATACTTGATGCCAGATCGCGGCCAATTGCATTTGGGGGCAGGGCATTGTCATCAGATGTTCCAGCGAAATACCTCAATTCACCGGAAACCCCGCTCTTTTCAAAATCCAACGTGCTTTACAATTACGCCATGGCTCGAAAATCGATTGAGCGCGGTGGCAATCTTATAGTTTGTGAAGGCTATATGGATGTCATTGCGCTGCATGCGGCGGGGTTCAAAACGGCCGTAGCTCCACTTGGCACTGCATTGACCGAGCAACAGGTGGAACTGGTCTGGCGTGTAGGGGGCGAACCCGCATTGTGCTTTGATGGAGATGAGGCCGGTCTGCGAGCTGCCTTCCGGAGCATTGATACAGCACTTGGGGGCTTAAAGCCGGGCCGTTCTCTGCGCTTTGCCTTGTTGCCCGAAGGTTTGGACCCGGATGATTTGATTGGCCGCTCAGGTCCTGAAGCCTTTCAGCAGGTTATCAATGCGGCCAGACCTTTGGCAGACATGCTGTGGATGCGGGAAACCGAGGGCAAGGTTTTTGACACGCCGGAAAAGCGTTCGGAACTGGAACGCACTCTGTTTGGCGTGGTCAGCCAGATTGGCGAAGAAAACGTCAAACGCCATTATCAGCAGGACGTTCGGGATCGGCTTTCCAGCTTTTTTGGGTCCGGGGGAAGCGGACAATCCTCCCGAAATCAACAATCCGGTTTTCGCTCCGCCGGGACAGCTGCCAAGAAGCGATTTGCCTTTTCGGAGAGTTTGATGAATTCCTCGTTGGTCAAATCCGGGCCGGCGGCTCCACCCCTCCGCGAATCGGCCCTTTTGGTGTCGATACTCAATCACCCGGCCATTGGCATTTTACATTTCGAAGAACTTTCCACCCTGCAGTGCGATCATCCGGTGTTGCGAAAGGTTCATATGGCCTTGCTCAACATTTTCGCGCAGGCCGGAGAAGCCGATGAGCAGCCCACTTTGGATTATGTGCGCAAAAGTATGGAAATTCAGGGTATTGAAGCAGAAATGGAACTGTTGGAGTCGCAAATTCGCAACAACCGGATTTGGCAGTGTCTCCCCGAAGCTGCCTTTGAAGATGCCCTTGAGGGGTGGCGGCAGGCGCTTTCGCTCTATGAGCGCAACAAGAGCCTGCAAAGGGAACTTCGCGCCGCCGAGCGCGCCTATAATGAACTGGGGGATGAAGCCAGTTTCTATCGCATGACCAGTGTACAGGCAGAGATTACTCGAGAAGAAGGAACAGAAGCCCTGATTGAAGGCTTTGGCCTGCCTTCTGGGAGAGCACCTTCCAGCTTTTAGCAGACTGCTAGAACATCGCTTGCAATTCTTTAAAAATATGGCGGTTTGGGTCTGCCAGATCGGTTACGATATCAAAGTGATTGCGGTCAGCGATCTCTGCTCCGCTCACCTTGGCGCCGGTTGATTGCAGGTTTTCCAAAAATGCCCGGCTCTGGCGTTTAAACTCGTCTGTCTCGGTTCCACCCCAATAGATCTGCGTGTTGATTTCTGGATTCAAGGGCAAAAATTGAGGCGAGTTTCTGCGTGCGCTTTCAAGGTCCAGATTTAGCCATTGATTTGGCCTGCAATGAATCAAAGGTTCCAGATCATAGAGGCCGCTCAACAGCATAGCGCCACGCAAAACTTGGGTTGGCAAACCAAATTCAGCCTCCCAATCTGTTGCCATTGCCATGGCGGAAAGATGGGCACCTGCTGAAGAGCCGCATATCACCAGATTCTTCGGGTTCCCTCCATATTGGCGAATGTTGGCATATATCCAGACCATAGCCTGCTTCACTTCAGAAACGATCTGATCAAGACTGGCCTCTGGTGCCAAAGTGTATTCAACAACTGCAGTACTGATACCCTGCCTGGCCAGTGCGCCAGCCATTAAAGCACTGTCGGAACGTCCCAGCAGCCGCCAATAGCCACCGTGGATGAAAATAAGGACCGGCGCATCTGAACCGGCCGGGAAATAGTCAATTCTCTGCTCGGCACTTGCTCCATAGGCAAGATCGGCAACAACCGTGCAATCGGCATAGCTTTGTGCGCTCATATCACGATAGCGCGCAATTTCGGCGTCGAAGTCGTGGACCGAACCACGCGCATCGTATTGTCGGTCAAGCTCCGCGCGCTCGTAGTCACGCCAATCCAGCATACTTAAACACCCAAGTATCTAACGGCAAAATTAGGTTCTGCTCGCACGGCTTCCATATCGCCGGTCCACACGATTTTCCCCTTGATGACCACTGAGGCGCGATCAGCAACTCGGGTCACTTCATCGAGGTTTTTGTCAATCACCAAAACGGTTTGGCCCTGTTGCTTGAGAGCCGCAAGCGTTTCCCAAATATCCTTACGGATAAGGGGTGCGAGCCCTTCTGTGGCTTCATCAAGGATCAATACACGAGGGTTTGTCATGAGCGCTCTGCCGATAGCAAGCATTTGCTGTTCCCCTCCTGAAAGGGAACTGCCCAATTGTGACGCGCGCTCTCTTAGGCGCGGAAATGTTTCATAAACTTTGGCCAAGGTCCAATATCCGCTCTGCGGGCGTTTGCGCGCTGTAGCGGTGAGGTTCTCCTGCACTGTCAATGTTGGAAATATTTGCCGTCCTTCCGGCACAAGTGCGATGCCCGCCTGTCCAATCTGATAAGGCTTGAATGCTGTTATGTCCTGGCCAGCCAGGCTAATCCTCCCGGCGCTTGCTGGAGTGAGACCCGTAATCGCCCTGACGGTGGTGGTTTTACCCATGCCATTACGTCCCATCATGGCAATAACTTCACCCTCGCCAATGTCCAGATCAATTCCGAACAGCACGCGGGAACTGCCGTAGCCAGCTTCAAGCCCGGAAACTTCCAGCATCAGCCTGCCCCCTCTTCAAGGTCACGGCTTCCCAGATAGGCTTCCTGAACATCGGCATTTGTTCGGATGTTCTCGGGCGTATCCGAGGCAATGACTTTGCCGTAAACTAGGACTGAAACCTTGTCAGCAAGGCCAAAAACCACATCCATATCATGTTCGACCAGCAACATGGTTACGGTAGCGCGTAATCCGTTCAGCAACTCCATGATTTGCCGGCATTCGTCAACACCCATGCCAGCCATGGGTTCGTCCAGCAAAAGCAATTTGGGTTTGGCGGCCAAAGCCATTGCAATTTCAAGCTGACGCTTTTGACCATGGGCCAGTGTTCCCGCGGGCGCATTGGCTTCAGCGGAAAGCCCGACACGGCTCAAATACTGCTCGGCTTCCTCGCGTTCAGCGAAATCCGTACTCACCTTGCGCCACAGGTTTCGCTGTTCGCCGCGCATTGACTGCAGAACCAGACAGACATTATCCAACACAGTCAATTCAGGGAAAATCGAGGTGATCTGGAAACTCCGCACGAGGCCAATATGTGGCCGCTCATAGGCTGGCAGCGCCAGCAAATCATGCCCATCAAAGGTCACAGCACCATTTGTTGGATGCAAATAGCCAGACAGAATTGAAATCAACGTGGTCTTTCCAGCTCCGTTTGGCCCAATAAGCGCATGTATGGTGCCAGCCTCAATATCCAGTGAAACATTATCGGTGACGATGAGCGCGCCAAAGTTTTTGCACAGATTGCGGATTTCAAGCACGTTTGGTTCTCCTGCCCAAAAGCAGACCGTAAAGCCCGGATTTGGCGTAAAGAACTACGAGAATCAGGATTGGCCCAAAAACAAAACGCCAATGTTCAGATAGTAAGTCGAAACCCATCGTATGCAGAATGAGCGGTAAGAATTCCTCAAGCAGAAGGAACACGAAAGTGCCCAGAACCGGGCCGATCAAAGTGCCCATGCCGCCCAAGATCACGACGATCATCAAATCGCCTGACCGGGTCCAATGGGTAAGTGCCGGGCTGACAAACTCTGTATGATTAGCTGAAAGTGCCCCTGCCAAGCCGGCTCCGACGCCCGCAATAACAAATATCTTAAGTTTGGCGAGATAGGGGTTCACACCGATGGAAGACAGACGGTCTTCATTTTGTTTGATGGCTGCAAGTGTGCGCCCGAATTTCGAACGAACCAGATGGGTGCAAAACCAGAAGAATGCGACAAACCAGAACAGACTGAAATAGTAAAAGGAAATGCGATCATTCAGATCCAGCACGGGCAGTGTGTTGCGTCCGTCAAACATCATCATGCCGTCATCGCCACCATATAGCTCCAGGGACACGAACATAAAAAACAGCATCTGCCCGAAGCTGAGCGTGATCATGATAAAATAGACGCCGCGGGTTCGAAGCGACAGAGCACCGATGATCAGTGCTACCAGCGCCGAAAGCAGAACAGCCAGGGGCATGACCACAAGACCGGAAAGTGTTCCGGGCAATCCAAAGATTGTTGTTTCTTCGTAAGCATGAAACGACAAGATTCCGACCGTATAGGCGCCGACACCCAGAAATGCGGCATGTCCGAAGGATACCAGTCCAGTAAATCCGATTAGCAGATCAAGACTGACAGCAGCGATGGCAAAGATCACCAATCGTGACGCCGTGGAAATCAAATAATCGGAACCAGTTGCTTGCAAGAGAAATGGAAGTCCAATCAAAACGGCAAGGCAAGTCAGCAGGAACGGCAGATGATAACTTTGTGGCATGGTTTCAGTTCCCGCCATTCACCGAGAAAAGACCCGTGGGTTTGAACACAAGAACAATCACCATCAGCAGGTAGATCATCATGGATGAAAGGCCCGCAGCGATCCCGCTGGCTGAGGCCGGATCCAGAAATTGGCCGAGCAATTCTGGCATGAACGCACGTCCCATTGTGTCAACAACGCCAACCGTGATGGCGCCCAGCAGGGCCCCGCGAATCGAACCGATGCCCCCGATCACAACGCAAACAAAACACAGGATGAGCAGGTTTTCTCCCATGCCAACTTCGACCGATGTCAGCGGTCCAGCCAGAGCACCGGCAAAGCCCGCAAACATCGCACCCACGACAAAAATCATTGTGTTCAACTGATCTATATTGACACCGAGCTGTTCGACGG
>JBPCWM010000013.1:0-2628 GCA_051009515.1 Rhizobiaceae bacterium | reverse complement strand
TTACGCTAGCAGCTACGCCAGTACGACAGCAACTTGTGGCAACATGTTGTACAAGTCTCCGCAATTGATAGCTATTGCCATGAGGAGAATACGTCTCGCGCCAATTGGCTTTCAGGCCGCAAGTTCTCAATGCCGGAATAAGGCACGCCTTTTCCAATGGGTTTGTGTGGATATTTCGCGATCATTTTCAGGTGGCGCTTCATCATGTCCTGGAAAGAAGCCCCCGACCACAGGGCGGTTCCAATTTGCGGCGACTGCTCACGGGGGTCACGCAGAATATTAAACACCGGTGCTGCTGCGCCTGGAACTCCAGGCGCCGGCATGTGCATCTTGAATTCCTGCTTTACAATGGAGCGAAGAACCGGACCTTCATAAACATACACATAGTCTCGGCGACTGTTGCCTTCGCCCTCAAGTAGCAGAGCCGTTTGATCAACGCCGTCGATAATTCGGTCGCGCGGAATATGGTCTGAAGCCTGGGCAATTCTGGCAAATGTTGTGAACAGATCGGACACATGAATGATGTCACCCACCGCAGATCCGGGCTCAACAACACCGGGCCATCGAATAAATGCATCTGTTCGAACACCACCTTCAAGATGCTCAGCCTTGCCGCCGCGATAGATCAGTTCCATCATGCCGGACGTGCCCGAGTATTGCTTAAATATTCCGTTGTCGGCCATCAGCATGACAACGGTATTTTCTGACAGATCAAGCCGGTCGACCTCTGACAGCAATTCACCCACCCAACCGTCCAGGAATTCCAGCTTGTCGGCCATGAAACCGCCATTTTGAGAGATCTGCTGATCGGAATAGGCAAAGTTCAACGGATACAAGGGCCAGTATTGCAAGAAAAACGGTTCCTTGCGTCCGGCCAGCTCGCCCAATTGCTCAATGACCTGACGCTGGTACCGGGCATTCATTTCCTCGTAGTGCCGCTGTGTCCATTCTTCACCTGGCTTCAGATCCACTTCCCGAGCCTGGCCACCAGCCACAGCCTCAAGGCCTGTGACAAGTCCGTAGGGTTTGAACCGTTGATCGAGTGCATATTCATTGGACTGGGTTGAACGGTGCCAACCCAGCATATTATTGGCATCCGCAGCTTCTTTCGTCATCAGCGACAATTGCACCTGCTGATGCACCGGAAAATAGGCCGTATCGAAACCCTGGTTATGCGGGAATGATTGCTCGATATCTCCCTGATGCCACTTTCCCACATGTGAGGTATTATAGCCCGCCTTTTTCAAGATCTCCGCGATTGTCACTTCTTCTGCCGACAATCCCTCTCCTACCAAGGCAACCTTGACTTCTTCCTGACCAGCCCGGACCGGATGACGCCCAGTCAACATGGCCGTTCTGGTTGGTGTGCAGGAAGGTTCCGTATACATGCGCATCAATGACATGCTTTGGTCGGCAAGCGCATTGATGTTGGGCGTCTTGATGCCGGAAACATAGTTCATTGCACGATTGCCCATCAGACCGAAGCTGACGTCGTCTATCAGAATATACAATATGTTGGGTGGCTTGCCATCATTTGACTCGCGAATTGCCTCAAGTTTGGCGTCAACCCGGACATCTTGCTCTTCCCACTTTTGTTCATATTGCTTTTTCAGGAATGTGAACTCACCATCGTGAACCAAAGCAGGTTCCTGGGAGAACGCAGTTCCTCCCGTCAATACGCAAAACGACAGCAAAAGCGCGGATGCACCTGCCATTGCCCATGTTTGTTTTTGACACTTTGCAGTGGCCGGCGCCGGTGTTTGATTAATTGTCAATTCTATCTCCATCTTGAGTGTCAAAAATTTGCGCATCCGGGTTCAAATGTCGTGAACCTGTGGTGCATAATGCTTCAAATACCCGTCAACTTCCTTTCGCAGCGCCTGCAGCGAGCGATTATGGCCGCTCAACACCTCCGGCAGTGCTGCAATGTCTTCCAGCTGCGATTTTGCAAGTTCCGTCGAGATTTCATTGAAGTCGGCACAGATTCCTGCAAACTGAGGGTCTGTGGCACATATCGCAGCAAATTCGGCCGCGTGATTTGGGAATTCCCTGATCAAATACTGCGCCATTACCCAACCTGTATTTATTGGTGTTCCAGCATAACCGGAATTTCGCGATTGCGAAACGTCATTGGTTTGCTGGCAAACTTTCTCGCATTTGTATTGATGCAAAACAAGCCATTGCGGTAGGTTTGTTTGGGCATGTTAAGGGCTTGTTACGTGCTGAATATTTTGCTCAACTCTTCAGAACTGGTGTTGCTTTGAGCCGCTGAAAGCAGATTGATGAACAGCGAGAAAGTTGAGTTCAACAGTCATGAATTGGGAGCCGGCCTCATGGCGTGGCAGTCGGACAAGATCCTCACCAGCCACGAATTCGAAGCGGCTGTACGGCAACAGAGCCTTTTGAATAATGACGTGACACAAAAACTTTCTGGCCAACAAGACAATATCTGCACCAAAACGAAAATCACCGATGTCTACGTCCGAACTTTGATGGCAAAATGGAAACCGAGGCAGTGGTCCGTGTGGATGCCGGACGTCTGCGTCGACGAAACTGAAGCCGCATTGGGTTCTGCAGGGTATTGAGATTGAAAATGTTTAGAAATTTTAGTGAGAAGGCCAACAAATG
>JBPCWM010000012.1:0-17683 GCA_051009515.1 Rhizobiaceae bacterium | reverse complement strand
GGCCCGTGTGGTTCCGGTTTATGAGACCCTTGAGGGCTGGAAAGAGCCTACGGTGGGTGCAAGAACCTGGAATGATTTGCCGGCTCAGGCGATAAAATATGTCCGTCATGTGGAGGAACTGATCGGTGCTCCGGTTACCATGTTGTCCACTAGTCCAGAACGAGATGACACAATACTTGTTGAAGACCCATTTCATGATTAACTTGTTTGCAACACTTTAAAACAACTCCAGACCAGATTTGGTCTTCAATACGGGCGATCCAATGGCTGACTATCATGCTGTCCTGCAGCGTACACTTTCGGGTTTCACGAATCCCAAACCTGAATTGCGGACAAAACTCTATGCCCGTGCGCGAACAACAATTGCCCGGCAATTGGAAAACCGCACTCCTCCTGTAAGCCCCGAGGCGCAGCAGGCAGAGTTGGAAAAGCTTGAACTGGCAATTGTCGAGATTGAGCGCAGTTATAATCCAGTCGCTCTTGAAGAGACTCAGGCAGCGCCGGAGCAACCAGCCGAGCTGCCTGCAGAACCTCAGGCGCCAAAGGCGGTAGAGCCTGAGACGGCACCGATTATATCAGAAGATGCGGTAGCAGCCGCTGCTGTAGAGGTGGAACAGGTGGCTGAAATGCCGGCTGACGTTCCCGATACTGCAAGTCCGACTACTGCCGATCCTGTATTCCCAGAAATGCCGGACCCTTATAGCGATAGCCTTCAATCCACAACCGAAAATACTTTTGCACCAGATCCACAGGCGCCGCAGTTAGCAGATATGGGGCAGGCCGCGCAGGATGGCGTAATTCCGGCCGAACCTGCTGCTGTTGAAGAAAAACACGATCCCGCAGTCGAAGCATGGGCCAAAGAGTTGAGTGCTCAGCCCGCACCTTCCGAGGTCCCGACACATGAGCCGGCGGCAGCTGAAGCTCCTGCATCATTGCAAGATCAAGCAGCATCAGTACAAATTCCGGTTGAAGAACCTGCATCGCAGCCAGTTGATATTCCTACTCCCCCACTGCCATTGGAGCAGGTCCAAGCGGAGACACCGCAACAAGCTGACAAGACACCTGCAGAACCGACTGTGACGGCTACTCCTGCAGCGGCTGCGACGACAGCGGCAACTGAAGCACCCTCATCGACACCTACACCGACACCTAAACCGACACCGCCGCCGCCGCAACCTCTGGATTCGTCATTTGAAACCAACGTTGAAGAAACGCTTGTCATTCCACCCGCGCAAGGGTTTGGAGAAGGCGGTACAAAGCGCCGCAAGCGGGGTGGTTTCCTAAAGTGGTTCCTGATTCTGCTGGTATTGGCTCTGCTGGGAGGCGCCGGTTTCTATGGCTGGATGAACAAGGAAATAGTGTTTGAGAAACTTGGTATGAGCCATCTGTTGGATGATCCGACGCGGCCCAAGCCGGTCAAGACCATCACGATAACGCCTGAACCTGCACAACCAGAAGAACCTGCACCGGAGCCTGAACCCAGTGCGGCCCCTAAAGTGGAAAGCAGGTTGGGGGCAGACGGTGAGGAAGTTCAACCAACTACAACTGTCACCCCTGTTACACAGCCGGTGGAACAGCCAACGCAGCCGCCTGCCGCCTCTGAACCGGCTACTGGCGCTCCTCCCATTGCACAAAGTGCTATCCTTTATGAAGAAGGAGCCACATCGGCTGAAAATTCCGTGGATGCGGGCCGGGTGGTCTGGAGCGTGGTCGAAGATGCGCCAACCAATGGAGAGACCACATTACCGGCAATACAGGGGCGCATTGAAATTCCGGACCGTGATGTTGTGCTCATCATGACAATCAAGCGCAATGCAGACAAAGCCTTGCCGGCCAGTCACTTGATTGAGCTCGTATTTGCCGTGCCGGACGATTTCCCCGGTGGCGGTGTAGGGCAAATCAGTCGGTTTGTGCTCAAGGAAAATGAACAGGGTCGCGGTGAGGGGCTGATCGGTGTTCCAGCCCGCATTGCTGATGGCATCTTCCTGATCGCGCTCAATAATCTGGACCAGGCCAAACAAAAGAACGAATCCCTGCTGAAATCACGCGATTGGATCGACATACCCATTCAGTATAGCACCGGACGTCGTGCATTGATGACCATCGAGAAGGGTTTGCCTGGAAGCAAAGTCTTTGACGAAGTATTTGCGGCTTGGGAAAAGCAAAGCTAGTCGGCTTTTATTTCACAGTAGGTCACTTCGAGTTTGCCGAGAAATACTGATCGGCAATGCACAAATTGCCTTGCATTATTGTGGTTCATTGTTCCATAATTCGCGCGTTCCAAGGGGTGTCGCCATTCGCGGCTGAGATGGCATATGCCGAACCCTTGATCGGAAAATCGATCGGGAACCTGATCCGGATAATGCCGGCGAAGGGACAGGACGTGAGCGCCGCTTTCCAAGCGCAATTGCGCGGCTTTGTCTCTTCATCAGCAGTTTGGTCAGGCCGATTCAGCGAAATGGCCGGGTATGTCGACTAGCAAAGCGCAGATTGGGGCAGATGATGGAGGAAGATTGTCCGCCTTTTCCAGAGGCTTGGCGACCTGCGCCGTTCTGATTGCCATCTGGTGGGTGGCGGTTGTAATTTTCAAACCGGCACCATTCATCCTACCCGGCCCGGCCCGCGTGGCATCCGCGCTTGTGGAACAGGCCGATTCACTCTTGCATCACGCTGGCATCACTCTAGTTGAAATCCTGCTCGGTCTTGTGCTCGGCACAGTGCTGGGAGCTGCCACGGCTCTACTGGTGAATGCATCTCGTTTGGCTCGTCGCTATGTCATGCCGTTGATTTTGGCCAGCCAGGCTCTGCCGGTGTTTGCCATCGCACCACTTCTGGTGCTTTGGTTCGGTCTGGGCCTTGGGTCGAAAATAGCGATGGCGGCCTTGATCATCTATTTCCCCGTTGCCTCAGCACTGAATGACGGGCTGGCACGCGCGGATACGAATTTTATCGACATAGCACGTATGTACGGAGCGTCCCCTCTCCAAACCTTACTCAAGTTTCGTTTACCGGCGGCTATGCCCTCGCTAGCTTCTGGCGTACGTGTTGCAGCAACGATTGCGCCTATCGGAGCGGTGGTCGGGGAGTGGGTTGGGGCTTCCGGCGGGCTTGGCTATGTGATCAATCAGGCCAATGCACGCATGCAGACGGATACTGTATTTGCAGGATTGGTGTTGCTTGTGGCGATGGTGATTGTGCTGCGCACATTGATCGACCTGATCCTCGACAAACTCGTGTTCTGGGCTCCCAGAACAAACTATTTACCGGCTTAAAGGAATATTCGATGCGCCAACTGAAATTGATGATAACCCTGATTTTTGCGCTCGGTTTGAGTGTAACGCAGGCCACTGCAGCAGAAAAATTGACGGTGCTGTTGGACTGGTTTGTAAATCCCGATCACGCGCCCCTGGTGATTGCACAGTCACAGGGGTATTTTGAAGAACAGGGTCTTGAAGTGGAGCTTGTGGCTCCGTCTGACCCCAGCGCGCCGCCACGTCTTATTGCTGCGGGGCAGGGTGATATCGCGATATCCTATCAACCTCAATTGCATGTTCAGATTGCTGAGGGGCTACCCCTTGTGCGCATTGGTACGGTTGCCGAAACGCCGTTGAACGCACTTGTCGCGCTCAGGGATGGCCCAATCAAGTCGATCAAGGATTTGAAAGGCAAGAAGGTCGGTTTTTCGGTGGGAGGCTTTGAAGACGCTCTTTTGGCAGCAATGCTGAAACAGGAGGGCCTGTCCCTGGATGATGTGGAACTGATCAACATCAACTTCGCCCTGTCCCCCTCGCTCATCACCGGAGCGGTTGATGCGGTGATTGGGGCATTTCGCAACTTTGAACTCAACCAGCTTGATATCGAAAAGCATCCCGGAATTGCTTTTTACCCGGAAGAACACGGGGTGCCGGTCTATGATGAGCTGATCTTCATCGCCAAAAACGACAATCTCGACGACAAGCGTTTTCGCCCATTCATTGATGCGGTGGAGAAGGCAACACTGTATCTGACAAACCACCCTGACGAGGCGCTGGATCAGTTTTTGAAAGCCTATCCAGACCTCGACAATGAACTGAACAGGCGGGCCTGGGTGGATACTTTGCCACGCTTTGCAAAACGCCCGGCTGCCCTGGATACGGCTCGCTATGAGCGGTTTGCAAAATTTATGAAATCCAGCGGCCTGATCAAGGACATTGCTCCGCTCGAAAGCTATGCTGTCGAATTGAAATGAAAAAAACCGGCTTGGGACAAAGTCTCAAGCCGGTTTTCTGTTCAGTTTTTTATCCGGGCTTTTCCCGGTCCAATACCCGGTTAAATGCTACTTTGCCAGAAGCCGGCTTTAGTGGGCTTCGAGTTGAGCAACTGGCTTGGCCAGTTCCTTTGCAGCGTTCACCATGGACTTCTGTACTTTTTCAAAAGCACGCACTTCGATTTGGCGCACCCGCTCGCGGGATATGTCGAACTCTCCTGAAAGTTCTTCCAGTGTGAGCGGATCTTCGGACAAACGCCGCGCTGTAAAGATGCGTTGCTCGCGCTCATTGAGCACGTCCATAGCATCAGCCAGCATTTCACGACGCGCTTCAAGTT
Organism: Rhizobiaceae bacterium; assembly: GCA_051009515.1. Lineage (GTDB taxonomy): Bacteria > Pseudomonadota > Alphaproteobacteria > Rhizobiales > Rhizobiaceae > Pseudahrensia. The sequence goes on along the minus strand of JBPCWM010000012.1, from coordinate 13,099 downwards.
CGTCCTGTTTGATCAGCGTGGTTTCCTGGCTTTCGCTTTCGTCAACCAGCCAGTCCTGCCATTGGCCAGACTCGCCTTCGGCGGCCTTGATCGGCGAGTTAAGTGATGCATCGCCGGACAGACGCTGGTTCATGGACCGCACCTCGTCTTCGCTGACACCCAAAGTGCTGGCGATCTTTTCGACGTTTTCCTGTTTCAACTCACCGTCTTCAAGAGCCTTCAGTTTGCCCTTGAGTTTACGCAGGTTGAAGAATAGCCGTTTTTGATTGGCTGTAGTGCCCATTTTTACAAGGCTCCATGATCGCAGGACGTATTCCTGGATCGAGGCCTTGATCCACCACATGGCATAAGTCGCCAGGCGGAAACCTTTTTCGGGGTCGAACTTCTTAACGGCTTGCATCAGGCCCACATTGCCTTCCGAGATGACTTCACCGATTGGCAAACCATAGCCGCGATATCCCATTGCGATTTTTGCAACAAGCCGCAGATGGCTGGTAACCAGCTTGTGGGCAGCATCCGTGTCATCATGCTCGGCAAAACGCTTTGCCAGCATGTATTCTTGCTGAGGTTCAAGCATGGGGAACTTGCGAATTTCATCCATGTATCGCTGCAGGCCGTTGCCGCTTGCGGAAATTGTTGGGAGTGCATTTGCCATAGTCTGGTCCTCTCCTTAAAAAAGCAGCCCGCTCAATAGCCGGACCACCTTACCTGATGGTATTTCAAGAAGCGCATCGCGCCTTCTCTTACCTTGTTTCTATCAATCATATAGGTAGGAATTTTGACATTTCATCGCATTTTTACGATGAAGGGGTCGATTTTCCATTAAATTTCTTTAATATAGAATAATAACAGATAGATAACGGGCCAAGAAAAGGTAAAATTCGAGCTGGTTTACGTGTCATATTGCAAGAATATCAGCGCTTGTGTGCGCCCGGGGACCTGAATGTGGTGCGAATTTAGGTTGCGCTTCGACGCCAATATCACCATCTTGGCGTGGAGCAAAAAATCAGGTGAGAATGATGCCAATAAACAACCGAGTCGCTGATTTCCATGATGAAATTACACAGTGGCGACACACGATCCATCAACATCCGGGTTTACTCTACGATGTTGAAGAAACTACCGCTTTGATAGTTGAGAAACTGCGCGAATTCGGGGTTGATGAAATTGTCGAGAATATAGGCGGTACAGGAGTTGTTGCGGTCATCAAAGGGCGAAAAGATACATCGGGTCGCGTCATCGGAATGCGTGCCGACATGGATGCGCTTCCCATCGTGGAAAAGCGGGATATTCCTCACAAGTCCAAGTATGAGGGTAAGATGCATGCCTGTGGTCACGATGGCCATACCGCCATGTTACTGGGGGCGGCAAAATACCTGGCCGAAACCCGCAATTTTGATGGCACCGCCATTGTAATTTTCCAACCAGCAGAAGAAGGCGGCGCTGGTGGCAAGGCCATGTGTGATGACGGGATGATGGATCGTTTCGGGATCCAGGAAGTCTATGGTTTGCATAATTCACCTGGCTTGCCCGTAGGTGATTTTGCCATTGGTACTGGCCCTACTATGGCAGGAACCGATGAATTTACGGTTACAATCAAAGGTGTTGGTGCTCATGCGGCCATGCCTCATGAGGGGATTGACCCGATAATTATCGCAACCCAGATGGTTCAGGCCTTGCAATCGATTGTATCGCGCAATGTAGATCCGATTGGATCAGCCGTGGTCACCGTTACAGCCATTCATGCTGGCAAGGCATACAATGTAATCCCCCAGGATGCCCAGTTTTATGGAACTATTCGCACTTTGGATGGCGAGGTTCGCAGCAACGTTATTGCGCGGATGAAAACGCTTCTAACAGGCATTGCTGCCGGCCATGGTGTGAGTGTCGACATTGACATCGAGGAAGGATATCCCGTCACCGCCAACCATGAAGAGCAAACCCGGTTTGCTGCCAGCGTTGCCAGCGAGATTGTTGGTGAAAACCGCGTCGAGACCAACAAACTCCCCACCATGGGTGGCGAAGATTTCTCCTATATGCTGCTGGAGCGTCCCGGTGCTTTCATATTTATGGGCAATGGTGATTCTGCCGGATTGCACCATGAGGAATATGATTTCAACGATGAAGCCATTCCTGTGGGTGTCAGCTATTGGGCAAAGATTGCTGAGCGGTCCATGCCAATTAGCTAGAAGCGGTGAACCGACTGAAAGGCTACCAATTTCCCTAGGTTAGTGCGGGGGTCTTGCCTTCGGTCAGCTTGGCGTAGGCGGCGCTGATTTCCTGATATTTCTCATCGCAAAACTGTGCCGCTTCTGCCGGCAGGTTCAAAGAGGCCAGTCGGTCGGGATTATAAGCCTGCGCGAGGGCCACAAACGCTATGCGGATTTCATCATCAGTCGCCTGCTCGGATACACCCAGTGCCTGGTGGGCACCGGTGGAAGCCAGTACAGGGCCAGGCACCACATCTGATGCAAGGCCCGGTGCATCAACCTGCATCCGGGGCGTTGATGAATCGCTTTTTGGTGCCTGTTCCGAATTCTTGATTCTTCTGGCATCACGTACTTCCAAAATTCCGCTTTTAGAGATCATTCGTTCATTACCCTGCTCATCGCTGAAAAGGATAAATCGCGCTTCGTTGTTGAGGGTGCGGTCAATGGCACCTCCCAGATTGACAATCAGGTTTCCGCAAAGTTCACGGCCATCCTGCATTGACAAAATGACAGGCAGTTCCAGGCGATTATTGTCATCGTTCACGGCAGATTCCTTGCAGGAGCGGGTTGTTTGCGCCAGATCCTAAAGCAAGCGGGTTTATTGTTCCCTAACCGTGTAGCCAGCAATCATCGCACCATTCAGGGCGTGAATCTGGATACGCGTGCTGCCGTCGCTGAATTGCAGGGTCAAGGTCAACCGGCCGTCCGACTGGGTTGCAGAGACCACTTCAGATCCACTTGGAATCGACAAAACGTTTTCCGGATTGGCGGTGATTGCAGCTACCGGCGCATCGTCGTTTTGATTGATCTTGTAGACAATGCTGAAAAGGACCGCCATAAGCCCCAGAACCATGATGCCACCGGACACGGCCAACAGGCGCACCATTTTGACCCGAACAGCTTCGACTGCCGGGTCGAGTGGTTCTTCTTCTTCCTGTTTGCTCATTGTGGCTTGCTCGTCGATAGGGATAGTTGAGGTCTGGGTGTGGGTGATAACGATAGTGAGGCAACAATGATAGCCCCTACTGAAGCGACTGACCTGATGGAAGTGTTGATCGTGCCCCATTCTGGAGATGGGCACAGGGTGGACAAATTCATTTCCGCCAATGCGTCGGACGATATCTCGCGCGCCCGTGTTCAAGCATTGGTGCGCAAGGGCCACGTCACAATCAACGGTGTAGTGCCAAGAGGCACCAGTACGCGAATTGCCGCCGGTGACGTTATCCGCTTTGCCATGCCACCTGCTGAGGAAGCAGAACCTACGCCAGAAGATATTGCGCTCGACATTTTGCATGAGGATGACGATCTGATTGTGCTCAACAAGCCGGCAGGCATGGTGGTCCACCCAGCACCGGGCAATTGGTCGGGAACTCTGGTGAATGCCCTGCTGTTCCATTGTCGAGGCTCCCTGTCAGGCATTGGGGGGGTAAAGCGCCCAGGCATCGTTCATCGGCTGGACAAGGACACAAGCGGTGTTATCGTGGTGGCCAAAAGCTATCGGGCGCATCTGGACCTACAGGAACAATTTGCTGACCACGGTCGCACCGGGCCACTGGAGCGATCTTATTGGGCGCTTGCCTGGGGGGCACCACCACGCATGAAGGGTACGATTGAGACCTGGTTGGGCCGCCATCCGACCAAAAGGCTGCAACGGGCTGTTGTCAGTGAGGATGGACCAGACGCCAAACTGGCCTTGACCCATTATCGCGTGTTGGAGCGGTTCAACGATCCGCAAAAGCCTGCAGAACCGCTTGTGTCGCTGATTGAGTGTCGTCTTGAAACCGGTCGCACCCACCAGATCAGGGTGCATTTGACCCATATTGGAAATCCGTTGCTGGGTGATCCGGAATATGGAAGGCAATTCGCCAGCAGAGGCGTCAAATTGCCTCCAGGAGCCGCTAACCTGTATGACAATTTCAATCGTCAGGCGCTGCACGCACGCACATTGGGGTTCAAACACCCTGGTACCGGAGAGGCCGTAAGTTTTAGTGCCGATTTGCCAGTCGAGATGGAGGCTTTGGTAGCTGCTTTGCAGCGTGATTGCAGCTGAGTAAAATTCAGTCCAGCAGCGGCGACCAGGCGGGGTCAGAGGCAAAGGCCTGCGTGTTGACCACCTGTTCGTTTTGGCCCGTCAGATCAATCGTATAAAGCTTTGGTCCACCATTTTGGCCGGGAGCTTCGCGAAAGAACATCAAAGTGCGGCCATTGGGGGCCCAGGTGGGGCCTTCATTGTGATAGCCTTCGGTCAAGATTCGTTCGCCTTTGCCATCCGGCCGCATGACGCCGATAAGAAATTGCCCGCCAGAGCGCTTGGTAAACGCAATCAAATCGCCACGTGGTGACCAAACGGGTGTGGAATAGCTGCCAGTTCCAAATGAAATGCGCTGTTGGTTCGTCCCGTCTGCATTCATCACATATAGCTGCTGACGCCCCCCTCGGTCACTTTCAAAAACGATCCGACGCCCATCCGGTGAATAGGATGGGGAGGTGTCAATGGCAGATGTATTGGTCAGTCGGGTGGTGTTTCGCGACCGCAAGTCCATTGTGTAGATATTGGCATTGCCTCCTTGCTCAAGGCTCATGATCACCCGCTGGCCGTCAGGCGAAAATCGAGGTGAAAAAGTCATATTCGGGAAATTGCCAACCACTTCCCTCTGCCCCGTTTCAATTTGCAGCAAGTAGACCCGCGGGCGCCCACCCGAAAAGGACATATAGGTGACTTCCTGACGCGAAGGTGAGAAACGGGGGGTCAAAACCAGATCACGCCCGTCAGTCAAAAAGCGATTGTTGAAACCGTCCTGATCCATGATGGCCAGACGTTTGACGCGCTTGTCCTTGGGGCCAGATTCCGAAACATAGGCGATTCTGGTGTCAAAATATCCACTTTCTCCTGTCAGCGCCTTGTAGATGGCGTCTGAGATGATGTGGGCAACGCGACGCCAGTTGTTGGGGTCGGTGGAAAACTGCTGGCCCGTAATCTGTTCAGCCCCATAGGTGTCCCACAACCTGAATTCGGTCCTAAAACGTCCACCACCCTCGCTCACCACGCGACCCGTGACCAGCGCCTGTGCGCGTATGGCGGTCCAGCTTGGAAAATTGGGTTGGCGGTTGGTGTCTGCAATCTTTTCAATATGGGCTGCCCTGTCGATGGGGGCAAACAGGCCGGAGCGCCGCAAATCGGCTTCAACGACACTGGTGATATTGCGTCCCAACTCGCTGTCACCAAGAAAGAATGGAAGCGCAATGGGCAGAGGTTCCACATTGCCCCGTGTAACATCAATTTCAATGCGCGCATGTGCCATGCTGGTCGCCAAAACACTCATCCATCCAATCACGGCCCATTGCAAAAACCTGTTGGTAATCGGTGTGTGATGTTTCACTGGTCTCATGTCACCTGTCCTGTATTTCATTTCAGCTAGAGCAAATCAGTAAGCGAGAAGTTTACGACAACGTCTTTCCACGTGTCATATTTATCTGCAGGCAGGGAATAGGGTTGACATTCCTTCACTGCGTTTTTGACTCGCCGGGTGAAAACGGCGCGGGTAGACCCGGTGGTGCCGGTCACCTTGGCGCGCACCAAACCTTCAATTTGGCCAGATTTGGTCAATTTGAAGGTTACCTGGGCCCTCATGGTTGCGGCATCCTGATGGCCTGGAAGATCACCTGCATTGAAACAGCCTTCAAGAGCGCTGCGCATCGCATCCAGCTCGTTTTTCGATAATGTCGAATTGCTGTTGGCCTTTTGAGCACCGAGCGAAGCCGGTTTGCTGGATGATTTTGCACCGCCCGCACTTGCCTTCGCCTTGTCAAGCACAGCTTTCTTCTTGGCGTCGTTCTCTTCCGCTTCTTTCGCGGCCTTCTCGATGGCTTGCTTTGGCTTTTCCTGATCCTTGCGCTCATTGGTCTGGGCAGAATCTGGCTTGGGGCGTTCTGGACGCTTTTTTGGTGTAGCAACCGTATCCGGCAGTTCCTCAAACGTTTCTTTTACCGTCTGTTCCGGATCAATAGTTTCCGATTGTTTCAGCAACATGGCGATATCGGTCTGAGGCTTCGGTTCAGGAGCCAGCTCCGGGGTCGAGACGGGCGTCTCCTCACGTGGAGGCAGAGGATCAGGCTTGGCCGTCGGTACTTGAACTTTTTCCACTGGTGGAAGGTTCTCAGTCTTTGGAGCTTCTGCCTTGATGTCCGATTTGCTGTCGCCAATATTGACCGCGGGTTCCGGATTGGGAGGTTTGGTGGTTGGTTTGGGGGCCGGTGTTGCCGACAATTCGGCTTTCTTGTCACCTGCGACCGTTTTGGTGAGTTCTGAATAGGGAACAATATCAACTGGCAGGGCATCCACATCTGGCACTACAAGCTGCTTGGGCGCAGCCAGAGACACTATGCCAAAAGTCAGCACAGCGGCATGGGCAACAGCAGATGTGATCAGTCCCGTCTTCACCTATCCATCCTGTTCCTGCAAAGTCACAAGTCCGATCTTGCGGTAACCCGCTTCGTTCAAGGCTCCCATGATTCGCATGACTGTGCCGTAATCCGTAGCCCGGTCGCCGCGCACATAGAGGCGCTCGTCATAGCCGTTTTTGGCAATGGCCTTCAGTTTTGCGATCAGTTCGTCGGGCTCGATTTCTGTTTCCTGGAGGAAAACCTGCCCACCTTCGCGTACGGAAATCGTTATGGGCTGGGTTTCAGAGTTGAGCTGGTTGGCGCGTGTCTCGGGCAAATCAATGGGTACACCAACGGTCAGCAGCGGTGCTGCAACCATGAATATGATCAGCAGAACCAGCATCACATCGACAAATGGTGTGACGTTGATTTCGCTCATTGGCTTGTGGCGGCCGCTGCCCCTGCGACGGCCACCTGAGACGCCACCATTTCCAACTGACATGCCCATGCTTATGATCCGATCATTCTTGTCTGCCTGGTGTCAGGCTGCTGTTTTTTCATCGATTTGGCGCGAAAGTATGGCCGAGAACTCATCGGCAAAGCCTTCCAGTCGAGTGGCCACCTTCCCGGCATCCGCTGAGAATTTGTTATAGGCAACCACCGCCGGGATGGCGGCCAGGAGGCCAAGGGCTGTTGCAAACAAAGCCTCTGCAATACCGGGAGCGACAACTGCAAGATTGGTGGATTTTGAACCGGCAATAGCCTGAAAGGAGGTCATGATCCCGATCACTGTACCAAACAATCCGATAAACGGAGCCGCTGAACCAAGCGTGGCAAGGAACAGCAAACGCTTTTCCAAACGTTCCATCTCGCGGGCCATGGCCACATCCAGCACCTTGTCTATTCGGGTTTGCAGCCCTATTGGAGACCGGGCATTGCGCTCAAAGGATCGCTTCCATTCGCCCATTGCGGCAACAAACAGTGCTGCCATGCCATAATTGGTGCGTTCGGACAGGCTTCTGTACAATTCCTCAAGGCTTTGACCAGACCAGAACACCTGTTCAAACTGGTTCAGCTGTTTTTTTGTGCGGGCAAACAGCATCGTCTTGTCAACAATGATTGCCCAACACCAGACCGAAGCCAACAACAATCCGACCATGACGATCTGAACCACTATGGAAGCTTCCAGAAACAAGTTCAGGAGTGACGTGTCGACTACAGGGCTTTCCAACCCTTCCCGTGTGACTTCTTGTGCCCGGGCAAGGGTTGAGCTGGCCAACCAGATCAAGGGCGCGACTGCGGCGGCGAAGGCTTTAGATGTATGAATTCCGGATACGGTCATGGAACAGGTCTCAGGAGAGGATGGAAGAGGAATGGCGAGTTTGAACAGCGTATTGGCCTTTTTCGCGCATTCGCTGCCTTGCATTGCGTTTAAATGGGGTGAAACGATGGCTTTTTACAACCGGATCGTAATCAGTCCTAAACACCATCATATTGGCGGATTTATGGTTAATGAAGTGTTAGAGCAAGTCCGTTCTGTCGCAAGTTTCGGGCCGACGAAGTAAACCGCCTGCTCGAAAGTGGAGATGAGCCTTTACTTGTCTGCTCCCAACCTGTGTGGCCGCGCAGTTCGGTCTTGTATCAGCGCGCGGAGGAAGGAACTCCGAGACGTCGCAAAAGTGCAGGAGGAAAGCGTCGGGGCTTGCCCTGCGGATTCATCAAAACCACGGTCACACGTGCCTGGAGCAGTACCTGCTCGCCGCGGCGAATGGTTTGGTCAAATGCAAGTTTCAAACCCTGTAAAGTCCCTCGCATTGTCTCGATAGTCAAAATGTCGTCGATTCGCGCTGCTGCCTTGAACTGTATATCCATGTGATAAACTGCAAAGGCCAATGGCTCACCGAACTCGCCCTCACTCATGGATTTGTGGTGAACTCCGAGCAGCCTCACATAGTCAGACCGTCCATGTTCCAGAAAATCGAGATAGCGCGCGTGATAGACCACGCCTGAAAAATCGGTGTGCTCAAAATAGACCCGCTCAACGAGCGTATGGTAATCCTCATGCAGGGTGCCGCTATTGACCATTCTCTGTGTCTTCCTCAAACAGCGTGGCCTGCCGCGTCTCGAGTCCGCTTGGCATGGCAAAACCCATGTGATCAAACGCATGAGGGGTCAAAACCCGCCCACGCGGAGTGCGTTGTAAAAATCCCTGTTGGATCAGATATGGTTCGATAATATCTTCCACTGCATCACGCGGTTCGGAAAGTGAAGCTGCAATGGTCTCAATCCCCACCGGTCCACCACCAAAGTTGAGACCGATTACTTCCAGATAACGGCGGTCCAGCTCATCCAGACCTGAAGGATCCACACCCAGCTGGTTCAACGCACCGTCGGCAATTGTGCGACTTATGGTCTGACTGCCGTCTACAATTGCGAAATCGCGCACTCTCCGCAACAGACGACCCGCGATGCGCGGCGTTCCCCGCGCACGGCGGGCAATCTCCAGCGCTCCGCCATCATCAATCCCAATTCCAAAAATGCGGGCACCGCGCCTCACGATCTGTTCCAGTTCTGGCACAGTATAGAATTGCAGGCGAATCGGAATGCCAAATCGGTCACGCAGCGGCGTGGTCAATAACCCCAGCCGGGTGGTCGCCGCCACCAGCGTGAACTTGGCCAGATCAATTTTTACCGAGCGGGCAGCCGGTCCTTCACCAATAATCAGGTCAAGCTGGTAATCTTCCATGGCCGGATAGAGGATTTCTTCCACCGCTGGGTTCAGACGATGAATCTCGTCGATAAACAGCACGTCCCTGTCTTCCAGATTGGTCAACAGGGCTGCAAGATCGCCGGCTTTGGCAATAACCGGGCCAGAGGTGGAACGGAAGTTGACACCCAATTCCTTGGCCATAATTTGTGCCAGAGTCGTCTTTCCAAGGCCGGGAGGGCCGACAAACAGCACATGATCCAATGCCTCGCCACGCTGTTTGGCCGCTTCCACGAATACGGAGAGGTTCGCGCGGGCCTGTTGTTGGCCGGTGAAGTCAGCAAGGCGTTCTGGCCGGATTTCTGTATCGAAATCCTCGCTGTTCTGAACGCCATCCAAAATACGCTCTTGGCTCAATTGCTCAACTCCCGCAATCCAAGTCGAATCAGCGTCGCGCTGGAAGCTTCCTCACCTGCTTCGCTCAAAGCTGAACTGACCGCGGCGCTGGCCTGTTGTCCGGAATAGCCCAGGTTGCTCAGTGCAGACACGGCATCCTGCACTGCAGTTCCAGCAACACCAGCACCGATTTCCTGTTGCAATCCAATCGTGCCGGAGGTGTCCCCGGAAAGAGCCGGGGCCTTGTCTTTCAATTCGCTGACAATGCGTTGGGCGACTTTCGGGCCGACCCCCGGTGCGCGCGAAACCATGGCCTTGTCCTGCAAAGCAATGGCAGATGCCAGATCGCCAGGTGACAACGTTCCCAAAATAGCCAAGGCGACCTTGGCGCCAACGCCCTGAACATTTTGCAGCAGGCGAAACCAGTCGCGCTCAAAGTCAGACTGGAACCCGTAAAGCTTGATCTCGGTTTCCCGCACATGGGTTTCAATTGAAAGGGAGGTCGCCTCGCCGTTTGCTGGCAGACCCGCCAAGGTACGGGGCGAACAGTGGACCTGATAGCCAACCCCCTGGACATCAAGAATGATCCAGTCTTCTCCCGCCCCATCAACGATGCCTTTGAGTTTGCCAATCATCGCATGCGGGCCCGTAATTTGGGATGACTCTTAGATAACTTGGATAAGTTGCCAATGAGAACACGTCAAGAACATTTGAGTGTCACCCACCAGCTTGTGCTGCGGCCTGGGCTGCTGCCATGCGGCTGCCAAGGGTTCCGCGATGGTGGGCATGGCAGATGGCAATAGCCAGCGCATCGGCGGCATCTGTGCTGTCAAATGTAGCTTTCGGCAGCAGCATGCTGACCATTAGCTTGACCTGACTCTTGTCGCCATGGCCAACGCCAATAACTGCTTTCTTGACCGCATTTGGCGCATATTCAGAAACTTCAAGCCCGGCGCGGGCCGGAACCAGCATAGCTATGCCACGCGCCTGCCCAAGCTTAAGCGTCGCGCTGGCATCCTTGTTGACAAATGTGTGCTCAACCGCTGCCTCGTGAGGCATATGGCTGTGAATGGCGCTCACCAACCCATCATGCAGTTCACATAAGCGGAAGGACAAATCCGCCTTGCCGTTTGATTTAACGGTGCCACAGGCCACGAATTGCAACTGGTTGCCGGTGCTGTCGATTATGCCCCAGCCGGTGCTGCGCAGCCCAGGATCAATGCCAATAATGCGAACTGAAGAGCTGGTGTGCTGGGTCACGTAAGGCCTTTGGTCTGAACTGCCGTTATAATCTACGCGTACTGCTTATACTCTCTTGAATCTCACTGCACTTCTTGTCAACGTCTACCGGGCATTCAATGAGAGAGTAGGGTCATGGTGGTGAAGGATTATTCCAAGGGTGCAGCCTGGATGCGGGGCGAAATCATGCCGGTCAACGAGGCGGCTATTCCCGTGACCGATTGGGGCCTGACCCACTCTGATATCACATATGATGTAGTACATGTCTGGGACGGCCGGTTTTTCCGCATGGACGACTATCTCGACCGTTTTGATAAGAGCATGGCTAAGTGTCGGCTGTCGGTAGAGCAGAACAAGGACGAGATAAGGCGAATTCTGCACAGGATTGTTGCTCGTAGCGGCCTTGAACGGTCTTACGTCTCTCTGGTTGCCAGCCGTGGCCAACCTTCGGTTCCCGGAAGCCGCGATCCTCGGGATTGCGAGAATCATTTCTACGCCTGGTGCGTGCCATTCGTTTGGGTGTTCCGCGAAGATGTCATTGAACGTGGTGCCCATTTGAAAGTATCTCAAGACTCATCCCGTATATCGCCAGAGGCGGTCGACCCCACTGCCAAAAATTATCATTGGGGAGACTTCACCAGGGGTCTGTTTGAAGCCAAGGATGCAGGCTATGACAACACTTTGCTGCTTGACCATAACGGCAATGTCACTGAGGGACCGGGCTTCAACGTTTTCATGGTCAAGGATGGCAAGGTGCGCACCCCACAGTCCGGCGTGCTGGAAGGCATTACCCGCAAAGTCGCCATGGAAATATGTATTCATCACGACATGCCCGTGCAAGTCGGTGACATTTCGCTGGATGAATTCCTTGAAGCAGACGAGGTCTTTGCAACCACAACTGGCGGCGGACCCATGCCGATTACACGGATTAACGACAGGGCATTCTCAAATGGCGCGCCTGGTGAAATCACACAATTGCTTCGTGAGACCTATTGGACCTGGCACAATGACCCGACCATGAGTGAAGCGGTGGATGCTGATTGCTGATTGCCCTGCATGAGGCACAAGCATTACGCGCGTTCTACTCGAAACAACAAGGTGCGTCCGGCTGCAACGAGCGAGCCTTGCGGTAGTGCAACTTGCAGGTTGTGAACTCAGCAATGTTCTGGACAGGGACAGGTACTTGCAGCCATATTGGTGCAGTTCCAAGTGCCCGATACAGAAACAAGTGAATGAAACCTGAGACTCAGACCACGCATCCTTCCATTGTTCAGATGATGTTCGAGGGTGGTACACCGAAGAAGGCGTTCTTCACTGCCTTGGTTGTCGGCACCATTCTCACCACAATAAATCACGGCGACCTCATCGTGGACGGTACATTTCCGCCGATCTGGAAAATAGCACTGACTTATTGTGTTCCCTATTGTGTTACCACTTGGGGAGCTGTGACCGGCAAAATGGCCGAGTGGCGTCGATTGAACACCAATCAAAGTTTCGACGCGGAAGGCATCAGATCATGAAGCTTGAGGACTTCTTCAATCAGCAGGTCGTGCTTGATCTCAGCTTCTTCAATTTCCGCAATGCTATAACGGCTGCTTATTTTGCCAATGATCGGTTAGAAATTCAGCGGGTCAATGAGAACTTCACCAAATTCTTCCCGGTACTCGGCAATGTGAAGAGCGCCTATTTCCCGGATGTGCTTTTGCAATTGGGCGTGCCAAATGAACAGGTCGAAACTTTCGTCTCCGAAATTGACGAAAACGGCTCGGTCCTTATACCTGAAGTTCACATCAGGATTGACGGTGAGGACAAAGTCTACTCACTGCTGTCAGCTAAGACAGAAGATGACAGCTTCGGTTATTTGAACGGTATCCAGGGTCAATTCGTGGATCGCACAAATGAGTGGGAGCTGAAAAAAGAACGCGAACAGTTACTCGGCCAAAAGCTGAGGCAACAGGAGATCATTAAGGAAAAGAGCAAGCGGCTGGAAAGTCTGGCCAGTCGCCTCGCCCAATATTTGTCGCCGCAGGTCTATCAGAGTATATTTGCCGAAGATGACAGTGAGCGCAGGACCTACTCACGAAAGAATTTGACAATATTCTTTTCTGATATCGTTCAATTCACCGACCTTAGCGATACGATGGAACCAGAACGTCTTGCAACC
>JBPCWM010000011.1:0-3091 GCA_051009515.1 Rhizobiaceae bacterium | reverse complement strand
CTGGATACCTATGATTTCGATATTACCGGCATGGCTTTTCGCCTTGGAGCAACTCCGACTAGTGAGTCGCTTGAACAGTTTTTTGGTTCCGAGAATGCTGACCGGGAAGGTAACCGCAACTATGCCGGTATAAAAAGCCCTGTGGCCGATGAGATTATTGCCAAAGTGGATGCCGCTACAAACCGCGAAGAACTGGCCATTGTGTTGAAGGCACTCGACAGAATGGTCCGTTCCACGCATAGCTGGATACCAAACTGGAAATCAGCGAATCACCGCGTTGCTTACTGGGACATGTTCAGCTTTCCTCCGGTCAAACCGGACTATGCGTTTAACGTGGAAACGTTTTGGTGGTTCGATGATGAAAAGGCGCAGGCTATTGGCAAGGGCTAATGATCTGTCGGGTATGACATAGGGTAAACGGCAAGGTTCGGGCAGGAGATTAAGCCACCGCATGGGTGCATATATTCTAAGACGACTGTTGTTGATGATTCCCACTTTGCTGGGAATCATGCTGCTCAGTTTCACAGTCATACAATTTGCACCCGGTGGCCCGGTGGAGCAGGTTATCGCGCAACTCACGGGGCAGGGTGGCGATGCGACCGACCGCATTTCCGGTGGTGGCGGTGACTTCCAGGGGGGAGCGGATTCCGCGCAAACCAGCACCGAAGGCGGCGGCGGTGGGTCGTCCAAATATCGGGGTTCGCAGGGCCTTGATCCCGAGTTCATCAAGCGTTTGGAAGAACAGTTCGGATTTGACAAACCCGCCCACGAGCGGTTCCTGAAAATGATCTGGGATTATGCGCGGTTTGACTTCGGCGAGAGCTATTTCCGCTCAATTTCGGTGCTGGATCTGATCAAGGAGAAAATGCCGGTATCCATATCGCTTGGCCTGTGGATCATGCTGATCTCCTATATCATCTCCATACCATTGGGTATTCGCAAGGCGGTGCATGACGGTTCGGCCTTTGATGTTTGGACCAGTGGGGTCATCATCGTGGCTTATGCCGTGCCAGGTTTTCTGGTGGCAGTCATGCTAATGGTGTTCTTTGCCGGAGGGTCCTTTCTCGACTGGTTCCCCTTGCGTGGGCTGACTTCGGATAATTTTGATGAATTGTCCCTTTGGGGCAAAATTGTTGATTATTTCTGGCATTTGACTTTGCCGCTGATCGCGCTGTGTCTTGCGGCTTTCGCGACCACGACATTGCTGACCAAGAATTCCTTTCTTGATGAAATCAAGAAGCAATATGTGGTCACCGCGCGGGCAAAAGGCCTGACCGAACGTCAGGTTCTTTATGGACACGTTTTCCGCAATGCCATGCTGATCATCATCGCTGGTTTCCCCAGTGCATTCATCTCTGCATTCTTCTCAGGGTCGCTGTTGATAGAGGCCATTTTCTCGCTCGATGGACTTGGCCTGCTCGGATTTACCGCCACGTTGCAGCGGGACTATGCGGTAGTCTTTGCCACGCTTTACATTTTTGCCCTGATGGGACTGGTGGTGAATTTGATTTCCGACCTGACCTACACCCTGATCGATCCACGCATCGACTTTGACCGGCGGGATGTGTGATGACGGCAGAAGCACTCGACAAAGTCCAGCATCACGCACCCGCTGCGGAAAAGCATTTCGAGCGTGTTGGACCATTCAAGGTCACTCCGCTGAACTTTCGCCGTTGGCAGAATTTCAGGGCCAACCGGCGTGGTTACTGGTCACTTTGGATTTTTCTGGTCCTGTTCATTCTCTCTCTGTTTGCAGAGTTTTTGGCCAATGACCGGCCAATTCTGATTTCATACAAGGGCGAGCTACTGGTCCCGGTTCTCGTTGACTATCCGGAAGAGAAATTTGGCGGGTTCCTGCCGGTGACCGACTATCGTGATCCAGTCAACATCGAAGAAATCGAAGCCAATGGCTGGATGTTATGGCCTCCCATTCGCTATTCCTATACAACGACAAATGTGGATGTACCCCGGCCAGCACCGTCTCCGCCCACCTGGATGCTGGATATTGAGGAAGCATGCCGTAAGTATGACAAGGGGCCGGAAGACCCGTTGTGCAACTATGGCAACTGGAACTGGTTTGGCACTGATGATCAGGCCCGTGATGTTTCTGCCCGGTTGATCTACGGGTTTCGCATTTCAGTGCTGTTTGGTCTGACCCTGACCCTGTTCTCTGCCGTAGTGGGGATCAGTGCCGGTGCCGTGCAGGGCTATTACGGAGGCTGGGTTGATCTCCTGTTCCAGCGCTTCATCGAGATCTGGACGGCAATTCCCTTGCTTTATCTGCTGATTATTATCTCCTCAGTGCTGCCGCCCGGTTTCTGGGTGCTACTTGGAATCATGTTGCTGTTCGCCTGGACTGGCTTTGTGGGCGTGGTGCGAGCTGAATTCCTGCGTGCCCGGAATTTTGAATATGTGAATGCGGCAAGGGCGCTCGGTGTCGGCAATGCGACGATCATGTTCCGCCATTTGCTACCCAATGCCATGGTTGCCACTTTGACCTTCATGCCTTTTATATTGTCAGGCTCCATTGGCTCCCTTACGGCACTTGATTTCCTGGGATTCGGATTGCCACCCGGGTCTCCATCACTGGGTGAAATGGTGCAGCAGGCCAAGAACAATCTGCAGGCCCCGTGGTTGGCCATCATGGCTTTTATCGTGATCAGTGTGATGTTGTCCTTGCTGGTATTTATCGGCGAAGCGACGCGTGACGCGTTTGATCCGCGCAAGACATTCAAGTGAGGCGGGTGATGAGCGACACAACCGATGAATTGCTGCTGGATGTGAATGACCTACGCGTCAATTTCACCGTATCAGGGGTGACCTCAACCGCGGTGGACGGGGTATCCTTTCAAATCAATCGTGGAGAGACGGTTGCGCTGGTTGGTGAATCCGGCTCCGGCAAAAGCGTTACCGCCCTGTCTGTCTTGAAGCTCCTGCCCTATCCATCTGCAAGCCACCCCAGCGGAGTAATTCATTTCAAGGGTGAAGACTTGCTGGATTCTGATGAAAGCGATTTGCGCCGGGTTCGGGGTGATGACATCACCATGATATTTCAGGAGCCGATGACATCACTCAATCCACTACATACGAT
>JBPCWM010000010.1:0-5270 GCA_051009515.1 Rhizobiaceae bacterium | reverse complement strand
GGGCACGCCTTTCACCTGCAGCGCGTGGCCCCAGCCTTTAGGTTCGCCGGTGTAAGGCATGGCGTTGTCCCACAATCTGTTCACATGAACATATTGACCAGAGGCAAAGGCCGCGCGCGCTGGCACACAGATGGGGGAGGGCGTGTAAGCATTGGTAAAACGCACCCCCCTAGCTGCCAATGTATCGAGATTAGGTGTCTTAATATCGAGTTTGTTAGCCCACTCAATCGCGCAACCCATGGCGCGGGACTGATGTTCGTCTGAAACGATAACGAGAAGGTTGGATTGGTTTTTCACCATTTAGAAGTCTTTTCTTTGGGCATTGATTTCCAATTTATCCAACGCCGAATAAAGAACAGATTTTTCCGCCTCTGAAACGTTGTGCAACAGATATTTCTGCCGTTTGCGCATGGTAGTGATTACTCGTTTGTAAGTCTCTTCGCCCTTTGCCGTTAACGACAAAAGCTGGCGACGCTGATCATTTTTGTCTTGCTCGACGGCGACATAATTTTCGGCGGCAAGGCCTTTCAGCGTTCGGCTGAACAAGCCCTTATCTATATGAAACGGTCCGATTATATCAATTGACGGTACCGCAGGTCCAAAAGTTCGCAACAATGCGATTGTTCGCCATTGCAGCAAACTGAGACCGGCGCGCTCTTTAAGAATGTGCGCAGCCTGAGCATTGAGTCGGGGATGCACCCTCGACAATCGATAGGTGACAAAATCGAGTAGCTCATTCGCATCACTTTCGCGCTCATCAAATTCGGTGTGCATCAGCTTCCCTTCTGAGAACAAGGATGCAACCAAGATGCTTGACCCGTCAACCAATTTATGGAACGTTTTCTTCGATACATCATCGACGGGAGGAGATTTTGATGAATAAAGCACTCTTTGCGGGCGTTGCTGCCCTTGGAATTTTAGCCACATCGGGCACAGCTGCCTTGGCCGAATGGAAGCCAAAAGGGCCCATCAAACTCGTAATCGCATTTGCTGCGGGCGGTGGCGCTGACACTCAGGCACGCATGATCGCTGAAGATCTGCAAAAGAACAAAGGCTGGGAAGTTCTACCGGAGCAAATCACAGGCAAGGGTGGCGTCAATGCGCTCGCTGCGCTCAAAGGCATGCCTGCGGACGGCACCGCAATCGCGATGGTTGTAACAGAGTCGATTGGCTACAACGCGGCGGCTGCTAAAGGCGCAGGCCTGAAACCTTCCGACTTTACACCGCTGACAACTACGGCCGGTTTTCAAATGGGAATCGTTTCCAAGTCTGACAAAGGCTGGGTAACGATGAACGATGTGGTTGCAGCGGCCAAGGGTGGAACGCAGATTCGCTTTGGCACGATGAGCCCGAAGTTGTCAGATCTTGCATTCCTTTTGGGAGAAGCGCAGGGCGTTAAGTTCAATATCGTTCAGGTTAAGGGCGGTAAGGCTGTGTTGAATGGTGTAACTGCAGGTGACATGGATGTAGGCTTCATGGCCGGTATCCAGGGTAAAGGCGTTGCATCGGGTGATTTGGCCAATTTGGCTTCCGCTTTGTCGGTTCCGCTCAAGCAAACCCCAAATGCTCCGACGCTTTCTGATCTCGGTGTCAAATTTAATGCAGACGGTTATTTCGTTTTGGTGGCTCCTGCGGGCCTGCCGGATGATGCCCGCAAGGCATTGTCCGATGCGATTGAAGCCTCTGCGACGAGCGGCAAGCCGTCTGGTCTTTTGAGAAAGGCGTTTGGTGGTGCAACCATCATCAAAGGCAAAGATCTCGATATGCTGGTCCAAGAAGATTTCGACAACGCTGGGGCGTTGATGAACGCTTCAAAGTAGGCTGCAATCAATATACGAGGCCGGGTCGATGGGACGCTTAATGAACAGCGAACGTTGGCTCGGCCTCCTTTTTTGTCTCTTTGCGCTGTTGTTGATTTTTGTCTGGGTGCCCCTCGATACCGGCACCGGGATCGTCGAGAAAGTGCGACGCAGTCTCACGATTGGCGATGCACTGGCACCGACCGTGGCGGGTGTCGTCCTGTTGGTCGGCGGGTTGCTTACAATCTTCAAGCAAGACTTGAGCGACAAAAAGCTTAGCCGAAATAATGCCGCATGGTTTTTTGCCTTAACCGCATTGTTTGCAGTTTCCATTGCTCTCATGCGCTACTGCGGTCCAATCGTCGCCGAGATATTCAGCGACGAAGATTATCGCCCTCTGCGCGCAACGATCCCGTGGAAGTATATTGGCTATTTGACGGGCGGCACGGTGCTGGTTGGTGGGTTGATGAGCATTGTGCGAGGGCGAATCGTACTGATGGACTGGATCATTGCTTTCCTCGCAACGCTGTCAGTAGCCCTAATCTACGATCTTCCTTTCGATGACCTTTTATTGCCCCCTAATGGTGATGTGTGATGGGGATGCTCGATCATCTATGGCTGGGTGTTCAGGCGGTGTTTCTGGCCGATCCGGCATTTATCGTTCTCGGCATTGGCATTTCGACCACGCTTTTGATGATTTTGTTTGGCTTTCTTCTGGGCATTTTTGTTGGTGCAACCCCCGGTTTGGCTGGGCCAATGGCGATGGCGATTTCGCTGCCAATCCTGATTTCAATTTTTGGTTTTAATGAGGATGCATTTCTTCCAGTTCTTGGTTGCCTGATTGGTATCATGAAGGGCGCGACCGTCGGCGGAGCGGTGCCCGCAATCTTGTTTAATACGCCGGGAACGCCCGATGCTTATATGACGACGCTCGATGGCTTTCCGATGGCCGAACGTGGCGAAGCGCGCAAAGCATTACGGGTCGCCCATTTCTCATCCGCCTCAGGTGACACTTTTTCTGACATCATTTTAGTGGTGTGTGCTCCTTTTCTTGCAATTCTTGTGGAGGCCTATCTCGATCTGCCGGAAAAAACGGGCCTCTTAATTCTGTCACTCGCGTTTATTGCCTCTGTTATTGGCGGTTCCGTGGGTAAGGGAATTATCTCGATGGGGCTTGGTCTGTTGGCTGCATTCATCGCGACCGGAGAAGACTTTTACCCACGGTTGACAATGGGCAACCAATCGCTGAGCGGCGGCATTCCTATCGTGGCTGCAGTGCTCGGTGTTTTGATAGTCGGGGAAGTGTTCCGTGCGCTGGAAGATTTGCGACTGAATGGACCAAAAAAGACAGCAACCCATTCGGTAGTCGAGGGTGATGGAAGGCTTGGCTGGCCGTTGATCCGGCGGTTGTCGCCAATTATCGGGCGATCGGCATTTATCGGCACCGTTATCGGTGCATTGCCAGGAGTGGGCAGTACTCTGGCGGCAACGATTGGTTACACCTCTGCCAAAGCCCGCGCTGAACGACGTGGAGAGCCCGCATTGGGCGCGGGCGTGCCGGAAGGAATTGCAGCCACCGAAGCGGCGAATTCCTCTGTTTCCGGCGCTAATTTGATACCGGTTCTGTCGCTTGGGATTCCTGGAAATGCTGCTGCAGTGTTCCTCATTCTTGCGATGGATTCCATAGGCGGATTCAATCCAGGTCCTGGTGTCTTCCGTTTGGAAGGCGGTGTGCAGGGTGAAGGCGTAAACCCTGAACTTGTGTTGGCCTTTGGTCTGTTCGTGTCGATGTTCTTCGCCAACGCACTGAACTGGACCATTGGCGGCATGTTCATGCGAACGGTCGGCATCATGGCCCGTGTGCCAAAGGAACGATTGCTGCCAATCGTTCTGCTGCTGACACTGACTGCAATTTATGTTCAAGAAACCAATCTAGTCGCCGTCTGGATTACCATAGGCTTTGGATTTCTGGGCTACTTTATGCGCCGCGTGGGGATGTCGCCTTTGCCCTTTGTTATCGCTTTCATCCTTGGGGGCAATTTGGAAGCCACTGCCCGACAGGCCTTTGCCGCTACCGGTAGCGACCCCTTCTTTCTCATGAATTCTCCCATTGCCTTGGCCTTCATGGTGCTGGCTGTGGGTGTCGTCACCTACAGTCTACGGAAAACCACATGACCCGTCCCAATATTTTGCTCATATCAGCCGATCAGCAACGCGCGGATTGTTTTGGTTTCATGGGTCGAAACGTGAAAACGCCGCATCTGGATCAGCTTGCAGCTGATGGCACGCATTTCACGTCGTGCATCACGCCATCTGTGGTGTGCCAGCCCGCGCGGGCTTCGATCCTGACCGGACAACTTTGTCGAACCCACGGGGTCCATGACAATGGCATCGATCTGAACCCTGAGACCGGAGAAAAAGGCTGGGCAGGCGCCATGGCAGCCAGCGGCTACCAGACCAGTTTTTTCGGCAAAGCTCATTTTTCCACGTATCATACTTATGAGCCAACCGGTTCACCGGAATGTCTGCGGTCCTCTGCTGAATATGGTGCGGACTGGAACGGCCCCTATATGGGATTTCAGCATTTGGAACTGATGCTGGTGGGGCACAATTGGTGGGCCCCAGAAAAGCCGCCCGCCGGTCAGCACTATGAGCGTTTTTATCACAGTGATGGTCGTGGTGATGAGCGAACCAAACTAATGTGGGAAAATGCGGGCGACACAAAAGATGCCGCGCAAACCTGGCATTCAAAACTACCAACGGCATTTCACAATTCCAGTTGGACGGCTGACAGATTTATTGAATGGGTGAACCATGGTCGCGATGAAGAAAAACCATTCGCAACTTGGGTGAGTTTCCCCGATCCCCACCATCCATTTGATTGTCCTGAGCCCTGGTCCCGTTTGCATGATTCGGCAGAAGTCGATCTGCCGGAGAACCGCACACGCAGCTACCAAGGCAAACCCTGGTGGCACAAAGCCGCGTTGGAAAACGAACCGGGCGACAAGAAGTTTGCGGAAATTCGCAAAGCTTATTCGCGCATTCCAGAACAAACCGACGAACAACTACGCGAAATTATCGCCAACACTTATGGGCAACTTGCCTATATCGACCACGAAGTTGGGCGCTTGATGATTGCCTTGGAACAAGCGGGCATCGCCGACAACACAATCATCATTTACATTTCCGATCACGGAGACTGGCTGGGCGATCATGGATTGATCCTGAAGGGCCCGATGCATTATGAAGGCTTGTTGCGCGTTCCCATGATCGCAAAAGGACCCGGCATCCCTGCAGGCAAAGTTGTTGCCGAACCTGTATCCACACTGGATCTTGGCCCGACATTTCTGGACTACGGTGATGCTGATGCACTGCAAACCCAACACGGCCAATCCCTGAAACCGCTTTTGGAAGGCGATGCAACGCGTGAATTCGCGCTGAACGAATGGGGTCTGTTACCGGGTCGTGTTG
>JBPCWM010000009.1:0-9272 GCA_051009515.1 Rhizobiaceae bacterium | reverse complement strand
TCACCACATTCTCTCGTCTTGGCGGTGGTTATGACAAGCTCCCAACCGATCGTATTTATGATGGTATCGATCAGACATCATTGCTCTTGAACGGAGAAACCCATGGTCGTCGGGATCATGTGTTTGTCTACAACATCAACAAGCTGGAAGCGGTTGTGAAAGAGCAATACAAACTGGCCATTCCTGGCGGTAATATCGACAACGCAATCCTTGCAGACTTCTATGATCTGTTCCGCGACCCGCAGGAGAAGTATCCCGTTTCAACAGAAATCGGAGCCTGGGGTGGCGCAAAATTCGTGCGGATGATTCAGCGGCACTTCGCCCGTAAGGAAAAATATCCAAGCGATGGACCAGCTCTTGGCGTGCCCTATGAAGGAATTGACAATCTGCGACCGGAATCGAAAAAAGCTGTAGAGGAATTCCTCTACATGACGCAGACCCCAAAGAAGTAATTCCGGGTCACCAAACCAAACAATCGCTGCAGAGGGCAAACAGTTGTCCTCTGCACAAACAGGTCTCGATAATTCTCAGTCAATCATTCGCGCGCAGACCGCTGACGTAGAGCTGGTCAAGAAAACGCGCAGCGTCCTCAAATCGCCCTTCCCCCTCACCACCGGATGATTTGCCAAGCACAACCTTGATCTGAGCATCAAAATCAGCGTAGTGCTGCGTGGTCGCCCAGATGGAAAAGAACAGGTGGCGCGGATCGCATTTGGCGATCTTGCCCTGCTTCACCCAAGCCGTGATAATCTCGGATTTCTCATCAACCAGATCCCGCAAGTCCTCCAGCTCCTCCCGGATGTGAGGAGCGCCCTGCAGAATTTCGTTGGCAAACAGACGGCTCTCGCGCGGGTAGTCTCGGGCTAGTTCCAGCTTGCGCCTTATATAGGATTGGATTTCCGACAAAGGGTCACCATCAGCCTTTATGACCCGCAGAGGTTCAAGCCATGTATCCAGCAATCGGTCAATGAGTTGGCGATGTATGGCTTCCTTGGTTCTGAAATAATAAAGCAGATTGGGTTTGGACAACCCGGCCTGCTCGGCAATTTGGTCAATGGTCGAGCCGCGGAAACCATGACGCGAAAATACGTCCAGCGCAGCCTCAAGAATGAGCTCTTCCTTTTCCTGTTGAATCCGGGTGCGTTTGCGGGTCGAAGCAGATCGCGACGGAATAGCAGTGGCAGATTTGCGAACGGCCAAACGCTTACTCCTGTTCATTGCAGCACATTCCTTACAATTACATCTTGAGGCCCGCGTTGAAACCTGTAATCTTTGACCATGTGGTAAATTTTTGTCGACCAGCCAGGAGAAGCGACCATGGCCGAGCCAGTATCAAAGCCGGGAGAGAATCTCAGGATTAACGGAGATCGCCTGTGGGACAGCATCCATGCCATGGCGGAGATCGGACCCGGCATTGCTGGTGGCTCCAACAGGCAGACTGTGACGGACGAAGACGCCGAGGGGCGCAAACTTTTTCAGACATGGTGCGAGGAGGCCGGTCTGACCATGGGAGTGGATCAGATGGGTACTATGTTCATGCGCCGTGAGGGGACCGACCCGGACGCACTCCCCGTCTATGTCGGTTCCCACCTCGATACCCAGCCCACAGGTGGCCGATATGACGGCGTGTTGGGGGTGCTGGCCGGTCTGGAGATCGTCCGCACATTGAACGACATGGACATCAAGACCAAGCATCCTATCGTCGTCACCAACTGGACTAATGAAGAGGGCACCCGGTTTGCCCCCGCAATGATGGCGTCTGGTGTATTTGCCAAACAGTTCACCCAGGAATGGGCCTATGAGAAAACCGATGCAGATGGCAAGAAGTTTGGCGATGAATTGCAGCGCATTGGGTGGAAGGGCGATGAGGAAGTCGGTGCCCGAGACATGCATGCATTCTTTGAGCTGCATATTGAGCAGGGGCCAATTCTTGAGGCGGAAGGCAGGGATATCGGTGTCGTAACCCATGGACAGGGGCTGCGCTGGATTGAATGCACGGTCACAGGCAAAGAAAGCCACACCGGGTCTACGCCCATGCCCATGCGTAAGAATGCCGGGCGTGGTCTCGCCCAGATTACCGAACTGGTGCACAAGATCGCCATGAAAAATGCGCCCAACGCGGTTGGAGCCATTGGCCATGTGGATGTCTATCCCAACAGTCGCAACATTATTCCCGGCAAAGTGGTATTCACCATTGATTTCCGCTCCCATGAACTCGACCGGTTAAACAAAATGGTGCGCAAGTTGGAAAAGAAAGCTCCAAAACTGTGCAAGAAGCTGGGTCTGGAATTCTCCTGCGAGATCGTTGGTCAGTTTGACCCACCGGAATTTGACAAAAACTGCGTGGGTGCAATTCGCGATGCGGCCGAACGCCTTGGCTATTCGCATATGGACATCATTTCCGGCGCCGGCCACGATGCCTGCTGGGTAAACCGTGTTGCCCCCACCGCCATGGTCATGTGCCCTTGTGTGGACGGGTTGAGCCACAATGAGGCGGAAGACATTTCCAAGGGATGGAGCACAGCAGGAGCAGATGTCCTGTTTCACGCTGTTGTCGAAACTGCGGAGATTGTCGAGTGAGTGACGATAACACCATTGACGATCTGAACGCAGCTATGATGGATATCTATCACCGGCTCAAAACGGAAGCTGGGCATGATGCCACCTATTTTCGGGATTTGCTGAGCGAAGTGGGTGGACTGAACACGGCCAAAACCCTGTTTGCCAAAAGCGAACCGACCGAAGGACTGCGCGCCATTGCCGCCCTTGAACGCCTTGACCTTACAGTTGAGGCGCTGGTTCTCTCCACACCGCGCTTCCAAGCCTTGTTTGATCCGCCAGAACTGCAAAAGGCAAGTGACCGGCTAAAACAATTCAACTACACTTTAACCACCAGATGAGCGAAACGGGGACAGTCCCATGACCACTACCATCAAAAACGGAACCATTGTAACGGCAGACCTCACCTACAAGGCAGACGTCCAGATTGAGGACGGTGTTATCAGTGCCATTGGCCCTGATCTGAAAGGTGGCACGGAACTCGACGCCACTGGTTGCTACATCATGCCAGGAGGTATTGATCCACACACTCATCTGGAAATGCCTTTTATGGGCACCTACTCATCCGACGATTTTGAATCTGGTACCCGTGCCGCCCTTTCTGGTGGCACCACCATGGTTGTGGATTTTGCCCTGCCATCTCCGGGCCAGTCGCTTCTGGAAGCTATCCAGATGTGGGACAACAAATCGACCCGCGCCAATTGCGATTATTCCTTTCACATGGCAATCACCTGGTGGAGTGAGCAGGTCTTCAACGAAATGGAGACTGTTGTGAAGGATAAGGGGATCAACACGTTCAAACACTTTCTGGCCTACAAAGGCGCGCTGATGGTAAATGATGATGAACTCTATGCTTCGTTCCAGCGTTGTGCAGATCTTGGTGCGACACCCATGGTTCATGCTGAGAATGGCGATGTTGTTGCCGAACTGTCGGCCAAACTTCTTGCAGAAGGCAATAGCGGCCCTGAAGCCCATGCCTATTCACGACCACCACAGGTGGAAGGGGAGGCCACAAACCGTGCGATCATGATCGCTGATATGGCTGGGGCGCCACTTTATGTCGTCCACACTTCCTGCGAAGATTCCCACGAAGCCATTCGTCGGGCCCGCGCCCAGGGCAAGCGGGTTTGGGGTGAACCACTTATTCAGCACCTTACCCTTGATGAAAGCGAATATTTCAACAAGGACTGGGACCA
Source organism: Rhizobiaceae bacterium (assembly GCA_051009515.1). Lineage (GTDB taxonomy): Bacteria > Pseudomonadota > Alphaproteobacteria > Rhizobiales > Rhizobiaceae > Pseudahrensia. Next base: position 5,517 of record JBPCWM010000009.1, on the reverse strand, counting down.
TGCTGCCCGCCGGGTCATGTCGCCACCCTTTCGCAACAAACAGCATCAGGACTCGCTCTGGGCGGGATTGCAATCGGGGTCGCTTTCTGTGGTGGCGACCGACCATTGCGCCTTTACAACTGAACAGAAACGCTACGGTGTCGGTGACTTTACCAAAATTCCAAACGGGACGGGTGGTCTGGAAGACCGTATGCCCATGTTGTGGACCCATGGCGTTGAAACAGGACGGCTGACAGCCAACGAATTTGTGGCCGTCACCTCCACTAATATTGCAAAGATACTGAACTGCTATCCCAGGAAAGGTGCCATTCTTGTAGGTTCGGATGCCGACATTGTCGTCTGGGACCCCAACAAGGAAAAAACCATAACTGCAGATAGCCAGCAATCAGCCATTGACTACAACGTGTTTGAAGGCAAAAAGGTCAAGGGATTGCCGCGCTTCACCCTGTCGCGCGGCCATGTATCGGTGATGGACGGTGAAGTGCAGACACAGGAAGGCCATGGCAGGTTCGTCAAACGCGAACCCAATGCAACCGTCAACCGCGCGTTGAAAGGCTGGAAAGAACTGACTGCACCAACTCCTGTAGAGCGCAGCGGTATACCGGCCAGTGGAGTTTAGTAGGACTGCATGACAGACACCGTCGTTTCAGCCAAAGACCTGTCGCTAACCTTTGACACAAATGACGGGCCGGTTCACGCACTTTCAAAAGTGAATCTGGAAGTCGATCAGGGTGACTTCGTATCCTTTATTGGGCCGTCGGGTTGTGGCAAAACCACTTTCCTTCGGGTCATTGCCGATCTGGAAAAGCCGACCGGCGGAACCATTTCCGTCAATGGAATGACGCCTGAACAGGCGCGCCTGACAAGGGCATATGGTTACGTCTTTCAAGCGGCTTCCCTGTTGCCATGGCGCACGATTGAAAAGAACATTGCCGTGCCACTGGAAATCATGGGCTATGGCAGTGCCGAACAGCGCAAGCGCATCGACCGGGTATTGCAACTGGTGGACCTTTCCAATTTCGGTCAAAAATACCCCTGGCAATTGTCGGGTGGCATGCAACAGCGAGCATCCATCGCGCGCGCTCTTGCCTTTGATGCAGACCTCTTGCTGATGGATGAACCGTTCGGGGCGCTCGATGAAATCGTCCGCGACCATCTCAACGAGCAATTGCTGCATCTGTGGGACACCACCAACAAGACAATCTGCTTTGTTACCCATTCGATACCCGAGGCCGTATATTTGTCGACAAAGATTGTTGTGATGTCCCCGCGTCCTGGACGCGTGACGGACGTAATTGAATCAACCCTTCCCAAGGAAAGGCCACTTGATATTCGTGAGTCGCCCGAATTCCTGGCAATCGCTGCGCGTGTGCGAGACGGATTAAGAGCTGGCCACAGTTATGAAGATTAGATCCAGATTTTCGCCATTGGTCTTGCTTGGGGCACTCCTGATCTTCGGGAACGTGACCGTTGGGCAGTCCCAAAGCCTGACCGAAGTGGAAACCCGCCCGGTTCTTTCCAAAACAACCAAAGGGTTCACAGCGTCTGCCGCGCTGGTCAATGATCCGGACTGGGAGCAAAAATGGGCGGACTCTTACAGCAATACACCGGTATTCGTTCCCGCAAGGGAACTCAAGCCGGATCAGCCCGCAACACTGCTGATCTACTTTTCCGACCCTCTCGAGAAGAACGGAGAGATCCACGTTTCCTGCGATGTGGAAATTCGCGATGCTGGTCGCGAGGTCGTGGGGCGGCTAAGTCGTGAACATTGCTTGACCCGCATGAGTACGACAGAATCGGGAGACGTGTTTTTGTTTCCGGTCATGGAACTCACCCACCTGCATATCAACAATGCAGGCCTTTTGACCGTGGATATCGGAGTGACCGACGAAAACCGGCAGCACCGGATACCACTCTCGTTGACGATATACGCGGTGAGACAATGACAGGTGATGTGATCATACGCGAAGCTGGCATTGAAGACCTGCCCGGCTGTGCGGATATCATCAATGATTATATCGACACGACCCCATGGCTGCCCCGGTTAATCTCACGCAGCCAAATCGCCGAACTATTCAATCCGGACATGCTGAAAAGCCGTTATCTTCTAGTCGCCGATACTGGCCGGCAAATAGGCGGATACTTGTCACTCAACGAAGAGACCGAGCAGATCGGTGGCTTTTACCTTGATCCCGGTTTTCGACAGCAAGGCACAGGCAAGGCCATGATGGACAAGGCCAAAGCCAGATCTCCTGACCAAATCAAACTGACGGTGTTTGAACCAAATCAAAGGGCCAGGCGATTTTATGAACGGGAGGGATTTGTCGAACAGCCAGATCAGCGCCAGGAGAAGACAGAGGAAGGAATTCCCACGCTCATGATGTGCTGGAGGGGGTCGTGATGAGCTCCAGCGTCAGCAGCACAAGCGGCAAGAATGGCAAAACCATACCGGTCCTGACCGTTTTGGCGGTGATTGTTGCCATCTGGTATGTCTGCGTGGTCTGGATGAACGCACCATTTGAATATGATAGGGCGGAGAGGGCCAATGCGGAAGCACCGGCATTTTCACAGTTGGTCCGCGATACGATGGCGCAGGAACGCCCAGTCCTGCCTGCTCCCCATCAGGTATTCAGTGAAATCTACAAGACCACCGTACAGAAGAAGATCACGTCCAAACGTTCGCTCGTCTATCACGCATGGATCACCCTGTCGGCCACTCTTCTCGGATTTTTGATAGGCACGGCGCTGGGAATCGCGCTTGCCGTCGGCATTGTCCACAACAAGGCCATGGATAAATCCGTCATGCCATGGGTCATCACCTCACAAACCATCCCCATTCTGGCAATAGCCCCCATGATCATCGTGGTATTGAACGCTGTTGGTCTGTCCGGCCTCCTGCCCAAGGCACTGATATCCACCTATCTGTCTTTCTTTCCCGTTGTGGTTGGCATGGTGAAAGGCCTGCGATCTCCGGACCGAGCGCAACTGGATCTGATGCATACCTACAGCGCGTCGCGCACCCAGACATTCTGGAAATTACGATTTCCATCTTCCATGCCCTATCTCTTCACCTCGCTCAAAATTGCAGTCGCCATTTCGCTGGTGGGAGCCATAGTGGGAGAAATGCCGACTGGTGCCGTGGCCGGACTAGGAGCGCGCCTGCTGGCCGGATCTTATTATGGGCAGACAATTCAAATCTGGTCCGCCCTGTTCATGGCGGCTGCGCTGGCTGCAATTCTTGTCATGTTAGTGGGAGTGGCCCATTCCTATGTTCTGCGTCGAATGGGTGAAAAGCCCCAGGCAGGTGTGGCATGAGTCTGGTCATCGCGGCATTGGTATTTTGGCTCATCATGTGGTGGGTAAACGAGAGACTGGTTTCCATCGACACCGGCACCAATTTGCCTATGGCACGTGCCATCAACCTGATCGTGCCTCTGCTGTTCGGCATAACCATACTCGTCGTGTGGGAACTGATAGTCAAAGGCTTGCAAGTCCCAACTGTATTGCTTCCACCGCCCAGCATGATCTGGGAAAGGATTGGAAATTCCCTTCCCATTCTATGGCAGGATTTTCAACAAACCTTCCTGAAAGCGGTACTCGCGGGATATGTTCTTGGATGCGGCTCCGGCTTTGTGGTTGCATTGCTGATTGACCGTTCCCCATTCTTGCAGCGCGGTCTGTTGCCTCTTGGAAATTTTGTGTCAGCATTGCCGATTATCGGTGTCGCACCAATCATGGTCATGTGGTTTGGGTTTGACTGGCAGTCCAAAGCCGCGGTCGTGGTCATAATGACGTTCTTCCCGATGCTGGTGAATACGGTGCAGGGTCTGGCCGCAGCCGGGCACATGCAACGAGACTTGATGAAAACATATGGGGCGAGTTGGTGGCAAACGCTGACCAAGTTGCGACTGCCTGCCGCTGCACCATTCATATTCAATGCATTGAAAATCAACTCCACACTTGCTCTAATCGGAGCAATCGTGGCGGAGTTTTTCGGGACGCCAATTGTCGGCATGGGTTTTCGCATTTCCACGGAAGTCGGGCGCATGAATGTCGATATGGTTTGGGCCGAGATTGCAGTGGCAGCATTGGCCGGTTCCGCATTTTACGGAGGCGTGGCGCTCATCGAACGGGCCGTCACCTTCTGGCATCCATCCGTCCGGTCGGGACGAAACTGACAGTCCAGGACAATAGTCAGGACATAACAGCCCGCTTGGGCAAGCATGAAGGGAGACTTAAAATGAAAAAACTCGCACTCTTACTGGCCGCCGGGGTACTGGCCGCATCCAGCGTGCAGGCCTGGGCCGCTGACAAGGTAACACTCCAGTTGAAATGGGTCACACAGGCCCAGTTTGCAGGCTATTATGTTGCCAAGGACAAGGGTTATTACGAAGCCGAGGGTATCGATATTGAAATCAAGCCCGGTGGCCCCGACATTGCACCAGCACAGGTGCTCGCAGGTGGCGGCGCTGATGTGGTACTTGACTGGATGCCCTCCGCCCTTGCAACCCGTGAAAAAGGCTTGCCTCTGGTCAACATCGCCCAGCCATTCAAATCGTCCGGGATGATGCTGACTTGCCGCAAGGATTCCGGCATCAAGTCACCAGCCGATTTCAAAGGCAAGACACTTGGCGTTTGGTTCTTCGGCAATGAATACCCCTTCCTGTCGTGGATGAGCAAGCTGGGCATTAAGACCGATGGCTCTGCCGATGGTGTTAAGGTACTCAAACAGGGCTTCAACGTTGACCCGATCCTGCAGAAACAGGCCGACTGCGTGTCAACCATGACGTATAACGAGTATTGGCAGATTATTGATGCGGGTCTTTCCGCTGACGATCTGATCACCTTCAAATATGAAGATGAAGGTGTGGCCACGTTGGAAGACGGGATTTACGTGCATGAGGACAAGCTGAAAGACGAAGCCTTCCAGGACAAGATGGTACGCTTCGTTCGCGCCTCCATGAAGGGCTGGAAATACGCAGAAGCCAATCCTGACGAGGCGGCTGAGATAGTGCTTGAAAATGATGCATCCGGTGCTCAGACCGAAAAACATCAAAAGCGCATGATGGGCGAAATTGCCAAGCTGACTGCCGGTTCAAACGGTGCCTTGCTGGAAGAAGACTACAAGCGCACGGTTGCAACCCTGTTGTCAGCCGGATCCGATCCCGTGATCACGAAGGAACCAAGTGGTGCATGGACATCCATGATCACCGACAAGGCGCTGAAATAAATAGACGCCCGGGCTGGAGCCTTATCAATGCAACAGCCTCATAGTAATTGTTCCAATGGCCGCATCACGCGGCCATTGTTCCTCTGCGCCAATTTAGTCGGAACTACAAGTTAGAGCATTTCCGGTTTAATTTGCCCCATACCCTGCTGCCTTGAAGAAGTTTGTGCATTCCTGTTGTGAGAACAGCTTGAGAATTTCGCCGACCCCTTTCCATAAGTCCCCAACGGTTCTCAGCGCCAGCCGTTTCATGTGGGCCTTGAGTTTTGAGAAGGCCAGTTCTATAGGGT
>JBPCWM010000008.1:0-2917 GCA_051009515.1 Rhizobiaceae bacterium | reverse complement strand
GCATGCATTCGTCTGGCACCACGATATTGATCGGCTTGAGACATCCGGCATTCATGGGAATATTGGCTTCCACCATAATCCGGAACACGTACAAAACGGCCGCGCGAGTTACAGGCAGTGGTGCGTTGAAATTATTTTCTTCAACGTTCGATGTGCCGGTAAAGTCGACAGTGGCTTCGCGCTTGTCTTTGTCGACAGTGATCTTCACCTTGATCTGCTGGCCCGTATCTGTTGGGTAAACGGCCTCACAATCCGACAGGCGGTCGATGACCCGACGTACACTTTCTTCGGCGTTGTCCTGAACGTGCAGCATATAGGCGTCCACTACGTCTTGACCAAAATGCTCGACCATTTTGCGCAATTCGTCGACGCCTTTTTCATTGGCTGCAACCTGGGCGCGCAGATCGGCCATGTTCTGGGCCGGGTTTCTGCAGGGGTATTTGTGGTTGGACAGCAGTTCGATCATCTCGACTTCGCGCAATTTACCCTGATCGACCAGTTTAAAATTGTCGATCAGGACTCCTTCCTGCTCAACATGTGTGGCCAATGGCGTTGCTGAGCCCGGAGCCATACCTCCCACATCAGCGTGGTGGCCGCGCGATGCGACGTAGAATTGGATGTCATCGCCATTAAAGACAGGGGTGACAACGGTGATGTCCGGCAGATGCGTTCCGCCATTGTAGGGTGCGTTCAACACATAAACATCGCCGGGTTTCATTGTACCCTTGTTCAGTTCAATGATTGTTTCCACGGAACGATCCATGGACCCCAGATGTACAGGCATGTGGGGGGCATTGGCCACCAACTGGCCTTCGGAATTGAACACGGCACAGGAAAAGTCGAGCCGCTCCTTGATGTTGACGGAGTAGGACGTATTTTGCAGCGTTACGCCCATCTGTTCGGCGATGGACATGAACAGATTGTTGAAGACTTCAAGCAAGACCGGGTCGGCGTCAGCACTCGCGCCGATAACGGCTTCCCGTTGTTTGCGTTCGGCGCGGGTCATTATGATATGGTCCAGTGCATTGATTGCAGCTACCCAGCCCGGTTCGACAACTATGGTCTGGTGATCTTCAATGATCAGGGCAGGGCCCTTGATGCGGTTTCCGGGTTTGAGATCTTGACGCAGGTATATTCCGGCTGACACGCTCTCACCATTGGTAAAGAGTTGGGTGGTTGACCGTGCCTCAACCTGCTCATCTTCCATTTCGATAGAGGATTCAACAACCTTTGCGCCCCCTCCCACGGCTTCCAGTTCCAGTGCCTCGATGATTAGTGGTTTGTCGAATGTGAAACCAAATTGCTTCTTGTGAATATCGGCAAAGGCCTGTCGCATCCGGTCTTCGCTGTCACGATTGACGGCTATGGCCGTATCGGTTCCATCATAGCGCAAATGAACACGACTGAAGGTTGTAATATCAGACTCAGCGACGCCCTGGCCCTGGACTTCCGAAATGACGGTGGCCTGAAGTTTTGATTCAAGATCTGACAATGCCTGCAGCCCCTGTTCTCCAAGCGGTTGAATAAGCGCCTGAGAGCGGGAAGCTCGAATATCGGCAAGACCCATGCCATAGGCCGACAGAATGCCTGAAAACGGATGCACAACAACGGTTTCCATGCCCAGATTGTCAGCAACGGCACAGGCGTGCTGGCCACCAGCGCCGCCGAAGCAGGTCAGCGCATATTCCGTCACATCATAGCCGCGCTGGACAGAAATCTTTTTGATCGCGTTGGCCATGTTCTCAACGGCTATGCGCAAGAAACCGTCGGCAACGACTTCAGCAGTCTGTCCGGTGCCGATTTCGTTGGCCAGAGTTGTGAATTTCGCGCGAACCACGTCGGCGTCAAGAGGTTGATCCTGAGCCGGGCCGAAGATGGCGGGGAAATTCTCCGGTAGCAATTTGCCAACCATTACATTGGCGTCGGTCACAGCCAATGGTCCGCCACGTCGATAGCTGGCGGGGCCCGGATTCGCTCCGGCAGATTCCGGGCCAACGCGAAATCGTCCCGATTCATAAAACAGAATCGAGCCGCCGCCTGCTGCAACGGTGTGAATCCGCATCATCGGAGCACGCATGCGTACACCCGCAACTTCCGTTTCAAAGGCCCGCTCATATTCTCCGTCAAAGTGGGACACATCTGTGGAGGTGCCACCCATATCGAAGCCGATGACTTTGTGAAATCCGGCCAAAGCCGATGTCTCAACAGCGCCCACAACACCGCCGGCCGGACCAGACAGAATGGCATCCTTTCCGGCGAAAAGATTTGCAGCTGTCAATCCGCCGGAAGATTGCATGAACATCAGGCGGGGCTGGTCTCGACTTGCCGCATCTTCCACGCCCAGTTCTGAACTCACCTGATTCACATAGCGACGAAGGATCGGTGACAGGTAGGCATCGACTACAGTCGTATCTCCACGCCCCACGAGTTTTGCGAGGGCCGATACTTCGTGGCTGACGGATACCTGCCCAAAACCCAGATCACGGGCCAGTCTGGCTACCAATTGTTCATGCTCAGGGTATTTCCAAGCATGCATGAAGGCGATGGCAATGGCATCAATGCCAGAGGATTTGACCGATTCAAGAATGGCCTTGATCTGATCCGTATCGGGAACACTCTCAACTGTACCGTCTGCCAAAACACGCTGATCAACTTCATGAACAACACTGTAAAGCTGCTCGGGTTTGACGATTTCCTTGGCAAAGATATCGGGCCGCGCTTGATAGCCAATCCGCAATCCATCACCGAAACCTTTTGTAATGAGAAGAGCCGTCGCGTCGCCCTTGCGTTCCAGCAGGGCGTTGGTGGCCACTGTGGTTCCCATTTTCACGGCACCCACTTTGTCGGATGGGATTTTGACACCAGATTGCAATCCAAGCAGCATGCGAATGCCCTCAATCGCGGCGTCCTTATAGGC
>JBPCWM010000007.1:0-3262 GCA_051009515.1 Rhizobiaceae bacterium | reverse complement strand
AACGCAATTACAAGTTTTAATCTATCGTGAATCTGACGGATTGCTCGGTTCATACTTGCACTGGAGCGCTAGCACAAATGAGGTTAGACTTTGTCGTAAGGGTTTAAAGGTATTGGATTATTGTGCGCGAGTTGAAAAGTGCAGTTTGGATATTGGTCGGACACTGCCTGATTTTCGTGGTCGCGGTCGTGTTGTTATCAAATTTGTCTGCTGACTATCTTGCAGGCGACGGATCGCAATATCTGAGCGTGACAGATCAGTTGCTGAGGGGCGAAGGTGCGACCACCCGAACGCTGGTTTACATGTCTCAAATCGAACAGGGTGTACCTGCGGTTCAGACCATTTGGCCTCCTGGGTTGCCGTTGGTTGCGGCATTTGTTGCCAGTGTTTTTTCATTGGAGGCAGTCGACGCACTTGGCGTCGTATTGGTTTCAGGCCATGTGAGTACCGCATTGTTGCTTCTATGGGTTCTGGCGATTTACGCGAAACGACCTGAACTAGGCGCTGTATTTGGCGTTGCCTGGATGGCGTATTGGGGGGCTTGGCCATTTTCGATAATGGGTATGTCCGAGACCGTTTTTGTTGCACTGATTACAGGCGCAGCCACGGCTCTTGCGTTTTCCAGAAAGGACGGAGTGGGTTGGTATGCGGCGTTGGTGCTCGCCGCGTTGCTCATGGCGGCGGCGGCCCTGGTTCGGTATCAGGTCTTGCCATTTTCCATAGCCATGTCGGTTGCCGTATTAGTCGCCCGAATGAGAACGGAAAATTTTGTTCGGGCGTTTTTTGATGCCGGGATGGCGGCCTTTCCTGCGGCGCTGGTCACCGTGGGATTGGCAATCAGAAACATCAATGTGGTCGGGTCGTTGAGGGGTGGACCAGAGCCGGCGGCGGGCTTTGATCCGGGTGAGGTCGCGCTCAACTTTGCAAAAGCGGTGTATGACTTGCTTGGAATGGAGGCGGGATCGCTGGCCAGAGCATGTGTTGTTATTGGTATATCCGCCTTCATGGTTTTGGAAATTCGGCTCTGGCGTGGGCGGCTTGCTCACATCGAAAATCCAATGGAGTGGTTCAGTCCGTTCATTCTATTTTGTATCTTAGGCACCGCCTTTAACATTGCCTTTGCAATTTTGATTGGGCTTTCCAGTACAGCGTTCGACCTGCCGCCCAGGTATTTGCTGCCCAGTGTTCCTTTGGTTTTGTTCATTTGCGGGATAGCCCTGCCGACATTTCCGAAATTTCAGGAGATGGATTGGGTCGCCAAAATCTCGTCTGCAACCGCGATAGTGGCGATCATTTTGCTTTACTTGTCCAATACAATTTGGGAACTCCGATGGTTCAACAAAGTAGCGATACCGTTGCGGAGCAGTCGGGCAATTGACGTCGAATACAAAGGGGAACTGCTTGAGGATGTTCTGCGCAGACTTGCAATGGACAAAAGCCCACTGATGTCCAATCAGCCTCAGGGCCTTTATGCTGTTATCCGGCAACCGACCGTCGGAGTTGCGGATTCCAATTTTTGGGCGGATGACCCTGATTTATTCGAGATTGCCCAATCAGCTGGTGCAGAATATCTGATCGCATTTCCTGATGCTCCGATACGTGGGAATGTCAGCAACGACTATGTTCTTCAGTTTGTGGCGGAAGACCCATCCAACTTGACCGAACTGTATAGGACCGACCTAATTCGAATTTACCAGTTCAGCGATTTCGACAAATGAGATTTCCACAGCGGATTGCGGGTAAACATTCCAATGCCGTTGTTTGATAACCTTGAATATTTCTATACGATTGGGTTTACAAAATTTGTTGGCAAGAATTTATGGAACTGGGACGGACCGGATTTTTAACAATCCATCTAAATGACTATTTCCAGTGTGGGGCGTCAAGTAAAACGGTGCCTCAACGGTATTGGGGTCGTTTCGAGTCCAGGCTCGAAGCGAACACTCTTGGTTTGCTTGACGAACTAGACACACGTTCATTGCAGGCGAGTTTCTTTTCCAGTGGTTGGATTGCTGATCGGTTTCCAGACCTGCTGGCCGAAATTGCTGACCGAGGGCATGAAATTGCGAGCACTGGGTATTTCCAGAAAGTTGTTCGCGAACTGAACGCAGAGGAGTTTCGCGAAGAAGTTGTTCAATCCAGGATCGCCCTTGAGCGTGCCTGCCAACGTGAAATAATTGGCTATCGATGTGCGGGCTGGCTGCGGCCTTCGGATCAATGGGCGTTAGAGGTGCTGGCCAATGAGGGTACTCGCTACGATTCCAGCGTCGTTGCCTTTGGCCTTATGCGCGACCAGAATTTACATGAAGCGCCCTATAAGTTGACGTTCGGTGATCGGACTATTACTGAGGTGCCTATCCCTTCTGGCAAGTTCTTGGGCATTCGGTTTCCAATTTCAGGCGGCACCTACCTTAGGCAATTGCCCAAAAACTTTATTGGCTGGTACATTGAAGACTGGCAGAAATCCGAAGTCGGACCCTGGCAGATCTACTTCCAGATTTCAGAACTCGATAACGAACAACCTCGAATTTCGGCGCTGTCGCGGTTCCGCAAAGTTCAAAAGTACCGCAACATCGAAGCGATGCGCGAACGTGTATTTGAGTATCTGGACAACTATGAATTTACGTCAATTGGTAATGGTTTAGGTTTCGAAACTGGTAAAGCGTCGTCTGTCAAAGTCGAGCGCGCGACGGTGGCATCTAATACTTCTGAGGTGATTGACGGCACGACACTCCCCATTACGATTGTCGTGCCATGTTACCAGGAAGAGGATGCCATACCGTATCTGGCCAACGCGCTTAACGCCTTTAAGTCAAAGTATTCTTCGATTTACGATGTTTCCTGTGTTTTCGTTGATGACAGCAGCAGCGATCGAACACCCGCGCGACTCGAAGAGATCTTCGGAGCTGATACGAAGTCGAAGGTGATTACACACGACGAAAACCGTGGCGTGACAGCGGCGGTTCTGACCGGAATTCAGAATGCGCCAACAGAGGTGGTGTGCGTCATCGATTGCGATTGCAGTTACAGCCCGGAAACGCTTGCCAGCCTTTTACCGGAACTGGGCGATGATGTGGCCCTGGTGACGGCATCACCTTATCATTCTAAAGGATCTGTCGTGAATGTACCGGGTTGGCGGCTGTTTTTGTCGCGCGGACTTTCCACCATATATCAACAAATACTTTCAACAAAAATTGCCACTTACAGCGCTTGTTGCCGGGTATACCGGCAAAGTGCAATGACCGATCTAGAAGTTGAAAAC
>JBPCWM010000006.1:0-5066 GCA_051009515.1 Rhizobiaceae bacterium | reverse complement strand
GGGATGGGGTGATCAGGATCGATTGGAAAACGTGTCCAAAGATGCCTGTAACAGGGTTGCGGTGGAAATCGCCATGCAAACACGTCCTGGACAAATGTCGGCCTACGTCCAACATCTTCGAGAGACAAAACAACTTACAGCTGCTTTGTTGGTGCGTGCATGTTGCATGGGGCACGCGGCCTTGTTTGACATGGCCATTTCGGTTCTTAGCGGCACCTCGCTGAGGCGGGTTCAGTCGATCATTGAAGAAGGGCGTATTGCAGCGTTCCGTTCGCTTTATTCACGCACGGGACTGCCGATTTCAGCCTTCCCGGTTTTTGCTGCTGCGATCAGCGCCTGGCAAAGGCAGGATCAAGGTTGTGATGTTATTGGAGACATATTGTCACTGGTTGAGGCAGATGCCCATGTCGATGCCGGCCTGGTGGCGATGATCGGGCGGATGAGCGTAGAAGTCCAGCAGGATGCTGCTCATATCGATGAGCCGCAACTAAGCCTCGCTGCTTAGAGCCAGTATGGCGTTGTTTGAATCATTCTGCCGGAGAATATTTTTTTGTCTGTAAAGTGGTAGATTTTGGTGCGCCACGAGCTTGGCGAATTTACTCTGTCAGGCACTCACCAGTTGGTTCGTTTAACACCAATCGGCCAAGTCCGGGCAAGAACTAATACTTGAACTGTTCGTCGAGTATGCGCTCTTCCCATGTGTGTTCCTTATCGAACAACAAAAGCCCGGATGCGTCCCTGTCCTCGTGGATATAGACATCGACGGCGGATGTGATTTCAGTATTGTCGGCCACTGCATTGACCGGACGCTTTTCATGTTCGAGCACCTTGATGTGCACTTTGGACGTATTGGGCAGCAAGGCCCCGCGCCAGTTCCGCGGACGAAAAGCACTGACCGGAGTGAGTGCCAGCAGGGGGGCTTTCAATGGCAGGATAGGACCATGAGCTGACAGGTTATAGGCTGTCGACCCCTGTGGAGTTGCGACCATTACGCCATCACAGGCCAAGGCTGCAAGACGTTCCTTGCCATCAATAACGATGCGGAGTTTTGCCGCCTGATGTGACTGACGAAACAGAGAAACTTCGTTGAAGGCGACCGACCGGTGATGTTCGCCATGTTTGTCAATCACTTCCATTTGAAGCGGGTGAATGATTTCCCGAAGCGCTTTTTCCAAACGGTTATACAAGCCTTCTTCGCGATATTCATTCATCAGAAAGCCAACGGTACCCTTGTTCATGCCATAGACCGGCATGCCGGTATTCATGAAGTTCAGCTGGGTCTGAAGCATGAAACCATCACCACCAAGTGCTACAATGTAGTCGGCTTCTTCAGCGCTGCTCTGGCCATAGCGCTTGATGAGCGCGTCGCAAGACTGCTTCGCCACCTTCGTGGAATTTGCAACAAAGCAGATATCTGGTTTGGCCATAGCCGGGTTACACCTTATTGGCTACATTCAATAGGCTGAACATCATTGCCCCACCGGAATGTATTCGGCAAGCCCCGACCAGATCACCGCAGAAAACCCCACGCCAATCACCCAAGACGTTGCAGTAGCGCGTCAATTGAAGCTTTGGCATCGCCGTAGAACATGCGTGTGTTTTCTTTGAAGAACAACGGATTTTCGACACCCGAATACCCTGTACCCGCGCCACGTTTGGAGACGAATACCTGCTTGGCTTTCCAGACTTCCAGAACCGGCATGCCGGCAATGGGGGAATTAGGGTCATCCTGTGCGGACGGGTTAACAATGTCATTGGATCCGATCACCATTACCACGTCGGTTTCCGGAAAATCGTCATTGATCTCATCCATTTCCAATACGATGTCATATGGAACTTTCGCCTCGGCCAGCAAGACATTCATATGTCCGGGTAGGCGACCAGCAACAGGGTGGATCGCAAAACGCACATTCTTGCCTTCGTCCCTTAGACGACGCGTCAGTTCAGAGATCGACCCCTGCGCCTGCGCTACGGCCATGCCGTATCCGGGAACGATGATGACACTGTCGGCTTCTTCAAGCGCTGCAGCGACTGCATCCGCGCTCGTTTCTACCATTTCGCCGTCTATATCCATTGCCGGGCCTGAAGTGCCGCCAAAACCGCCCAAAATGACCGAAATAAAGTTGCGGTTCATGGCGCGGCACATGATGTAGGACAGGATGGCACCTGATGATCCCACCAAAGCTCCGGTGACGATGAGCAGGTCATTGCCGAGCAGGAAACCAGTGGCTGCTGCTGCCCAGCCCGAATAGGAGTTGAGCATGGATACAACCACTGGCATGTCTGCACCACCGATGGCCATCACAAGATGGGCACCAATTGCAAAAGCAATCAGCGTGATGAGGATCAGTGTCCATATACCAAAATGGGCACTGAACATGAAGCCAAGTACGAAACAAAGGATGATGCCGGCTGCGTTCATGGCATGGCGGCCGGGCAGAGTTAGGGGTTTGCCGTCGATCGATCCGGCCAGCTTTCCGTATGCGATTATTGATCCCGTAAAGGTGATCGCGCCAATAAACACTCCGATCACGATTTCCCATTCGTGAATGACAAGTTCCGCACCGGCCAGGCCGGGAGGTGGTGCATAGGCAGAATTGAATCCGATGAACACCGCTGCCAGACCCACGAAGGAATGCAGGGCTGCAACGAGCTGCGGCATGCCTGTCATTTCTACGCGCTGGGCAACTATGGCACCGATTACGGCCCCGCCAGCGATCATGATTGCAATGATCCAGTAATTGCCGACCTGGGCACTGAAGAGGGTGGCCAATACGGCCAGACCCATGCCCACTATGCCATACCAGATGGAGCGTTTGGCACTTTCCTGGTTGCTCATGCCGCCAAGGGCGAGGATGAAGAGAATGCTCGCGGCTACGTAGACCGCTGTAATAAATCCGGTTTCCATGACGCGCCCCTAGCTTTTCTGGAACATGGCAAGCATGCGCCGGGTTACCATGAAACCACCAACGATATTGATTGTGGCAATGAACACGGAAATTGCTGCAAGAATTACAACCAGCCAACTGGTTGATCCGATCTGGAGCAGGGCTCCCAAAATAATGATGCCCGAGATCGCATTTGTGATCGACATAAGAGGTGTGTGAAGCGCATGGCTGACATTCCGGATAACCTGAAAGCCCACGAAACACGCCAGCGCAAATACAATCATGTGCTGCATGAAGCTGGCCGGGGCATAGAGACCGATCACGGCCATGAACAGGCCGCCGGCTACCAGCATGGCAACTTCACGCAAACCAGCGCGACGCATATCTTCTGCTTCTTTTATGGCCAGCTCCTCTTTGGTTGGTTCCGGCATCTTGGGAGGTTGCTTGGCAATGGCCTGTATCTTGGGTGGTGGAGGGGGAAAGGTTATTTTTTTTTGGTGAGCAACCGTTGCCCCTCGGATCACATCGTCTTCCATGTCATGATTGATTACGCCGTCCTTTTCAGGTGTCAGATCCGTCATCATATGACGAATATTGGTGGCGTAGAGCGTGGAGGATTGCGTTGCCATCCGGCTTGCGAGATCGGTATAGCCAATAATAGTGACACCGTTGGCGGTCTCGATCTTCTCGTCCTTTTTTGTGAGATCACAATTGCCGCCCCGTTCAGCCGCAAGGTCGACTATCACAGAACCCGGTTTCATGGCCTCCACCATATCCTTCAGCCATAGTTTGGGCGCATCTCGGCCGGGGATCAGAGCTGTTGTGATCACAATATCCACATCGGGCGCCTGTGCCCGGAACAATTCAAGCTGCTTCTCACGGAATTCAGGAGAAGAAGGGGCCGCATAACCACCTTCACCGGAACCGGATTCTTCAAAATCCAGCATCAGGAATTCTGCGCCCATGGATTCAATCTGTTCGGCAACTTCAGGGCGCACATCAAAGGCACGCACAATCGCCCCCATTGACTGAGCCGCACCAATCGCTGCAAGGCCCGCTACGCCAGCTCCGATGACCAGAATTTTCGCCGGTGGTACTTTGCCGGCGGCCGTGACCTGACCGGTAAAGAAACGGCCAAATGCATTGCTGGCTTCGATGACGGCTCTGTATCCGGCAATATTGGCCGTAGAGGAGAGCGCGTCCATTTTCTGGGCGCGTGAAATGCGGGGCACCATGTCCATGGCAATGACAGTGCTGCCAACATCCTTGGCGGCCTCGAGAATTTTGCCATTCTCGCCGGGGTAAACGAAGGAAATCAGCGTTTGTCCCTTGCGCATTTTCTTGGTTTCAGCAGGTGTTGGTGGGCGCACCTTGGCGACCACATCAGCCTTATTCCAAAGGTCTACGGCTGTTTTGACCACAGTTACTCCGGCTTCCTTGTATTCAGAATCGGAGAACCTTGCTGCCTTGCCCGCATTGGACTGGATAATGCATTCAAATCCCAGTTTTTGAAGGTCTCTGGCGCTTTGCGGGGTCATAGCCACGCGATTTTCACCGCTGGCCGATTCCTTTGGGGTACCGATTATGGTCATTTATCGTCTCGTCCTGTTACACACCTGTCGCCAATATCTCATCTGCGTTCGAACTCCCGTCCAACGTATTTCACTATGAGAAATTATGATGACATTCGCCGGGGACAATAAGTGATATGTTGCCAAAAGGGAACCGCAGCAAAATTTTACTCCAACGCTGGATTTCAACCATTTTGCATGCAAATGACACTTGCAGCAGTCAAATGAATAAGCTATGGCCTGCTGCGTCTGGACAAGAGCCCAAATATATTGAGCTATCAGATGCCGGACGCCCTTATAGCTCAGCTGGTAGAGCAACTGATTTGTAATCAGTAGGTCCGCGGTTCGAGTCCGTGTGGGGGCACCATCCTTTCCAAAGTACCATAGAACATATGGTTTCTCTAGGTTCTAGAACACAAACCGTATACACAAACCGTATACACTCGGACTGTACACATTAGCTTGTAATGGGTTGCATCATTGATGCTTAAACAGGTGTTTCTGGTCAAAGATTGCAGATAAAAAATCGCAGTAATGTAGTACCCCTCTTGGTCGGTTAGGTGCAGTCCGGAGACGCTGCCGCTATCTGTGAGCTACAATCAACTCG
>JBPCWM010000005.1:0-12864 GCA_051009515.1 Rhizobiaceae bacterium | reverse complement strand
GCGCAGCTGCTCGCCGCGCAGTTTCTGCCCGGCCTGTGCACCAAACTGGGCACCAATAACACCACCAACCATCAAGATCAGAGCCAGAACGATATCAACTGTCTGGTTTGCAGCAGATTGCGCAACGGTTGTGAACATGGTCACAAACATGATCTGAAACAGGGATGTTCCAATCACAACATTGGTCGGCACGCGGAGCAAATAAATCATCGCAGGAACCATAATGAATCCGCCGCCCACACCCATGATCGAGGCAAGAATGCCCACCAGCATACCAAGAGCCAGAACCGGAATAACGCTCAAATATAGCTGCGAGCGGTGAAAACGCATCTTGAAAGGAAGGTTTGAAATCCACGATTTCTGACTTGGCACTTCCGTTGGAGCATCGTTGTCGGGATTGCGGTTTTTTCTGATCGCATTGATGCTCTCGATCAGCATAAGCGAACCAATCGTCCCCAAAAATGCAACATAGAGAATGGAGATGATCAGATCCAGTTGCCCCGCCTCTCGCAAGGACGCAAACACCGCCACACCGATCGCCGATCCAGCAATACCTCCAGCCAGCAGCATGACACCCAACTTGATGTCAACGGTTGCGCGTTTGAAATGCGCCAGAGCACCGGAAAATGACGATGCAACAATCTGATTGGCTTCTGTCGCAACTGCCACAGCTGGCGGAATATTGTAGAATATCAGCAGAGGCGTCATCAGAAATCCGCCACCCACACCAAACATGCCCGACAGGAACCCCACGCCTGCACCCATGCCAAAAAGCACAAACACATTGACCGACATTTCGGCTATGGGGAGGTAAATGTTCACTTTGTTTTCATCCCGGCGCACAGCATGGAAGACAATCAGAACGGCACCCATTCCACCATCGAGCGGATCGTGGCGCGTAACCGGGGGCTAACGACCAGCGTTAAGTGGCCAGCATCGAGCAACAAGCAACGAACCACGAAAGAGGGGTGGTGGGCGGCGGACACCATTCTGTGGCCGCCTATTGCGCCTTCAATTAGAACAAGTCAAACGCTTTTAGGATGATTCAGCAGGATTTATGATACCAGACACACGAACGCATAGGGCCAGACTGCATGGCACGTTTAATGATGTGACATAAACTGCTGGTCAATTGTCAACGCGACTGATCAGGTAGCAAGGTCCAGTGCTTGCAGCAGTTTGCGGTCGACTTCACCGGTAATCGGTATGCCCGCGCTCTTCTGGAAATCCATGATGGCCTGCTTGGTCTTCGGCCCAATCAAGCCGTCCGGCTCACCAACGAGGAACCCGCGCTGGTTGAGTTGCGCTTGGGCATCCCGGATATATGTGGTGCGCGTAGTCTCGTTTTTAGCAGCTTTGGCATTTTTGGAAGCACCTTTCCATTCGTCCGGAACAACGATGCGGTTGACTGATTCATCGAGTTTCTTTGGAACCCAATTGTTGACCTCGCGACGGGCATAGGCAAGATCCTCGGGGTCCATCGCATTTGCAACTTCATCACGCTTCTTGCTGGCGTCATTGTCACCGGTCTTGGCCGCGAGGGCGAACCACTTATAAGACTCGATCAGATTTTGTGGCACACCCATGCCCTGACCGTAGAGAATGCCGAGATTGAACTGGCTATCCTTAATCCCGTAATCTGCTGCTTTTTTGAACCAGTCGACAGCAGTGTCCATATTCGGTTGAACGGTGGGTGGATTTCCCATGGCGTAAATCACAGCGAGATTATGCATGGCTCTCGCGTTGCCCTGAACTGCCGCCTTTTCGTACCAGTCGAGGGCCTGTGACACGTTGCGTTCTACACCAATGCCCTTTTCATAAAGGCTGCCTACGGAATATTGCGCTGGTGCAAATCCGGACTGAGCCGATTGCGTGAACCATTTGGCGGCTTCCGTCATGTTGCGATTGACATCCTCGCCATTGGAATAGCGCATTCCAACCTGGAACAGGGCTTTTGGATCACCACCCCTTGCTGCCGCAATAAGGGCTGCAGGGCCTGCATTGTCTGGCACATCATGAGCAGAATTTGCTGAAGAAGCGTCGCCAGTGGCCACGTCTTGTTTCGAAGTTTCGGCCTGAACGCTCTGCGCTTCAACAGCCTCAACACTCTGGGGAACGCTGGCCTGAACTTCTGTTTCGGCTGGCACCGCCGCTGGCGGCAAGTTGACAGGCTGCGGTGTTGCCGCGGCTTCCCCCTGAACCGGTTCGGCTTCTGCCTGCTTCACTGGAGCCGGTGACGGCATCATTTCTGGCCTGGCGTCTGATTCAGTACCCACTGTGCGAACATTATCACGAGGTTCATCAAGCGTGTCGAAAGTTTCGCTTTCAACTGTACTGCTAATTTCAGGGCCGGTTGCGTCAATCTTGGCGACTGGTTTTTGGCTGGAACCGGTGAACAGTCCAATGCCCTTGAATGTCACAATCGCCAAAATCAATACCGCCGCACCAAGGATCAACGGCTTGCGCAATTTAGATTTATCGAAAGTTGGAACAGAGCTCAGCAATTTAGATTTTGGTCCCGAGCCTTTCTTCTTGCTTTCAGAAGCAACGGCATCCTTCCGCACCGCGGTCATTTCCGCGCTGGTTGCCTGCAGGGCACGGCGTGCCGCGGCAACGGCGTCGGGCCTCTCGTCGTTGCCTTTCTTTTCACTTGCAGACGTATCTTCAATATCAGCCGGCATTGTTATCTCGGCTGTCGGCTCCTTTTGATCTGGCGTCTGGTCTTTTGCCGGCGCGGCAACAACATGACCATTGTCTCGCTCCGCATGTTTGGCCTGCGATGCATTGAGTTCTTCAGTTGCCCGCTGGATCAATGAATCAACACTTGGAGCGGCCGACCCAGGCTCCAGTGGAGTATTGTCTATGGCCGGATCTTCTACAGCATCTGTCAGATCTTCTGAGGGCAGATCAGGCACAGATTCATTTGGATTAACGAAACCTGCATCAATTGCCGCCTGATGAATAACGCCAGGCGTATCATCTGTACCCAGGCCGTCATTCAGCCCGTCTGACACAAATGCATTTTCATCTAAATGCGTTTCTGCTGCAGAGGCCGTCAGACCGCTGCCTGCCAAATTTGCCGCCCTCGGCAATGTGCTTGTCTGTGCATTTGTGCTGGTGTTTTCAAGCGCACCTTCAATTGTTCCCAATCTGTCGACAACCTGTTGCAGGGTCTGTTGGATATGCTGGACAGACTGGCTATTTTGGGCTGCTTCACCCTGCGCCATCAGTTGCAGGGATTGCAATTCATGGGCCAGTGCATCGATCACACCGCCCGCTTCACTGTTGGGGCCCATCATGGCAACTGCCTGCTGAGCGGCTTGCTGGGCGGCCTCCATCGAGAAATTCTGGCTGGCCTGCAATTGGCCTTCAATTTGATTAAGGCGAGCTTCTACGGGTGTGAAATCGACCTCAGTGGCAGGTGCTCCAGCATCCATCTGCTGCAGTATTTGGCCGATTTGCGCCTCAAGCTTGGACATTTGCGCTGCTGATGAATTGACGTTGGAGGCCTCTTCCACCTGCTGCGACAATTGTTGAATCTGCTGCTCCAGCGAAGCCGTTCCGGAAATTCCAACTGCTTCATCCAGGCGCGCGTTCAGAGCACGCAATTGCTCTTCGATCATTCCCGTTTCAGGAGCAGCAAACATGGCATTGGCGCCACCAAGATCACCATTTTCGGCATATTTTTCAAACGAACCGAGTCGTTCCGTTAATCCTTCGATGCGTACGGCAAGCCTGCCCAGATCGGAGTCCGAGCCCTGATCGGCAATCGTGTCCATTATCCGCGCGAGTTCTGCGACCCTCGCTTCAACCCTCTCCATTGATGTAAAGTCGAGCTTGGGTGCGTTTTTTCCGCTGTTAGAGACTGCAACGAGGGCGCGTGCGATTTCATCAAGGCGTTTCTCGATGGACAGGAATTCATCGCCAGACAATCCCGATCCCGTCAATCCACTTTCGGGATCAGCGGCCAGACCGTTCAATTCACCAAGTTTTCCAGTCAGTTCATCAAGCCTGTCTTCGATGCGGCTTATGGCCAGCGTTTGCGGCAGGTCGTTGATCACCATATGCAAGGCATCCAGCTGCGCCGACAAACTGTCCACGCGTGGTGTCACCACATTTGCCGATTGCATCGCTGCCTGATTGACCGATTGGCTGATTTCATCGAGACGACGGGCAAGTTCTTCTGTCTGCCCGGCATCCTGGCCTCTCACTTCGGAGCGGATCGCAGAACGTACATCCCTGCCAAGCGCCTGCAAGCGTTTGGTCAAATCGCTGGTTTGCGAGCTGAGCTTGTCTTGAACGCCTTTTTGAAAGATCGACTTCATTTCGTCGCGCAAGTGATCAATTTCTGCAGCAAGGCGGTCGGCGGGTCCGTTATCTGCCTGTTGTGCCTGCAGATCTGCAATCGCCTTGGCAATTCTTTCAATTTCCTGCTGTGGAACAGGCTGATGCATCGCGTTTGGTTGCGGAAATTGCGATCTGAGACCTGTAATCTCGTTTTTCAACTGCGCCAACTGCTGGCCGAGTCCACCCATATTGGCAGCGCCACCCTGTTGAGCTGCCTGGCGAAAACCCGGACTTGTGGATCCTGCATTCAAGAACTGCTGGCGACTGGCAATCTCGGCGGCGCTGTTTTGCATTCCCAATGCTGACTGTGGTGCAAACTGCTGTGCATTTGGCGCCATCATCTGCGGTGACATTGGTGGGGCAACGGAAGCGGCCTGCGAAGCCAGCTGATTGTATTGGGATTGCATGACACCAACCGGTGAATATGCAGCTGGATAATAAGGGGGCTGGCCAGAATTTTGAGCCATTTCCGAGTTCAGCGGCATTGTTCGTTGCCCGGACTGGCCAAAGCCCTGTGCCCCTGCACCATTCAATCGGTGTTCAATTGAATCAATGCTGCGTCGGATATTTGTCAAACGATCGGTCTCAAACCCTTGACCCATCGCGCCAGCATCGGTGTTTGAACTCTGGTATTCGAATCCGGGATGAGCGGGATATGCTGAACGCATGTAACTTGTCTCACTTTGGGTGGCACCTGCCAACAAAACAAGACTGATTTGCCAAACCAGTCCACGGCCCACTTTCACCAATCATGGTAAACAGGCCGTTAATGAATCTTAATTCAGCCCTTCATCTCCCTTATGCAGGATCTGCTCGAAACTTTCTTGCGAATAACCGGACCTGGAGGTACCTGGTATTTGACTCCCGCTTCCAGCTGAATAATAAGAAAGACTTGGGCAGTTTGGGTTCAACTGGTGCTGATCAAGTCGCATCCGCATCAATCAGACACTGGACCGATGCCAATATGACGACTGCTTCCTATCCACCAGCCAATTCGACTGACCTGACCCTGCGGGAAAAACACTATCGAATCCGCGAATTGGCAGAAGAATTCGAAATATCGCTGCGGACTTTGAGATTTTACGAAGACCGTGGGTTGATCCGACCCGCACGCCTTGGTCAGGCGCGTTATTATAGCGAAAAAGATCGGGAACAATTACGAATTTGCCTGCTCTGCAAACAGTCCGGCATGGCTCTTGCCGACATAGAGCATGTTCTGAAACTTCATGCGACGAATGATGATCGGAAAAGCCATCGCTCAGAACTGGTGAATATCTACGTGTCACAGCTAGCGGCCCTGCGAAAACTACAGGCCCGTACAAAACTGAATATTGCGGAGTTGCGCGGTGAAATTGACCGTCTCAGGGGCATTCCCGTTTCCTGACTGTTCAACTGGCGTTGTGAGCCATTACAAAACACGAATGGCTCCGAACGCGACTCGCCGGTTAGTAGTATCCTGCCGACTTGGCTTGGTGTTGGTTGCAAGGCGACGCGAACTTGCGGTTACCCTGCCCCCAAGTTCTCTCTGATTACGGTCTTGCATCCATTCCCGCCCGAAGACCGTCAAACCAACCAGCACCTAGCCCAAAACCCACAGCGTGTCTTGGGGTGATGAATTCAGACCGTGCATCAGAACCCAGCTTTCAGGCCTTGCTTTAAAACTTCGAACTTTGGACTGGCACTATTTCCAACACCAAAACAAGACTCCCACCTCGGCCTTTGGTCAGGTCCAAAATCCAATCAGTTCATAAATTCCTTTTACGTAAACGTAAGAATTATAGACAAACCAGTTTCTCTGCATTATGTAGAGATGTAACCAACACTGCGGGACAATTTGCCTCTCTCAATTTCACGCGAGTTTAGTGACAATGTGTGGGAGTTTTTGTCTTTTTGAGTAGCGCAGGTTCGCCCACTCAAATCCGCATCCCGATATGAAAACGTCGCCAGAGGGAGAATTCAAATGCCAAGCTACACCGCGCCAATCGAAGACAGCCTGTTTGTCTTGAACGATGTTTTGCAAATTCAAAAATACAACAACCTACCTGGATTCGCTGACGCGACACCGGACATGGTCGAGGCCATCCTGTCGGAGGCAGGCAAACTTGCAGGTGAGGTTTTGCACCCGCTCAATGCAGTTGGTGACCGTGAAGGGTGCACCTGGCATGACGATCATTCGGTCACCACCCCAAAGGGATTCAAAGAGGCTTATGATCTCTATACCGAATCTGGCTGGACAGCCCTCCCCTTCCCTGAGGAATTTGGTGGCCAGGGTCTGCCGACCACAATCAACGCAGCAGCCCAGGAATATGTTGCGGCGGCTAATATGGCCTTCGGCATGTATCCCGGCCTGACAGCAGGAGCTGCTGCGGCCTTGATCGAACACGCCTCAGATGAACAAAAGCAAACCTATGTGCCAAAAATGTTGTCTGGTGAATGGTCTGGCACAATGAACCTGACTGAGCCACATTGTGGTACCGACCTTGGCCTGATGCGGACCAAGGCTGTTCCTCAGGACGATGGCACCTACAAGATTACAGGCCAGAAAATATGGATTTCTGCAGGTGAGCATGACCTGTCAAACAATATCATCCACCTGGTCCTGGCTCGTATCGAAGGTGCGCCGGACGGCATCGATGGAATTTCCCTCTTCATCGCTCCCAAATATCTACTTGATGAGAGCGACAATCCTGGCAAGCGCAATGGTATGAGTTGCGGATCGCTGGAACACAAAATGGGCATTAATGGCAATGCCACATGCGTGATGAATTACGAAGGCGCGACTGGTTATCTCGTCGGCGTTGAAAACCGTGGCCTGAAGGCCATGTTCGTAATGATGAACGAAGCGCGTCTTGGTGTTGGCATTCAGGGCCTGTCACAGTCAGAAATCGCCTATCAGAACGCGGCTGATTGGGCCAGAGACCGCCTGCAGGGCCGATCAATTTCGGGGGTCAAAAACCCAGATCAGAAAGCTGACCCGATTATCGTCCACCCGGACATTCGACGCATTCTCATGACCATACGCGCTTTCAATGAAGGTGCGCGGGCTCTGGTCCATTGGGCCGCGCTCAAGGGTGATGTCAGCCACAGGTCTGCTGATGATGAGGAGCGTCAGGCGGCTGATGATTTCATGGGTCTGCTGACACCTGTCATCAAGGGTGTATTGACCGACAAGGGGTTCGACAATGCTGTGATGGCACAACAGGTATTTGGCGGAACCGGCTACACGACGGAACAGGGTGTTGAACAGTTTGTGCGCGATGCGCGCATTGCCATGATCTACGAAGGCGCAAACGGCATTCAGGCACTCGATCTTGTTGGCAGAAAACTACCCGGCAATGGTGGACGTGCCATCCAGGCCTATTTCAAGGAAGTGGGCAAATTCTGCTCCGCCCATAAGGATAATGAGGCAATGTCGCCTTACATCAAACCACTGTCCAAGTCGCTATCCGATCTTCAGGCGGCAACCATGTGGCTGGTGCAAAACGGTATGTCAAATCCCGACAATGCAGGTGCGGCTTCTACCGATTACATGCATTTATTCGGACTGGTCGCGCTTGGCCATATGTGGGGTATGATGGCCAATACCGCTCAGGAGAAACTGCAGGCAGGTGCCAACGGGTCAGAACAATTTCTCAGCAACAAGCTGATCACTGGCAAGTTTTTCATGGAACGTATCATCGTGGAAAGCGCGACCCATCTTGCGCGCATTCAAACGGGATGCGAAACCATGATGCAACTGGACGCAGAGGCTTTTTAACATGACGCTACCGACCGAGGCACTTCAAATTCCCAATCCTCAGTGGCGCAGTGATGATGTTGCCCTCCTGGAAGACATGGCAAACCGATTCATGGAAGAAGAGGTTGCTCCTCACTATGACCGCTATGAAAAGCAGGAAATGGTGGATAGGGAGGCCTGGGAAAAGGCTGGTCAGGCTGGACTTCTCTGCGCTTCCATGCCGGAAGAATTCGGTGGCGCTGGGGGCACCTATGCTCATGAAGCCGTAATCGCCGAAGCAATTGGCCATGTTGGCGTGGACGGATTTGGACTGGCGCTCCACAATTCAATCGTGGCCCCCTATATCCTGCACTATGGGTCGCAGGAACAGAAAGCCAAATGGCTGCCACGCATGGCGTCCGGTGAACTGATCGGGGCCATTGCCATGACCGAACCCGGAACAGGTTCCGACCTGCAAGGTGTCAAGACCACGGCGGTCAAAGACGGCAATCACTACAAGATCAACGGGTCGAAAACCTTTATCACAAACGGCCAACACGCAAATATCATCGTTTTGGTGACCAAGACTGATCCAACTCAGGGTGCAAAGGGAACGTCGCTGATCGTGATTGAAACCGATGGGCTGGAAGGTTTCGAGCGAGGCCGCAATCTCGATAAGGTTGGATATAAATCCAATGACACGTCCGAACTGTTTTTCAATGATGTACGTGTTCCCACATCCAACCTGCTGGGTGCAGAAGAAGGGCGCGGCTTCTACCAGTTGATGGAGCAGCTGCCGCAAGAACGACTGCTGATTGCCAATCAGGCCATGAGCGCAATAGAGCGCGCACTGGCCCTAACAATCGACTATGTGAAAGAGCGCAAGGCTTTTGGAAACCGCGTCATCGATTTTCAAAACACCCAATTCAAACTCGCCGAGTTGAAAACAGAATCCAGCATTGCCCGAGTTTTTGTCGATCATTGCGTCAGCCAGCACCTTGATGGTGGTCTTGATGCTACAACCGCCTCCATGGCCAAATATTGGGTCACGGACCTTCAATGCAAAGTAATGGATGAATGCGTTCAACTGCATGGCGGCTATGGCTACATGAACGAATATCCCATTGCCCGCATGTTCCGCGATGCCCGCGTTCAGCGTATTTATGGCGGAACTAACGAAATCATGAAGGTGTTGATCGCCAGAAGTCTTTGACTGGCTATCCCACAAACCGAGGAAAGAAACCAACCATGCCCGAAGCCTATATTTACGATCATGTTCGCACGCCGCGCGGACGCGGCAAGAAAGACGGCTCGCTTCATGAAGTCCCGTCCAACAAACTTGCTGCCGGTATTCTGGAAAGCCTGCGCGACCGTAGCGAGCTGGATACCAAACTGGTCGATGATGTGGTATTCGGCTGTGTTGACCCGGTCAAGGAAGCCGGTGGCGACATCACACGCACAGCAGTTTTGCAAGCTGGCTATGATGAATCTGTCGCAGGTGTGCAATTGAACCGATACTGCGCCTCCGGACTGGACTCGGTCAATTTTGCAGCTTCCAAGATCATGGCCGGCGTGGACGATGTAGCCATCGGTGGCGGTGTAGAAAGCATGTCTCGTGTTGGTATTGGAGCTGCCGGCAACGCCTGGCCGGTCGACCCCTCCATCGCCATTCCCTCCTATTTCGTGCCGCAAGGCATTTCTGCCGACCTGATTGCCACGAAACACGGTTTCTCGCGCGACGACGTGGACGCCTATGCAGTCGAAAGCCAACGACGCGCTGCAAGAAGCTGGGAAGAAGGTCGGTTCAGGAATTCCATAGCCCCGGTGAAGGATATCAACGGATTGACCATTTTGGATCATGATGAACACATGCGCCCCGAAACCGATATGCAATCGTTGGCCTCGCTAAATGCGAGCTTTGAGATGATGGGCGAAATGGGCGGATTTGATGCGGTATCCGTTCAGCGCTATCCCGAAATCGAAGGGGTCAATCACGTCCATCACGCAGGCAATTCCTCCGGCATTGTCGATGGTGCAGCAGCGGTACTGCTTGGTTCAGAGGAAGGTGGGAAGTCCATGGGACTGAAACCAAGGGCCCGCATACGCGCTTTCACCAATATCGGATCTGAGCCCAATATAATGCTGACCGGTCCTGTCGATGTAACCCGCAAGTTGCTGGACCGTGCCAATATGGAATTGGGGGACATTGATCTGTTTGAACTCAACGAAGCCTTCGCGTCTGTCGTGCTGCGCTACATGCAGGCCTTTGATATTCCCCACGACAAGATCAATGTCTGTGGTGGCGCGATTGCCATGGGTCATCCTCTTGGCGCAACCGGGGCAATGATCCTCGGCACTGTTCTGGACGAACTGGAACGGCGCGATCAAAACACCGCACTTATCACCTTGTGTATCGGCGCCGGAATGGGCACCGCCACGATCATTGAACGGGTCTAGGAATAACAGTCATGGAAAATTTCACAATTAATACCGATGCCGACGGTGTCGCACTGATCAACTGGGACATGCCCGGCAAAACCATGAACGTCATCGACACCAAGGTGATGGACGAATTGGACGCACTGATCGAACGCGTTGAAAGTGATGAAGAAATCAAGGCGGTTATTTTGACTTCCGGCAAGAAAGCTTTTGGCGCCGGTGCCGACCTGACCATGATGCAGTCCATGTTGGCTGGCTATGCCGAATTGCGATCCAAGGATGGCGAAAAGGCTATTACAACGCTTTTTGACGCCGCCAGCCGGCTAAGCTTGTCATTGCGCCGCCTTGAAACAGGACCCAAACCCTGGGTCGCAGCCCTTAATGGGACGGCTCTGGGTGGTTGCTTTGAAATTGCCCTTGCCTGCCATGCCCGCGTGATGACGGATGATGAATCAGCAACGGTCGGGCTGCCGGAAGTCAAGGTTGGCCTGCTGCCCGGTGGTGGAGGGACACAACGCGTAGCCCGCCTCGTGAACCCGCAAGACGGCGTGCAGATGTTGCTGCAGGGCAAGACACACCGGCCCAAGAAGGCCAAGCAACTCAATCTCGTTCATGAAATCGTGCCAGCATCTGAACTTGTGTCAAAAGCCAAGCAATTGATCAACGATGGTCTGAAGCCCCAGGCACCCTGGGATCAGAAAGGGTTCAAACCACCTCTCAACTTGTGGTCACCGACCGGTGTGCAGATGCTTGCCGCTGGCAATGCAATTTTACGCAAGGAAACATTTGGCAATTATCCCAACGCCACAAATATCATGAAATGTGTCTACGAGGGACTCCAATTGCCCATGGACACCGCTCTGAAAGTGGAAAGTCGCTATTTTGCAAACACGCTCACATCACCAGAAGCCCGCGCGATGGTGCGGTCGCTCTTCGTCAACATGCAGGAACTCAACAAGGGCGCAAGGCGTCCCAATGTCGACAAGGCACCATTGAATAAAGTTGGGGTGATTGGTGCTGGTTTCATGGGTGCCGGAATTGCCTATGTCACCGCAAAGGCCGGCATCGATGTTGTTCTGATCGATCGCGATCAGGAAGCAGCAGACAAGGGCAAAGCCTATTCGGAAGGTTTGCTGGACAAGGCCATCTCACGTCGCCATACCACACAGGAAAAAAAACAGGCCTTGCTGGACAAAATCAACGCAACGACAGACTACGCACAACTTTCCAATTGCGACCTCATCATCGAAGCGGTTTTCGAAGACAAGGAAATCAAGCGTTTGGTAACGGAGCAGACAGACGCTGCAACAGGCGAAAGCTGCATCTTCGCCTCAAACACATCGACAATCCCGATATCGGATCTCGCAAAAGCGTCCAAAAATGCCGGGAATTTCATCGGCATTCATTTCTTCTCACCAGTAGACAAAATGATGCTGGTCGAAATTATCATGGGTGAAGAAACATCCGACGCGGCCCTTGCTATGGCCATCGACGATGTGACGGCGATCAAGAAAACACCGATTGTGGTCAATGACACGCGCGGCTTCTACGTCAATCGCTGTGTAATGCGTTATCTTAATGAAGCCTGGAACATGTTGGTCGAAGGCGTGCCGGTTCCGATGATTGACAACGTAGCCAAAATGACGGGCATGCCGGTTGGGCCACTGACGCTAAATGATGCTGTGGCGATCGATTTATCGCAAAAAGTCATGAAACAAACGGTTGCTGACCTTGGAGATGGCGCAGTTGACCCACGTCACGTCAAACTGATCAATACGCTTGTGGACGACCATGGCAGGGTTGGCAAAAAGGCCGGCAAGGGTTTTTACGACTACCCTCCCAAACCAGCCAAGCCGAAGCTTTGGCCTGATCTGAAGCAGATGTATCCGCAGCAGGATGCAGCAGACGTTTCGATTGGCGACCTTCGCGACCGCTACCTGTACACGATTGCGATGGAAGCTGCCCGTACTGTTGAAGAGGGCGTTGTCAGTGATATTCGAGAGGCCGATGTCGGAGCCATACTGGGCTTCGGCTTTGCCCCGTATACCGGAGGCCCCTTGTCTTTCATCGACGAAACCGGTCTGGCAGAGTTCGCCCAACGGGCACAGGAACTGGCTGACAAGTATGGCGATCACTTCAAGCCCACTGCGCTGGTTCTCGAGATGGCGCAAAACGGTCAAACCTTCTACAGCCGGTTCTCCAACAACCAGTCGAAGGCTGCCTGATCCTAAGCTACCTTGTTATAGACGCCTAAAATCGGCGGGTTGGAAATCTCCGACCCGCCGTTTTCATTCAGGGGAATTAATATGACGACAAAAATTGACTATTACTTTGCTGGCAGTTCACCCTTCACCTATTTGGGC
>JBPCWM010000004.1:0-6291 GCA_051009515.1 Rhizobiaceae bacterium | reverse complement strand
GGAAGAGAGGACGGGGGGAGGGGACCGAGGGACGCGAGATAAGGAACCAGTGCGGCGCGCAGAATGCAGCAGCCGGCGGCTGCACAAACCAAAAGCCCTGTGTGTGGTGTTGGCAATCTCATAGCTGGCGGAGCGGGTAAAACTCCGACTGCCGTTGCGATTGCCAGAATAGCCCGCAATATGGGGTTGCGGCCGGGTTTTCTCAGCCGTGGCTATGGAGGAAATACAACCGAACCGACGCTCGTAAATATCAAATCGCATAATGCAGGCGATGTAGGGGATGAACCCCTAATTTTAGCTCTGTATGCCGACACGGTAGTCTCCGCAGACCGGCCCGCTGGTGCAGAACTTCTGGAGCAACAGGGTGTTGATCTGGTGATAATGGATGACGGGTTTCAAAACCCCTCATTGAAGAAGGATTTCAGCCTCGTGGTGGTCGATGCAGGGCGTGGAATCGGTAACGGATTCTGCATTCCGGCTGGTCCGTTAAGGGCGCCACTACAAAACCAGTTGAGCAGGGCAGATGCGGTCCTCCTGATTGGCCAGTCGGCAGCAGGTATGGAAGTTGTTCGCAAATGTGCCAGAGCAGCAAAGCCGGTCTTTGCATCAACAATTCAAGCGCGCAAACCGGAAGAATGGCTGGATGTTGATGTGTTAGCCTATTCGGGAATAGCGGTACCGCAAAAGTTCTTTGATAGCCTTTCCGATGTTGGTGCCAATGTAGTGGAAACTCAGAGCTTCCCTGACCATCACCCTTTTACGGGTGATGAATGCCGCGAACTCATGGCGCTGGCTGCAAAAAAACAACTGGTTCTTGCAACAACGGAAAAGGATGCTGCCAGACTGGTGAGGGCTGGTCCGGAACAGCAACTTTTGCGCAAAGCAAGTCGCACACTCTATGTGGACCTCCAATTCGACAATCCAAGACTGATAGAGATGGCCATCCAGGATGCAATCGACGCAGCTTCCGCAAGAAGGCTGAAAACGCGGACCTAGCCCGAAAAACTACCCACCCAGTTCAGCCTTGAGCGAGGCATGGGCATCGACATAGGCTTCCTGTCGTTGCCAGTTCCAGTATTTGAGCTCATCAAGGGGAATGGCCTTGCCGGTGACTGCGCATGTGACGTGGGTGCCAGGGACGAGCACATGGAAATCCGCCTCGGTATACCGCACAGATGCCTCATTGCCGCTGATCTGATCAATTCGATTTAGCATTTCAGTTCTCCACACATACTTCTATCACACCGCTTCACTTGGTGAACCCCAAAATTACATCCTATCTGCGGCCAAACAGCTTTTCGATATCCGCCAGTTTTAGCTCTATATAGGTTGGTCGTCCGTGATTGCACTGTCCGGAATTGGGAGTAGCTTCCATATCCCGGAGCAATTGGTTCATCTCCTGAGGGAGCAGTTTTCGACCAGACCGGACCGACCCGTGGCAGGACATGGTGGCAGCCACGTAGTCGATCTTCTCAGCAACCAGAGATGCTGTGCCCCATTGGGCGATCTCATCACTCAGGTCGCGCAAAAGTGCTGTGCAATCAACTTCACCAAGCAAGGCTGGGGTCGCGCGAACTGCTAATGCGCCCGGACCAAATCCCTCCAGCAACAATCCAAGTTTTGACAAGGCATCGCAATGCTCCAGAATCCTGTTGACGTCCTGTTCCGACATTTCAACAATTTCCGGGATGAGAAGCATTTGCGATGCGACACCGTTGGTGGCCATCTGTTCTTTCATGCGCTCATAAACCAGCCGCTCGTGGGCAGCATGTTGGTCGACAATGACCAAGCCACCCTGTGTCTGAGCAATGATATAGTTTTTGTGCAATTGCGCGCGGGCAGCTCCAAGGGGCAGGGCCTCATCTTGCCCATTTGTCTCGTATGTATCGCTACGAATATCGGCTGATGGGGCATCTGTTAGGGAAAACCCAGCTTGGGTCTCTTCGCCAAATCCGGTTGTCTGGGCTGCGTCTGGCCCATTGTCATGAGGGCGATTTGCAGATTCATGCCAATCGTAGTTCTGACCGTAAGGCTGGGCATAATTTCGGGCGGAGGAACTTGGGTACGCAGACTTTCTGGCGGAAGGTGGTTGGTGAGTGGGGTTGGGCGTTGCCAGCGGGTCGCCATCTGACTTGAAGGCCCTGAGCATATCGTCTGCACCTTCGCTCGACACCTTGTGACTACCTGTCGATATCGCTTCGCGCAGGGCACCAACCAGAAGACCTCGTACCAGTCCGGCATCTCTGAACCGCACTTCCGCCTTAGCCGGATGGACATTAACATCAACCTGAGCGGGGTCGATTGAAATGAATAGCGCAAGTACCGGATGGCGGTGGCGTGACAGGAAATCCATATAGGCACCACGAACCGCGCCAGTTAGTTGTTTGTCGCGCACAGGGCGGCCATTCACATAGATGAATTGGTGCAGGGAATTGCCCCGGTTGAAAGTGGGAAGGGATGCATATCCCTTTAGCTCGACCCCTTCGCGTTGCGCATCTATGGGCATTGCGTTGTTGGGAAAATCCTTGCCCAAAACTTGATCACACCGCCGCAACAGGGCGTTTCCCCCACTGACACTGCTGTATTCCTGCGATTGCCTATCCTCACCGCTCACGGAAATATGAATATCCGGATGCCCCAGAACCGTGCGCTTGATAATGTCACTTATGGCATTGGCTTCTGCGCGGTCAGACTTCAAAAATTTCAGCCTGGCTGGTGTGGCATAGAAAAGATCGCTGACTTCAACCACCGTTCCGTGATTGAGAGCTGCTGGTTTGATAGCACCAACTTTACCACCATCGACTTCTATGGACCAAGCATTTTCATCCGCCGCTGTTCTGGTGGTGATCTTCAGTCGGGCCACAGACCCAATGGAGGGCAAGGCTTCGCCCCGGAAGCCGAGGGTCTGGATATCGTTAAGACCGTTGGAGAGTTTGGATGTGCAATGGCGTTCAACAGAGCGTTCCAGATCGTCTCGGTCCATGCCCGACCCGTTATCCGTGACCCTGATCAATTCCTTGCCACCACCTGCAGTGACAATTGAAATGCGGGTAGCACCGGAATCAATTGCATTGTCGAGCAATTCACGCACAACGCTGGCGGGTCGTTCTATGACTTCCCCTGCGGCAATCTGATTGACGATATTGTCGGTCAATCGATGAATGTTCATGTGTGCTATCCTCGATCCGGAGCAGAATCACCCTTGATTGGTGGTGCGGATTGATCTGAAAATGGGGCGCAATCAGATTTGGCGCAAGGGCCGACTATGACTCCTGTGAAAATTGAACAATTGGACTTCATCGGACATGGTCTGGCACGACCGGAATGCGCACTTGCGCACCAAAGCGGCCTTGTGCTGGCTCCAGACTGGACCGGTGATGGTGGTGTGTCGGCGATACTGCCCAACGGCCTGGTTAAACGTCACCTGGCCCAAAACTGGAAACAGGTTTCAGCGCAACTTGGGCTGGACGAGCCGTTGCGCCCAAACGGAATTTGCCTGCTAGAGGGAGGACATATTCTGCTTGCCCACCTTGGGGTGGAGCGCGGTGGGGTTTTTTCGCTGTCTCCAGATGGGCAGATATCGGTTGTTGCGAGCGAAGTAGACGGTACGCCTTTGCCTCCAACGAATTTTGTGACAATCGACAAACAGGGTCGTATCTGGATCACTGTTTCCACGAGGCAGGTTCCTCGGGCGCGGGCCTATCGATCTGATGTTGCAGATGGTTTTGTCGTTCTTGTTGACAAGGCCGGCGCACGCATCGTTGCCGATGATCTGGGATATACCAATGAGTGTCTTGTACACCCGGATGGAAAGCGCCTGTTCGTCAATGAGACTTTTGCCCGGCGTTTGACAAGTTTCGACATCTCAAGCGACGGCACTTTGTCCAACCGCACCACCGTTGCCAATCTGGGTCACGGGGTATTCCCGGACGGGCTGGCCTTTGATGAAGTGGGAGATGCCTGGCTGACTTCGATTGTTTCCAATCGCGTATTGCGGGTCTCGGCAGATGGTTCGGTGGAGATATTTCTTGAGGATGTAGATCAAGATCACCTGGAATGGGTGGAGCAGGCCTGGCTCAGTCACCAAATGGGGCGACCACATCTCGACAAGGCCGCAGGACAAGTCTTGCGCAATGTCTCCAATCTGGCTTTTTGCGGACCTGATCTTTCCAAGGCTGTGCTTGGTTGTTTGCTGGGGGAAAGGTTGGCCAAATTCGATATGCCCGTGAAGGGTCAGGCCCCGGTGCACTGGACATTCAACATCGATGCGTTGATAAGATCGCTGGACGAATTTAAATCCATTTAAAGAGTAAAAATATGGCGTCGAAACTGACCCTCGCAATCCTTCCTGGTGATGGTATAGGGATGGAGATTACCAAACCATGTGTAGAACTGGTTCAACAGGCCCTTGAACAAGTTGGAGAGCCAAGGGCTGTGGAAGACTGGCTAGAGGCGGGTGCCGGAGCTTACACCAAACTTGGAAATGCCCTGCCGGACGAAACTATTTCCGGCTGCCGTGCTGCAGATGCGACCTTGTTGGCAGCCATGGGTGATCCATCCGTGCGATATCCGGATGGCACAGAAATCATTCCTCAGATTGAACTGCGTTTTGAACTTGAACTCTATGCCGGTATCAGGCCGGTGCGCTCGGTGCCGGGAATCAAGGGGCCACTGGCGGACCCGCGCGGCGACCAACTTGATTTTGTGCTTGTGCGGGAATCAACGGAAGGTCTGTTCGCTTCGGTCGGCAAAGGGTCGCGAAACGATCAGGAAGCAACTGATACGCAGGTTGTCACTCGCAAGGGAACCAAACGGGTTTGTGATTTTGCCTTCAAACTGGCCCGGCAACGTAAGTCCGGAGGCCACCCGGGTGAAGTCACCAGTGTAGATAAGGCCAATGTTTTCAAATCCATGGCCTTTTGGCGTGACATGTTTGATGAGGTTGCGCAAGAATATCCCGATGTCACCAAGCGCTATGGCTATGTTGATGCCGTGGCGATGGAAATGGTGCGCCGGCCCTGGATATACGACGTGATGGTGACAGAGAACATGTATGGCGATATTCTGTCCGACCTTGCTGCCGGTCTGATTGGTGGTCTTGGAATGGCCCCATCTGCTGATATTGGCGACGACCATGCTGTGTTCCAGCCTTGCCATGGATCTGCACCTGATATTGCAGGAACTGGCAAAGCCAACCCAACTGCCATGTTCCTTTCGGGCGCCATGATGCTGGACTGGCTGGCCGTTGAAAAAGACGAACCAGCTTACGCTAAGGCGGCCCAGCAGCTTTCACTTGCTGTAGACAATGCTTTTCGGGACGGAACGCTCGTTTCTACCGAAAGAGGAGGCGAGGCTGGAGTTGACCAGATCACGACTGCTGTGAGAACCGAACTTACGAGGCTTGCGTGACCCCCAAGCTGAAAGTTGCAGCCGTTGGAACCGGATATTTCAGTCAGTTCCATTATGATGCATGGTCAAGGTGTCCGGAAATCGAACTCGTTGGAGTTGCAGATCTTGATCTGGCGGCTGCGCAGGCCGTAACCGGAAAATATGGCGGCACAGCTTATGCAGATACAGTAGAAATGCTGGATGCTCATCAGCCCGACTTGCTGGACATTATTACCCCGCCGCCAACCCATTTGGGCATGATCAAGCTGGCGGCTGAACGGGGTTTGAATGTCATTTGTCAGAAACCCTTTTGCGGTGGTTTGCGCGATGCAGGCGTGGCGGTGGAATTGATTGAACAGGCGGGTATTGACGTTACAGTTCACGAAAATTTCCGCTTTCAGCCCTGGTATCATGCGATCAGGAAAGAGTTGGATGCCGGACGTTTGGGGCAAATCTATCGCGCAACCTTCAGATTGAGGCCGGGCGATGGTCAGGGTGCAGACGCTTATCTGGATCGACAGCCTTATTTCCAGACCATGGAACGGTTTTTGATCCACGAAACAGCGATTCACTATGTAGATGTGTTCCGATTTCTGTTTGGAGAAGTGGCCTCTCTTTGGGCTGATCTGGACAGGTTGAATCCTGTCATCAAAGGTGAAGATTCCTGTCTTGTAATCATGAATTTTGCCAATGGAGCAAGCGGTGTCCTCGACGGCAACCGACTATCAGACCATATGGCTGAAAATCGCCGTCGCACTATGGGTGAGATGTCGGTGGAGGGAGAAAAGGGGGTGCTTGAACTAACGGGCGATGGAGACCTCACATTCCGACAGCATGGCTCAAACGCACAGCACAATGTGGAATATGACTGGCGGGACGAGGGCTTTGGTGGGGATTGTGTTC
>JBPCWM010000003.1:0-7665 GCA_051009515.1 Rhizobiaceae bacterium | reverse complement strand
CTTCAAATCCTGTTGCATCAAACCAGCTTTCTCGAACCGATTTCAACGAAGTGGACTTGAGCCCATGAAACCCGTTGCCCTGATAACAGGTGGCCAGCAAGGCATCGGCCTTGGAATAGCACAGGCGCTTGCCACTGCAGGGTTTCGGCTGGCGGTTGTCGCGGAAAAACCAGCAGATGATCAAAGTGTAGTCGAAGCCCTGGCTTCTCTGCCGCAGGACACGCTCTACCAGTGCCATGATATTTGCGACGTCGAAAGTCATGGAGATTTGCTCGATAAATTGGAGCAGGAGTACGGGCCAATTGATTGTCTGATTTCAAATGCAGGCATTTCATCCGTTGAACGTGGTGACATGCTTGAAGTTGTTCCCGAGAACCTCGACGCAATATACGATGTCAATCTTCGGGGCGGTTATTTTCTCGCGCAACAGGTCGCCAGGCGAATGCTGGATTCTCCAGGCTCTCACTATCGCAGCCTCGTCTTTGTCACATCCGTTAGTGCCGACATTGTTTCCATTGAACGCAGCGAATACTGCATCTCAAAAGCGGCTGCATCCATGATGGCTAAACTCTATGCTGCCCGGCTTGCACCACACGATATCGGCGTCTTTGAATTGCGCCCCGGCATTATTGATACGGCAATGACATCTCCTGTGAAGGAGAAGTACACGCCCGAAATCGAGGGGGGGCTGGTGCCCGCTGGCCGTTGGGGGCAGCCTGCAGATATTGGAACTGTGGTTGTGCCTCTTGTTACGGGGAAAATGGCTTTTTCCACTGGCATGGCTGTTCCGATTGATGGCGGATTGTCAATCCAACGTTTGTAAGAGGTAACACAATGACAGATGGATATGACTTCATAATTGTTGGCGGTGGATCTGCCGGTTGTGTTCTGGCCGCTCGTCTGTCTGAGAACCCAGACGCCAGTGTTCTTCTGCTGGAGGCAGGTGGAAACGATCGTCATCCGTATTATCACCTGCCGGTTGGCTTTGCCAAAATGACCAAAGGCATCGGCAGTTGGGGGTGGCACACTGTTCCCCAACGCCACATGAAGAACAAGGTTTTCCGCTTCACGCAGGCCAGGGTTATTGGGGGCGGATCGTCCATAAATGCGCAGGTGTATACGCGCGGCAACCCCTTGGACTACGATGAGTGGCGCCAGATGGGCTGCGAAGGGTGGAGTTATGAGGACGTGCTGCCCTATTTCCGCAAGGCGGAAGACAATGACTCATGGGAGAACAAATACCACGGCAAAGGGGGGCCTATTGGTGTCTCGCAGCCGTCTGCCCCTTTACCAATCTGCGAAGCCTATCTGGAATCGGCGGAACGGCTCGGCATCCCCCGCAATCCGGATCTGACGAGCAACGTTCAGGATGGAGTTGGCTATTATCAATTGACCCAGCGCAATGCCAGACGTTCATCAGCCGCCATGGGTTACCTGGCCCCGATCAATGAGCGTGCCAATCTTGGGGTTGAAACCGGTGCCCAGGTTCTGCGGATATTGACCGAAAACCATCGCGCAACAGGCGTGGAAATGGCTGACGGGCGCAAATTGACCGCTGATCGCGAAGTAATCCTGTCGAGCGGAGCGATCGGCTCTCCCAAACTGCTGCAATTGTCCGGTATCGGCCCGGCTGACAATTTGAACAGCCTTGGCGTTCCAGTCGTTCTCGACCAACCAGAAGTCGGGAAAAATCTGCAAGACCATCTCGACTTATACACTATCTGCGAAGTGACTGGCCCCCATACTTACGATCGCTATGCCAAACCACACATGTCACTATTGGCCGGACTCCAGTACCTGTTCACACGCAAAGGACCTGTTGCCTCAAGTCTGTTTGAAACAGGAGGCTTTTGGTACGCAGATCCTGAAGCCAGATCACCGGATATTCAGTTTCATCTGGGATTGGGCACAGGTATAGAATCCGGAGTCGCTTCCATGCCCAATGGCGGCGTGACCCTCAACTCGTGCTATCTGCGCCCTCGTTCACGTGGGTCTGTGCGTCTGCAGGATGCCGATCCTATGACTGACCCGCTCATAGATCCAAATTATCTAGAGGACCCGCGGGATCGCGAACTTTCCATTGAAGGTCTGAAACTGACCCAAAGCATCATGGCACAGGAACCACTGAAGCCTTTTATCAAGGCCGAACGTCTGCCCGGTCCCGACGTGAAGACCGACGAGGACTACTTCAATCACATTTGCGAGCATTCCAAAACTACCCATCATGCTGCGGGCACGTGTCGCATGGGGACAGATCCCAACGCTGTCCTGAATGACAAACTGCAATTCAACGGTATCGATGCACTCCGGGTTGCGGACGCCTCCGTCATGCCGACAATTGTGTCTTCCAACACCAATGCTGCTGCTATCATGATCGGAGAAAAAGCCTCCGACATGATACGTGCCAGTCACGGTCTTTAATCATGCTCCAACTTCCAACCATCGACGGTCGCATCGAGACCTACAAGCTTACCGGCACCCCATTGGTTCCCCGCCCCCCGCGCGTGGAATTCACACGCACCGCTTTTGCCGCAGCACACGTGGTGTCCGACCCCTTGGAAGACGCCACACCCTGGCAGGGCAGGCCGGCCATCGATTGGGAACAGACCCTGAATATCCGTAGCAAGCTCTGGGATCAGGGCTTTGACATTGCCGAGGCCATGGATACAGCCCAGCGCAGCATGGGAGTTGACTGGCTGACAGCAAAAGAATTGATCGAGCGCACTACAGCTGCAGCGAGAACCCATCCCGCCAGGCCACGCGTCGCCTGTGGCGCGGGCACCGACCATTTGGATACAAACTCACGATCCGATATTGACGCCATCATCAAAGCCTATGAAACCCAGATGGAGGCCATCGAGGCGGCAGATGGACAGATAATCCTCATGGCCTCACGGGCGTTTGGTCAAATTGGAGCAAGTGCAGAAGACTATGCCAATGTTTATCACCGGCTGATCGATCAGGCTGCAGAACCCGTTATACTTCACTGGCTTGGATCAATGTTTGACCCCGCCCTTGGTGGCTATTGGGGCAGCGACGATCTTGAAGTATCTTCAAAGGCGGTGCTGGATATTATCGCCACAAATCCCGACAAAGTCGACGGTATCAAGGTATCATTGCTGGAACAGGTCCATGAGGAACGCCTGCGCGAGCGTTTACCAGACGGAGTTCGTCTTTATACGGGAGATGATTTCAACTATGCAAAACTGATCGCCGGAGATGGGGATAGGTTTTCTCACGCACTCTTGGGCATATTTACAGCCATCGCCCCTGCAGCAGCACAGGCCTTGGAGGCCTTGAGCGAAGACAATCTGGAAACCTATCACAGGCTTTTGTCGCCAACCGTAGCCCTTAGTCGTGAAATCTTCAGATCACCAACCCGCTATTACAAAGCTGGAATTGCTTTGCTGTCCTGGGTCAACGGTCTCCAGTCCCATTTCATCATGCCGGCCGGATTTCAGGCCAGCCGCTCGATCACCCATTTTGCACAAGTCTTTCGCCTTGCAGATCAGGCCGGTCTCCTGGCCGATCCCGATCTTGCAAAAAAGCGTATGCGCTCCCTGCTTGCCACCTTTGGTATTGAATAGAACTCCATGGGACGCAGACCGACAATCATTGACGTTGCAAGCAAGGCGGGCGTCTCCAAATCAACTGTAAGCTTGGTATTGCAAAACTCCCCATTGGTGCGGGAATCTACCCGTGAAGCAGTGCGTGATGCCATGGCAGAAATAGGCTATGTCTATAACCGTGCAGCCGCAAACATGCGTGGGGCAAATGCCGGGCTCATAGGCCTCGTCATCAATGATCTTCGAAACCCGTTCTTTACGGAGTTTGCTACCTCCTTGCAAATGGCTTTGTCCGGGCGTGGCTACGCGACGGTGATTGCCAATACGGATGAAGACCCCGCGCTGCAAACACAGGTAGTTGATGCCATGATTGAGCACGGCGTGTCCGCACTGATCATGTCACCGGCCTATGGCCAGCAAGAAACAACATTTGACCGCATCGCACAGGCCGGGATTCCAACCATGCAGGTGCTGCGCAAGGTTGACCAACGGATTGACCTGTTTCCATTTGCAGCACCTGACTACGTGGCTGGTAGCCATCTGGCAACGCGACATCTGCTGGACTTGTCATGCAAACAAGTCGCCTTTGTCGGAGGGTTGGAGGCTCGTGGCGTCACCCGGGAACGCATGAGCGGCTATCACACCGAACTGTCAAACGCGGGAATTCAACCCTTAAGCTTTACAGGTCAGGCCAGCCGTTCCTTTGGAACAGAAGCAGCCTTGCTACTGGCTCGTGACTACCCGCAAATTGATGCAGCATTGTGTTTCAACGACCTTGTTGCTCTGGGCATGCTTGCAGGTTGTGCCCAAATAAACCGCAAAGTTGGGAAGGACTTTCGCATTGTCAGCTTCGACGACATTCGTGAATGCTCTGAAGTTTACCCGGGGCTGACTTCCGTTCACTGCGAAATTGCCGGTTTTGGTGAGCGAATGGCAACTACCCTGCTCAACTGGTTGGAACATGGCATTACCCCGGATCCGGAATTCCGTACAGAGGTTAAACTCAATATCCGGCAGTCGACGCAGGGGCCGTCAAACTGATTTATGCTGGAAATCGGCTGCTGCTACAGCCAACCGTTCAGCATCTCGGAACCTTCGCCGGTCGCCCGGCGAAAGTTCGATACTCCTGATCAACAAGGTGCGGCGCTAGCCCGCAATCCGCACGATGTTGCGGAAGTCAATGTCAATCTTGGCAACGATTGAGTTGTATGAATCGCTCCCACGCAAGGCTGTATAGGTCTTCTCAATGGCATCCATCGATGGATAGGCAACCGCCAACAATCTCCGCCCCGCTGCCGATCCAGTCATGATCGTCCAATACCGCATGAACATGGCACCATTGTCTTCAAATAAATGCACTGCCTTATTCATCTCTTCAGTCATTGGATCATCCGACCCCCAACGTGTCAGCACTCCGTAAGCTGGCATGTCGGGTGACTGATTGTTGAGTTCCACTCCTTCGACTTTTAGAATATTGCGAAGAACGACACCTATCTTGCCGCTGCCTACCAGAGCTTTGTATTCGGCCGACTTGCCATAAAGATCAAAGGCAGCATCTATGCCGTTCAGCTCGCTATAGCTCTGCAACAGCATGATATTGCCCGCATGTTCTCCCGTTGCGATCACGCCATAACGTGTCGTCAGGGCACCAGCAGAAGCCTTCAACTCCTCCGCGACGGCTCCTGTGTGCTTGAGCGCCTGTTGCAAAAAATCTGTTTGACATGATGCAACGGTCACCATCGAGTATCTAGCCTTCGACATAGTGAATTCCTCCTACTAAGCCCGAGCCAAAATTGGTCGGGACTATTGCAGCCTAGGGTGTAAAGGTCCGGAATCATAATCTCGCAAGGATGCGGCAGTTCAACCTGTGGATCAGCGATCTGCACAATAAACCGGATTTTGCATCTGACATGGACCCGATCAACAAACTGCACTATGGTAATTGTCAGCGAAGGTTTGGAGCAAATTGCTGAAACGGATGAATGATTTCATTGTGGCAATGAGACAGGACCCGCGGTGAAACTGCGTCTTGAAGTCAATCTCGCGTCGGTATTTACACTGATCACTTTGTGCATGCTCACCATAGTCGTGTACTATTTTTATTCCAGCAATCGCGATCTTGCCTTGCTAACGGCCCGCAAGGAGATGCAGCAAGCGCGGGAACGGTCAGTTGCCGATATTATAGGTACGATGGCAAAATCCGGCCAGGTCGTGAAAGCTGGCGCCTCTTTGATCTCCAAGTTTCCCGAAAAATCCAGATCTTTGGAAGCGCTTGATGTGATGAACACCCTGATCGATGGAGACAGCCAGTACTATGGAATCTACTTTGGTCTTGAAAACGGGGGTACATTTTACCAAAACGTTGTCCTGCCACCTGAAATTCAAAAATTTGGTCCGAATGACAGCCCTGTGCCGCGAGGTGTCAAACGGGTGCTTTCGGTAATAGACGGCGAACTGGAGATCTCTGCCCAAGACTATTATTGGGTCTCGCAATCCGGTCAGCGCATAAAGTTTGCTGAAGCAACCACCAATTTTGATCCGCGCAAACGCCCCTGGTATCTGGGAGCGATGAAGCAGGACGGGGTGTTTGTCACACAGCTCTATCGTTTTGAAAGTACAGGGAGGCCTGGCATCACATTTGCGCAAAAGATTGTCGATCAATACGGCAATGCGATTGGTGTTGCCGGGGCCGACATTACCATGACCGCGCTGGCTGGAATTCTCGAAGATATTCGCATCGGGGATGAGGGTCTGGTGTTTCTCCTGAATCGCGAAGACCAGTTGATCTCTTACACAAATACTCGATCCTCACAGAAGCGGTCGCGTTTCCTGACGCCCCGCGCAGGTCAGGAGGCACGAATCGACAACAGCGTGGTTGCTGCAGCAATGTCTCACTGGACAAACAATCGCCAGGAATTTTTTCGCTTTTCCGTAGCAGGAGATCAGCAAAACTATATTGCGTCTGTCGCCCCGATTCCAGAAATGTTCGGAGCGAAACCGCTTTTGGGATTTGCCGTTCCAGAGGACGAATTCGTTGGAGCCATCAAAAGCACCACCAGAGACGTTTTAAAAATCAGTGCCATTGTGCTGTTGATTGCGATCTTGATCACTGTTCTGGTGGCCAGATTGTTGAGCAATAAACTGCGCAAACTGGCCGGAGAAGCTCGCCGGATCAGAGGATTTGACCTTGAGAGTGGCCCTCCCCTGCAATCGTCAATTCGTGAGATTTCCGACCTTAGCCAAGCCATGGCCAGCATGAAGTCTGGCTTGCGAAGCTTTGGCGCCTATGTACCAACGGACCTTGTCCGCTCCATAATATCGACTGGAGAGGAAGTTAAGGTTGGCGGTGTTTCCCGCGATGTTACGATCATGTTTTCCGATCTGACCAGCTTTACCAGCAGAACGGAAGATCTCGAACCAGAAAAACTGATGCCGGCGCTGTCCCATTATTTTGAAGTGATGGAGGCTCAGATTACAGCTCATGGAGGCACTGTCGACAAATATATTGGTGACGCCATCATGGCGCTGTGGAACGCCCCTGCTGAAGATGACAACCATTGCGAACATGCATGTCGTGCGGTTCTGGCCTGTCGCCATGCAGAAGCAAAGATAAACGCTTCAGATACGTCTTCACCGCTGGTT
The DNA here is from genome assembly GCA_051009515.1 of Rhizobiaceae bacterium. GTDB lineage: Bacteria > Pseudomonadota > Alphaproteobacteria > Rhizobiales > Rhizobiaceae > Pseudahrensia. The sequence continues at coordinate 457 of JBPCWM010000003.1, read as the reverse complement.
CCTCTTAATACGCGATTTGGCCTGCATCGCGATGAAGTGGTGGTCGGCAATGTGGGGTCACAATCACGCATGCAATATACGGTTTTGGGTGCGGCCGTTAATCTGGCGTCCAGAGTGGAAAGTCTCGGCAAGGTCTACGGCCTGAATGCACTGGTAACAGAGCAGGTTGTGGAACGAACTTCGCATTTGTTCCGTTTCCGCGAAATCGATCGTGTGTCACCAGCAGGTACAACTAAGCCTGTTCGTCTCTATGAGTTGTTGGGCGAACTGGACCCCAAAGGTACGTTTCCGGTTGATGAAAACCTGCAAGCGGAGGCCGAGGCATGGCAGGATTGTTATGAACTTTATTGCGACAGAAAGTGGAACGACGCCCATGATGCTTTCAAACAACATCTGCATCTCGCATCGAGCCAAACGCTAGTGGATCTATACATTCAGCGCTGCACAGCATTTATGG
>JBPCWM010000002.1:0-3934 GCA_051009515.1 Rhizobiaceae bacterium | reverse complement strand
AGACGTTTCTGCGCGGCGTTCAGGACGGTCAAGCCGCCCAACCCGGAATCAAAGATGCCTACTGCCATTTGCCCCTTCAGGCGCGATGCCGTTCCTCGAATTCATAGCCGTAGTCATATGACTTTAGCGGCTTCGGAGACAGCTCATACGTGGCTTTGCGCAAGAAATCCATCATCTTGCGTGTATCCTTTGCCAGCGGGTCCAATACGTCACGACCTATTGGCTCTCCGATCACCACTTTGACTGGGGTGTCTACACGCTTTTTGAATTCCTTGATCAACAGCCCCATCCGCAAAGTGTTGTGCAGGTGGCTGGCTATCTGAAACAGACGAGAGGTATGACCATCAAAAAACACAGGCACAACGGTTGCATTGGATTTAGCCACCATGCGCGCAGTAAAGCCGCGCCAGCCTGGATCCATGGGGTGTGAAAATGGGTGAACGCCTGTACTGACCGTACCACCCGGAAATATTCCGATCGCGCCACCTTGGCCGAGGTAGCTCAAGGCGGTTTTTCTGGTCTCCAGGTTCAGTTTCATCGCTTCTTTTGAGGCATCAAATGAAACTGGAAGGATGATCTCGTTCAAATCCTCGGCTTTTCGAAAAACGCGGTTGGCCAGTATGCGAAAATCCCCACGCGTCTGGGACAGGATATGCCCCAACATCATCCCATCCAAAATTCCATACGGATGGTTGGCGATCAGAATTAGCGGGCCATCCTTTGGGATGTTAGACAATGAACCGCCCGATACATCCAGCGACAGCCCATATCTTTCGACCATAACCGACCAGAAGTCGCGGCCATTCGCCACCTCTGCCTCGTAACCGTCCGCGCGTTTAATAAGGCGCAACCGGCCGGTGGTGTTTTCCATCAACTTGATGACCATGCGGCCGCCCTTGGTCTCGGCCGAATATGCATATGAGATGTCACGGGCAACGTGCCGACGCGATGGCATTTGGAAACTCCGTTCAGATACCTGACAAATAGGTGTGCCAGGCAGTCTTGCCTATAAATCGTGACTATCGGATGACAGTCTACTCTGCGGCGGCTTTATATTCAGGACCACCGTCGCGGATAACCGACAACAATTCCTCTCTGCGTTTCGCCGCTTTGACTTCGTTCGCTTCCATGACTGTACCATACCCTCGAATCTCCAATGGCAGCTTGGCCAGCGCGATAACCGCGTCTCTTGTATCCAAGGAGAGCTGAGGCAAAACCTCTTTCATGTCCCTTTCAAACTGCCGAATTAGCGCTCGCTCCATTCGCCGCTCTTTGGTGTAACCAAATACATCCAACGGCGTACCGCGTACAACCTTCATTCTGGACATGAATTTAAGTGGGCCAAGCATCCACTCGCCATATTGACGTTTTTTTGGCCGGCCATCGGGTCCCTTTCCGCCCAGCAATGGTGGCGCAAGGTGAAAAGTCATTTTGAATTCGCCATCAAACTCGGATTCGGCTTTTTCGCGGCTGCTCAACATCAGGCGGGCCACTTCGTATTCGTCTTTATAGGATAGAAGCTTATGATAACCCATTGCGATGGCTTCTTTAACGTCAGCATCTTCGATGGCATCTACTAGTTTCAGATAGCGTCGTGCCAACCTCTTGCCTTGATACGCAATCAAATGATCTGCCCGAAACGCGATCTTCTCGTCCAAGGATTTTGGCAGCTCCACTACAGAAGGTTTCAGGATGCCTGATACTTCTTCGGGGTGCAAAACGGCATATCGCCCAATTTCAAATGCGCGTTTGTTTCTGTCTACCGCCGCGCCATTCAGTTCGATAGCCTCCAATATCGCCTGGTAACTGACTGGCAGCAATCCACGTTGCCAAACCGCGCCAAAGACCATCATGTTAGAGAAAATAGAGTCGCCCATGACGGCGCGTGACAGCTCTGTCGCATCGAATAGGCTGACACCTTCCTTCAATCTTGCATGCAGGGCTAATTCCAACTGGTCGCTTGGAATATGAAACTCTGTGTCCCGCGTGAAATCACCCGTGATGATTTCGTGGCTGTTTACGACCGCTCCGGTTTTTCCGGACTGCGTCAGACCCAAGGTTTTGGCACCCGCAGACACAACCAGATCACCGCCTATCAGCGCATGAGCTTCTCCGGTGGCTACTCTGATGGCGCTGATATCTTCCGGTCGGTTCGCCAGGCGACAATGAATGTGGACAGCACCGCCTTTTTGCGCAAGGCCTGCCATTTCCATCATTCCCGCGCCTTTGCCATCGATCTGAGCGGCCTGCGCCAAGATTGCACCAATGGTCACCACTCCGGTCCCACCAACGCCGGTTATAACCACATTGTGCGTTCCATTAATCCTTGGAAGCTCTGGCGCAGGCAGGTGCGGCAGCTCAATCTCTGTAGTCGCTTCCTTGCGGATCTTGGCACCTTCGAGTGTTACAAATGATGGGCACATCCCTTGAAGGCAAGAAAAGTCCTTGTTGCAGCTGGATTGATCAATTGCCCGCTTTCGTCCCAGCTCTGTTTCCTTGGGAACTATGGACACACAGTTTGACTGTACCCCACAATCACCGCAGCCTTCGCAGATGTCCATGTTGATAAATACCCGTTTATCGGGATCGGGAAATGTTCCCCGCTTGCGACGGCGGCGTTTTTCGGCTGCGCAGGTTTGAATGTAAACGATTGCCGAAACGCCCTCGATTTCGCGGCACTTTTTTTGAACGTTCAAAAGTTCAGCACGCTCAAATGTTTCAACATCCGTTGGCAGCGCTTTAAAGTTCACGTCTTCTTTTTCGTCATAAACGACAGCGACGTGCTTGACGCCCATAGCCTTGATTTCGTTTACAATCCGTTCGGATGTCAGATCGCCTTCGTTTTCCTGTCCGCCGGTCATTGCGACAGCATCATTGAAAAGGATTTTAAAGGTAATGTTTGTTTTTGCCGCCAATGCGGCCCGGATAGCCTGAACACCAGAGTGATTATAGGTGCCGTCACCAAGGTTCTGGAAAACGTGCTTGGTTTTTGAAAACGGGGCTTCGCCTACCCAGTTTGCACCTTCGCCCCCCATCTGCGTGAACCCAGCCGTGTTGCGGTCCATCCATTGCACCATGTGGTGACAGCCGATACCGGCATAAGCCCTGCTGCCATCAGGCACTTTTGTTGACGAGTTGTGTGGGCAACCTGAACAGAAATATGGCAGGCGCGTTGCTATTTCCTGCGCGTTGTCCGCTCGTCTTGCGTCTTCCAGCTTGCCAAGACCTGCGCGTACGCCTTCGGTATCGCGTCCTTCTTCTATCAGGATTGCACCCAGTTTTTCGGCAATCATAACCGGGTCCAATGCGCCACGCGTCGGGAACAGTTCTTCGCGGTGCATTGTACCTGCGCCACCCTTGTACCAGCCATAAACACGACGCCCCCGCCGATCATCAAATATGGCTTCCTTTACCTGAACCTCGATCAGCTTGCGCTTTTCTTCGACAATAATAATCAGGTCCAGACCTTCAGCCCAATCATGGAACCCTTTCATATCTAACGGGAAAGTCTGGCCAACCTTATATGTCGTGATACCCAGCCTTTCGGCCTCAAGCTCGTCAATGTTTAAGAGAGACATTGAATGAACGAGATCCAGCCAGTTCTTTCCGGCGGCCACGATGCCAATCTTGGCACCAGATTTGCCCCAAACCCGTTTGTCCATTTTGTTCGCGTGCGAAAAGGTTTCAGCCGCGAAACGCTTGAAATCGATGACCCGCGCTTCCTGCAGATGCGGAGTATCACCCATCCGAATGTTCAAGCCGCCTTCGGGCATGTCGAATTCCGGCAGCACCAACTGCATTCTGTCAGGGCGACCATCAACCACCGACGTTACTTCAATGGTGTCCTTCATTGTCTTCAGGCCAACCCAGACGCCTGCAAAACGGCTCAGGGCAAAGCCGTAAATGCCATAGTCGAGAATTTCCTGAACCCCGG
>JBPCWM010000001.1:0-9398 GCA_051009515.1 Rhizobiaceae bacterium | reverse complement strand
CACAGTTGGTGAAGCGGCTGGCCGGTAAATACGGTGTCGACATGAACAACGTAATAAGAGATGGGCGCTATGTCTGGCACGATTTTACCAGCTTTCTTGCAACCTATGACACGGCGGCTTCTGTTTTCCGGCAGCCGGAGGATTATCGCTTGCTGGCCTATGACCATTTTTCAAGATTGGCAGCACAGGGAGCGATCTATGGGGAAGTCTTTGGTTCCTCAGACCACGCCGCACTTATGGGACTGGACTATGAAGACCTGATTACGGCCATATCCGATGGTATAAATGATGCTTCGGATGAATACGGAATTGAAGGCCGCATTATCATGACATGTGTGCGCCATCTCGGGCCGGAAGCGGCCGAGAATGTGGCAACATTGATCGCGAAAAACCCGCATCCGATGGTGACCGGGTTTGGTATGGGCGGGGATGAGCGGTCCTTCACGACAGAAGATTTCTCAACAGCTTTTGCAATAGCCGGCGATGCAGGGCTCGGACTGACATCCCACGCTGGTGAATTTGGCGGGGCAGACAGTGTACAGGAGGCGCTGGACCATCTCAATGTAACGCGTATTGGACATGGTGTTCGAGCAATAGAGGACCCTGTTTTGGTGGAACGGTTGTTGCACGAGGGAATTGTACTTGAAGTCTGCCCGGTTTCAAATATTGCCCTTGAGGTATTTGACGGGTTCGAAAACCATCCACTTCGAAAGCTCTATGATGCCGGTGTCCGGATCACACTGAATTCGGACGACCCTCCGTTTTTCAATTCGACCCTTGAACGCGAATATCAGGTGGCAGCCGAAAATTTCGGATTTGATGATCATATGCTGCATCAATGCACACATACCGCTCTGGATTGTGCCTTTGTTGATCAAAAGACCCGCGCACAACTCATGAAACGGCTGGATAATTCGCTTTGAACCCAATTTCATACGGATCGGACACTTGTCTGCACGGCGCTGCAGTTTAAGTTGAAATCCATGACATAAAGTTCAGGAGTATCTTCCATGGCAGACGTAACCGTGGTTACCCACCCGCTCGTACAGCACAAGCTCTCCATTATGCGAGACAAGGAAACGTCAACGGCGAGTTTTCGCCGGTTGCTGCGTGAGATCTCACTTTTGCTATGCTACGAGGTCACGCGCGACCTTGAATTGACTCATAAATCTATCGAAACACCGATGGAACAGATGGATGCACCGGTTCTGAAAGGCAAGAAGCTTGTCTTTGCGTCAATCTTGCGGGCCGGCAATGGTCTGTTGGAAGGAATGCTCGATTTGGTCCCATCCGCTCGAGTTGCTCATGTGGGTCTTTATCGCGATCATCAAACTCTGGAGGCGGTTGAATATTATTACAAGGCACCAAGTGATCTGGAGGATCGCGTGGTGATTGCCGTTGATCCAATGCTTGCAACTGCAAATTCAGCCTCTCTTGCTGTGGACAAACTAAAACGCAGTGGTGCCAAGAACCTGCGTTTCTTGTGTCTGTTGGCAGCTCCGGAAGGTATTGCAGCCTTTCAGGAGGCTCACCCAGACGTGCCGATTTTTACGGCCGCCCTTGACAGTCATCTCAATGAAAACGGCTATATTGTACCAGGTCTGGGCGACGCCGGTGATCGTATGTATGGAACCAAATAGGATGCACTGATGACTGCAATAGCAACATATCCCAGTCTTGCTGGGAAAACTGTGATCGTGTCGGGCGGTGGCAGTGGCATTGGCGCGTCGATCACCACACATTTTGCTCGACAGGGTGCGAAAGTCGGTTTTCTCGACATTTCCGACGAGCCATCACAGGCGCTGACCAGTCAACTGAATGCGGAAGAGTTGATTGCAAAATATGTGCGTTGCGATGTGACTGATACGGCTGCATTACAACAAGCGATTGCCGAAATTCGTAACGAACTCGGTGCCATTGGAGTGCTGGTAAATAACGCGGCCCACGACCAGCGTCACAAGCTGGAAGATGTAACGCCCGAATATTGGGATGAGCGTATTGCCATCAATTTAAAGCACCAGTTTTTTGCCAGTCAGGCGGTTGTCAATGACATGAAGCAACTGGGTGGTGGGTCGATCATCAATATGGGATCTACCTCCTGGATGATCGGCAATGGAGGCATGGCCTGCTACACCGCGGCCAAGTCGGCTGTGTTGGGTCTTACCCGTTCACTTGCCAGAGATTTGGGTGAATTTAATATTCGTGTGAATTCGATAGCGCCCGGCTGGATCATGACGCAACGTCAAAAAGACCTCTGGCTGACGCCGGAAGGAGAGGCGGATATCTACAAGAACCAGTGCCTGAAACGGTTTCTGGCGCCAGAGGACATTGCGCGGCCTGTTCTGTTTTTTGCCAGCGATGAATCTGCAGCATGCACAAATCAAAGCTACATTATCGACGGGGGCTGGACCTGATCTTGCGCAACAACGGACGAACTCTAGCCTCGTGGTCCGCTGCCGCCACCCTGTGAACGAGCCAGGAAGGCCAATCTTTCAAAGAGGTGAACGTCCTGCTCGTTCTTCAATAGAGCACCGTGAAGTTTGGGAAGGGCATTGGTTGCCTTGTCGCGCAGGGTTTCCGGGTCAACATCATCAGCAACCAGCAGCCTGATCCAGTCCAGGGCTTCAGACGTACTGGGCTTCTTTTTGAGTCCCGGTGTCTCTCGCACTTCGTAGAATTGAACCAGTGCCTCGCGCACAAGGCGCTGTTTGATGCCCGGGTAGTGGACATCAACAATCTTGTTGAGCACCTCGGCGTCGGGAAAAGCAATGTAGTGAAAGAAACACCTGCGCAGAAAGGCATCAGGCAATTCCTTCTCATTATTTGAAGTGATGATAACAATCGGGCGGTGCCTTGCCTTGATCGTCTTGTCGAGCTCGTAGCAGTAAAACTCCATCTTATCGAGTTCCTGCAGCAAGTCGTTGGGGAATTCGATATCGGCCTTGTCGATTTCATCGATCAACAACACGACCTTGCGATCTGCCTCAAAGGCTTCCCACAATTTGCCCTTCTTGATGTAATTGGCAATATCATGGACACGGGATTCACCGAGCTGGCTGTCGCGCAGACGCGACACGGCATCATATTCGTAAAGTCCCTGTTGTGCCTTGGTGGTGGATTTGATGTTCCATTCGAGCATAGGCAGATCAAGCGAGTCAGCAATCTGCCTGGCCAGTTCGGTTTTGCCTGTGCCAGGCTCGCCTTTGACCAGCAGTGGGCGTTCCAGGGTAATGGCCGCATTGACGGCGGTCGTCAGGTCGGGTCCAGCAACATAGGAGGCAGTTCCGGTAAATTTCATTTTTTGCATCATTGCTCAGGAAAAATCGAAACTATTTAAGACAGCCAACCCCAAAAGAGCAATGTCTGATTGCACTGCATCTTGTAACTTGCCTGTCATGAGATCATGTAAGGACAATGCGCGGTGTCGGGCGCAGTTTGGGCAAGAATCTGGCACGTTTATTTATATTGGCCCACGCAAGGAGGAATACCGTATGTCAATCTTGAAAAGAGGCCTGAAGGGCGCTCCTGTTAAAAGGTTGCAAGAAGCATTGGGCATTGATGCCGATGGAGCATTTGGACCGGGCACCGAGAAAGCTGTGCGGGACTATCAAACGGCTAACGGACTATCTGCTGATGGTATTGCTGGCCCGGATACGTTTGCGGCGATGGGTCTTTATGAGCTTGTTTTGTTGCGTGTTGGCTCACGCGGTACGACGGTAAAAAAAGTGCAACAGGATCTTGGTATTGATGCCGATGGCCGCTTTGGTGCTGGTACCAAAAAAGCCGTTATGGAGTTTCAAAAGGCCAACGGCCTTGCCGCAGATGGAATGGTTGGTCCAGCTACCTTGGAAAAGCTTGGCAGTTTCAAGTCGGTTGTAACCGATGAAGTGGTAAAGAAATCCCATGTCACTGCCGACGAGGAACATTTTGAAGGCGAAGACCTGCCGGAAATCGACGGCGCGGACCCGGTAAAGGGATCTGCAGAGGCAGCACCGGAACAGTCGGTCTGGGGCAAGATAAAGGGCTGGTTTGGTTGAGCTGAAGCCTCAGATCACAAAACCAGGACAGTTAGAATGCCGGTGCATCCACGGCACCGGCATTTTTCATGTTTGGTTCAACAATTTTCCCCGATGTCCTGCGTCACACTTGCCACATTCACGCCGTGAGCATATCTCATGATCTAAATGGCAAGGCAGAGCCTCAATTGGGCTGAACAACTTGAAAGAATGGAACACCCCTGATGGCGCTTGATGTTGACGCAATTCTGGACCGACGCAATTTGCGCAAAAAAGTCACTTTCTGGCGTGTTTCAGCTTTGCTTGTGCTGAGCATCGCCGTGATTGCCATATTGTCTGCCAGCGGCGCATTTAACGGTTTGGGCAAGCCCGGACCTCACATAGCGCGCGTCACTATATCTGGCACCATTTATGAAAACCGCGCACTTTTGACCATGTTGGAGAAAATCAAGGACGACAAGGACGTGAAAGCCGTTTTGATTTCGGTCAATTCCCCCGGTGGCACGACAGCGGGTGGCGAAGCCATCTATGAAGCGCTGCGAGAAGTCGCGGCTCGCAAGCCGGTTGCGGCCAGCATTAAGACACTTGCAGCGTCAGCAGGTTATATGATTGCCTCCGCTTCGGACCATATCGTTGCCCGTCGTTCCTCGATTGTGGGATCGATCGGGGTGATATTTCAGTATCCGCAAGCTTCAAAATTGCTGGAAAATATTGGTGTATCGATTGAAGAGATCAAGTCATCCCCGCTAAAAGCGGAGCCTTCACCATTTCACGAACCTCCTCCTGGGGCCGAGGCCGTGATCGAAGAGCTGATTATGGACAGCTACAACTGGTTTGTCGATTTGGTTGAAGAACGTCGTCCTCTGTCGCGCGGCGAAGTTTTGAAGCTTGCTGACGGGCGTGTGTTTTCAGGCCAAAGGAGCCTCAATGAGAAGCTGATTGATGCGCTTGGCGGTGAAGATGTTGCCAAGGATTGGTTGATCAAGAAGCAAGAGCTGGACGAGAAAATCAAGGTTCAGGACTGGAATCCTGTTGTTAAGCAACAGGGCATACTGTCCATTCAGGCTTTGAAGCAGATGATTACGGATGGCGATTTCTCGGCAATTTCGCGGATGTCTCCCGATGACCTGCCCGCAATCGTTCCTAAACGCCTGTTTCTTGAAGGTTTATTGTCGATTTGGCACAAATAGTTGCAGGAAGAATTGACACGCAACATGTGCAGTCATTAACAATTGAAGATCGATGCCACGATTTGAAGGGGCAGTCCATATTGGAGCTGCCGATCGAATAGCAGTTTTTAAAAACTGGTCGGTAGGGGCATCACGGAGAGGAGAGTTCACAATGATCAAGTCCAGCCTGGTGCAAACCATAGCGGAACAAAACCCGCATCTTTATCAGCGCGATGTAGAGGTGATCGTGAATGCGATACTTAATGAGATCACTGAAGCGCTTGCGCGCGGAGATCGGGTTGAACTTCGCGGGTTCGGTGCATTTTCCGTCAAAAACCGAGGGGCCCGCATCGGTCGCAACCCGCGCACGGGTGAACGGGTGGAGGTAGAAGAAAAGTGGGTTCCATTTTTCAAGACTGGAAAAGACCTGCGTGACAGGCTAAATGCCACCAGCTGAGATGGTGCGCGTGACTGAAGTTTGCCTGCCATCCCTCCCCGTATGATCTATTGCGGAGCGAACGGGGACCGACAAGGGTAAATGTCAAATGGCCGGAATACCTTGGTAATGCTGAATTGAAAGACCTGAACAAATGAAACGCTTGGTAGGATTACTGATATTTGTTCCAATCGGCATAATTGTTGTGGCATTGGCCGTTGCCAATCGGCAGATGATTACGGTTTCAATTCCACCCCAGGTTGGAGATGCTCCGCTTTATTCGTTCAGCCTTCCCCTGTTTGCATTGCTGTTTGCTACCTTGTTTGTGGGGATGCTGCTTGGTAGTTTTGCAACCTGGTTAACTCAGGCCCGGCACCGCAAACAGGCGCGTCAGCAAAAACAACAAGCCGATAAAATGACAAGTGAAGCCAACAAGCAGGCTGAACGTGCCGATGCTCTTGAAGAGACACCAAGCGATGAACAAAAAGCGCTCACCGCTCTTGGACTGGCTCCGCCGTCAAAGGCTGCATAGGCAGATAATCCGCGAAGTATCGACTCTAACTGGCAGCCACGTGCTCAGAAAAATTCTTAAAGAAGTCTCCGGCCAGTTTTTTAGCTGTGGAGTCGATCAGACGTGAACCCAGTGCGGCCAGTTTGCCGCCGACCTTGGCATCAACTTCATAGTCCAGCTGGGTACCGCCATCCGCATCTGTCAGAGTTACATTGGCGCCACCTTTGGCGAAGCCGGCTATTCCTCCTTTTCCCTCACCGACAATCGAGTAGCTTGTTGGCGGGTCGAGATTTTCAAGAGTGACGTCGCCCTTGAACGTGGCCTTGACCGGCCCGACCTTGGCAACCACAGTGGCTGTCATCTCGGTATCGGAGGTTTTTTCCAGTTCTTTACAACCGGGAATGCAGGCTCGTAATACGTCGGGGTCATTGAGTGCGTTCCATACTGTTTCTCTCGATGCGGGAATCAGGTGACTTCCTGTCATTTCCATGGGTCGAACTCCAAAAATGCTATTTCACATTGACCTAACAGGCCAATTCAAGCCCAACAAGATGATTCCGTCACATTCATGCTTTGCGGATGCGATGCAAACGGGTAAAGCCAGTGACATGGCAAAACCGGGTTACAAATCAAACAAGCGTTCAGGTCGAATGTCCACTCCAAGGCGTGGGCAGGCATCGGCAGATCAGGGTGGCATTTCACACCATAAACCGAAAGTGGCAAAGGCTTTACCTCAGCCATCATCCTTGTCCTCGCCGCCGCCGCGTCGAAAGTATAGTGGAGCGCGGTTGAGCGAGCGGACCGGACTGGTGTTGGAAGCCTTGCCTAATTCTGATTATGCCCTGTTGGATAGTGGCAACGGCGAAAAGCTTGAGCGGTACGGGGATTTGACTATTCGCCGGCCAGAGGGGCAGGCGATTTGGCAACCAGTTTTGGATGTGGCCCAATGGGAAAAAGCGGATGCGATTTTTACCGGTGCAATTGACGAGGAAGGACAGGGGCGTTGGCGTTATCCGAAACACCCGTTGGCTGAAACCTGGCTCCTGGCATTTGATAGGCTTTCCTATCTGGGACGGTTCACATCTTTTCGACATACGGGTGTTTTTCCAGAACAGGCTGTACATTGGGATGCATTGCAAAAGGTGATTGCCGGGGCTGGACGTCCAGTGCGCATGCTTAACCTTTTCGGTTATACGGGCCTGGCCTCGCTTGTCGCAGCACGGGCGGGTGCGGAAGTCACGCATGTGGATGCATCAAAAAAGGCTATCGGCTGGGCGCGAGAAAATCAGGAAGTGGCTGGATTGATAGATAAACCAATCCGGTGGATTTGTGATGATGCGGTCAAGTTTTGTATGCGCGAGGAACGGCGCGGCCAAAGTTATGATGTTATTTTGCTGGACCCGCCAGCCTATGGCCGGGGGCCCAAGGGTGAAACCTGGCAATTGTTTGAAAACCTGCCGCACATGCTAGATTTAATCCGCGCCTTGCAATCGAAGCAACCGCTTATGACTGTACTCACGTCATATGCGATCCGTGCCTCCCATTTTGCGATTCATGAGATCATGCAGGAAGTGTTCGCCGGTTTGGATGGTCGTATTGAATCAGGCGAATTGGTCTTGCGGCAGGAACATGGCGGGCGATCGCTGTCCACGTCCATGTTCTCCAGATACATGTCTGCGGAATGCACATTATGAATGCGCCCACTCCCAAAGCCGGGCGTGTAGAGGAAATCACTTCTCCCTCCAATCCGCGCATAAAATCGATCAAAGCGCTGGCGATGAAGAAAAATAGAGAGCGTGAAGGTGTGTTTCTCGCAGAAGGTCAAAAACTGGTTACCGATGCGCTGCAACAGGGGTGGACCATTCGCACTTTGCTGCATAGCCGCAGGGACGCTCGTGAACACGGTAAGGGTGACCAGATCGCAGATCTTGCGGCCAAGGTCCGTGCTCTTGGCGGTGATATTCTCGTCACCAATGACAAACTTCTGACTTCCATCACCCGCAAAGATAATCCTCAGACCGTGGTGGCCGTTATTGAACAGGCCGTGTCGCCGTTGACCTCAGTGGTTGCACGGCAGGATGAGTGTTGGGTGGCCCTGGACCGTGTTCGCGACCCCGGCAATCTGGGCACCATTGTTCGAACCGTTGACGCATTGGGGGTAAAGGGGGTTGTTTTGGTGGGTGACTCAACCGACCCGTTTGCACTGGAGGCCGTTCGCGCAACGATGGGCTCCCTATTTCATGTGGCGCTTGTCAAGGCAACGGAAGCTGAGTTCATAGACTTTACGAACCAATGGCGAGCCGATGGCGGCATAGTAACAGGAACCCATCTGAAGGGAGCTGTGGATCATCGTTCAATTGACTATTCCACCAAGCCACAGCTGATTGTAATGGGCAATGAACAGCAGGGCATGACCAATGAACTGATCAACGCTTGTGACAATGTGGTGTTGATCTCGATGAGTGGTGCAGCCGATTCCCTAAATCTTGCTGTTGCGACTGGAATCATATTGTTTGAAGCGAGGCGTCACAGTCTTGCAGAAATTGGAGCGTGAAAATGAAGAAAGCTCTGGTGTTGCTGGTATTGGTACTGATTGCAATTGATCAGTTGACCAAATGGCTGGCGCAAACCAATTTGCCGTTTCATGAGACCGTCGAAATAGTTCCCTTTTTCTCGCTCTATCTGACCTATAATACCGGTGTTGCATTCTCGTTTCTATCCGGATTTGGCAGTTGGGGACTGGTGGTGCTGACCCTTTTGATTACCTGCTTCATGATCTATCTGTGGCGTCGGGTACCTGATGATCAACAATTGGCGTCGCTTGGTTTTGCGCTGGTGGTGGCAGGTGCTCTTGGCAATCTTATTGACAGAGGCACACAAGGGCATGTGATAGACTTTTTTCTCGTTCACACCGAGACGTGGGCCTTTGCAGTGTTCAATGTGGCCGACAGTTTTATTACCCTGGGTGCCATCGCCATAATTGTTGAAGAACTGCTTGCATGGCGCAAGAAATCGCAGCAAAAAAGCATCGATTCATAATTTGGGAATTTCTCATGTCAAAATTCAAAGCCATTCTCATCTCGCGGGATGAAGACAAAAAGCAATCCGTCACTCTTACCGAGATAGATGATGCGGATTTGATGGAAGGAGATGTCACGGTGGCCGTGGAAGCCACAACGGTCAACTACAAGGATGGTCTCGCCATCACCGGTAAATCTCCCGTAGTGCGTCACTGGCCCATGGTTCCCGGAATTGATTTTGCCGGT